>DATMIG010000379.1:0-6852 GCA_035554335.1 Burkholderiales bacterium
ACCGGCACCGAGGGATTGATCGCATGGATGTGCGCGAGGACGTGCAACGCCGCGTTGACGTCGGCGAAGGTAACCACCACCGCCGCCGCACGGCCGATGCCCGCGGCGACGAGCGCCTCGCGGCGCGAGCTGTCGGCGAATACCACGCGCTCGCCGGCGAGCGCCGCCTCGTGCACGCGCTCCGGATCGAGGTCGAGCGCGACGTAGCGCACGCCCTCCGCCTCGAGCAGCCGCGCCAGGCGCTGGCCATTGCGCCCATAGCCGAGCACGATGACGTGGCGTTCGGCGTCCATCGACTGGGTCGCAATGCGATGCAGCTCGAGCGAGCGCAGCATCCACTCGGAGCGCGACACGCGCAGCACGATGGTGTCGCTCGCGCCGATCACGAACGGCGCGGCGAGCATCGACAGGATCATGGCGGCGAGGAACGGCTGCAGCAGCGCCGGCGCCACGATGCCCGCCGAGTCGGTGAGGCCGAGCAGCACGAAGCCGAACTCGCCGGCCTGGCCGAGCGCGAGCGCGACGCGCAACGCGGTGCCGGTCGCGGTGCCGAAGGCTTTCGACACGATCGCCACGGTCAACGCCTTGCCGGCCACGAGCGCGATGAAGAGCACGGCCACAAGCCCCGCCTGCTCAGCGACGAGGCGCAGATCGAGCATCATGCCGACCGTGACGAAGAAGAGGCCGAGCAGCACGTCGCGGAACGGCTTGATGTCCTCCTCGACCTGGAAGCGGTATTCCGTCTCCGCGATCAGCATGCCGGCGAGGAACGCGCCGAGCACGAGCGAGAGGCCGGCGAGCCCGGTGAGATAGGCGAGCAGCAGGATGATCAGCACCACGTTCAGCACGAAGATTTCGTTCGAGCGCAGCCCGGCGGCAAAGCCGAGCCATGCGCGCACCACGCGCGGCCCGACGAGCATCACGAGGACGAGCGCGGCGACCGCCTTGGCGAGCGCCACCGCGATGGCGACGCCGAGCCCGCCGGCGGGCTGCGCGAGAGCCGGGATGACGACCAGGAACGGGACCACCGCGAGATCCTGGAAGAGCAGCACGCCGATCACCTGTCGCCCGTGCGCCGAATCGAGCTCGGCGCGCTCGGCAAAGAGCTTGGACACGATCGCGGTCGACGACATCGCCGCCACTGCGCCGAGCGCGACGCCGGCGCGCCAGCCGACGTCGAGGACGAGCGCGGTGCAGACCGCGATCGCGGCCGTGGCCAGCACCTGCGCGCCGCCGACGCCGAACACCACGCGGCGCATGGTGGAGAGCTTGGCCCGGCTGAACTCCAGGCCGATCGAGAACATCAGGAACACGATGCCGAACTCGGCAAGGCGCTGCGTCTCCTCGGGATTGGCGGCGATGCTGAGCGCGTGCGGGCCAAGCGCGAGGCCCGTCGCGAGATAGCCGACGATGGCGGGCAGCCGCAGCCGTCGGCAAAGCGCGACCGCGACCACGCTGCTCGCGAGCAGCACGAGCACGGATTGGAGGGAAACGGTTCCGGTCACTGGGCTATACTCGCGCCCTATGATAAAGGCGGCCCGCGCCACTCAAAAAACGAGCAAAACCAGCGCCTTGGATCTCGCGCGGCGCGTGCTCGCGATCGAGGCCGACGCGGTGCGCGCGCTAGCCGAGCGGCTGGACGAGCGCTTCGCGCAGGCAGTGGAGCTGATCAACGGCCGCAGCGGCCGCGTGGTGGTGAGCGGCATCGGCAAGTCCGGCCACATCGCGCGCAAGATCGCCTCGACCATGGCGAGCACCGGCACGCCGGCGTATTTCGTGCATCCGGCCGAAGCGAGCCACGGCGATCTCGGCATGGTGGAATCGGGTGACGTATTCATCGCCATCTCGTACTCGGGCTCGAGCGCGGAGCTGGTCGAGATCGTGCCGCAGGTGAAACGGCGCGGCGCGAAGCTGATCGCCATTACCGGCAAAGCGGATTCGACCCTCGCCCGCGAGGCCGATGTACACCTCGACGCGGCGGTCGCCCAGGAAGCCTGCCCCCTCAATCTCGCGCCGACGGCGAGCACGACGGCCGCGCTCGCGCTCGGCGATGCGCTCGCGGTGGCGCTGCTCGAAGCGCGCGGCTTCTCGGCGGCCGACTTCGCTCGCACGCATCCGCGCGGCAAGCTGCCGGCGCAGGCGCTCGCGCACCAGGCCCTCCTGCATGTGCACGACGTCATGCGCACCGGCGAGCGCATCCCCAAGGTCGCGAGCGGCGCTTCGCTGCGCGACGCAGTCGCCGAGATGTCGCGTGGCGGCGTCGGCATGACTGCCGTCGTCGATACCGATGGCAAGGCGATCGGCGTCTTCACCGACGGCGACCTGCGCCGCACGGTGGAGAAGGGACGCATGGATGCGCGCGCGGTGGACGACGTCATGACGGCGCGGCCGAAGAGCGTGCGGCCGGAAATGCTCGCGGCCGAGGCCGTGCACATGATGGAAGCGCACAAGATCACCCAGCTGCCGGTGGTCGATGCGGCGGGCGTGCTGGTCGGCGCGCTCAACCTGCACGACCTCTTCCGCGCCAAAGTCCTCTAGCACGCGATGCAATACCTGGCTCCGGATGCGCTCGCACGGGCAAGACAGGTGCGCCTGGTGATTTTCGACGTCGACGGCGTGCTCACCGACGGCCGGCTCTGGTACGGGCCGGGCGGCGAGGAGCTGAAGGCGTTCCATGCCTTTGACGGCCACGGCATCAAGCTCCTGCAGATGGCGGGGCTGCGCACCGCGGTCCTCTCCGGCCGCCAGTCGCAGGCGGTGTCCGAGCGCGCGAAGGAGCTCGGCATCGAGCACGTGGTGCAGGGGGCGAACGACAAGCGCAAGGCCTATCTCGCGCTGCTGCGCAAGCTGAAGGTGAAGGCGGCGCGAACCGCCTACATGGGTGACGATGTGGTCGACCTGCCGGTGCTCACCCGCTGCGGCTTCGCCTGCGCGCCGCGCGAAGCGCCGGAGGACGTGCGACAGCACGCGCACCTCATCCCGTCGGCCGCCGCCGGCTATGGCGCCGCGCGCGAGGTGTGCGAATTCATCCTGGAAGCGCAGGCCAAGCTCGGGCGCGTGCTCGCCCGCTTCCACCGGTAATGTCGACGACACGCCTCTTCCCCCTGGCGCTGATGCTCTCCCTCGCGCTGCTTACCTTCTGGCTCGACCATCAGGTAAGCGTCGAGCAGGGCGCTCACCCGTCGCTGCGGCGGCACGATCCCGACTACCTGGTCGACAACTTCACGACTACCACTTACACGCGCGACGGTCACGTCGAGTCGGTGCTCTCGGCGGCCAAGATGCTGCACTTCCCCGACGACGACTCGACCGATCTCACCTCGCCGCGCGTGCTGCAGGCGAAGCCCGAGCAGCCGCGCTATACGGCGCGCGCCGACCGCGGCAAGGTATCGCGCGAGGGCGACGAGATTTTCCTCTACGACAATGTCGTGCTGGTGCGCGAGGCGGGCGAGGACCGGCCGGAAGGGCGCCTGACCACCTCGTTCCTGCATATCCTGCGCGATCGCGACCTCGTGCGCACCGACCGGGAGGTGCTGTTCGAGGAGCCTGGACGCTGGCTGAAAGGGCGCGGCATGGAGTACTTCAATACGACGCGCCAGCTCTTCCTGCACAACGATGTGCGCGGACATTTCGAGTCGGGCAAATGAGACTGGCCGCCGCCCTGCTCTTCGCCATCGCGCTGCCCGCCGCCGCGGAGCAGGCCGACGCCACCAAGCCGATCGAGATCGAGGCGAACCGCATGAGCGCCGACGACGCCCGGCGCACCAACGTCTTCGAAGGCAACGTGGTCGTCAACCGCGGCACGCTCAACATCCGCGCCGACCGCATCGTCGTGCGCCAGGACAAGGAAGGCAACCAGTACGCCACCGCCACCGGCAATCCGGTGCGGTTCAAGCAGCGCCAGGATCCCAAGCCGCCGGAGAAGGAAGGCGTGTGGATGGAAGGCGAGGCGAAGCGCATCGAGCTCGACGACAAGGCGCAGAAGGTCGAGCTGTTCGAGGCGGCGCGCGTCAACCGCGGCGGCGACGAAGTCGCCGGCGACTACATCCTCGTCGACCAGAAGAGCGACTTCTTCACCGTGACGCCGGGCAAGGGACAGGGACGCGTGCGCGCCACGATCCAGCCGAAGCCGCCGGCCAAATGAAAACTCAGTGAGCAAGCTCAGCGCGCAGCGACTGCGCAAGCGATACAAGACACGCACGGTGGTGCAGGACGTGTCGCTCGACGTGGGGAGCGGCGAGGTGGTGGGCCTGCTCGGCCCGAACGGCGCGGGCAAGACCACCTGCTTCTACATGATCGTCGGCCTGGTCCCGGTGGACGCCGGCAGCATCTTCCTCGAGACGACCGAGCTCACGCACCTGCCGATCCACAAGCGCGCGCGCCTAGGCATCTCGTACCTGCCGCAGGAGAACTCCGTCTTTCGGCGTCTTACGGTCGAGGAGAACGTGAAGGCGATCCTCGAGCTGCAGGGACTCGCGCCCGAGGACATCGAGACCCGCCTCGCCGAGCTGCTGAAGGACTTGAACATCTCGCACCTGCGAAAGCACGCGGCGATTTCGCTCTCCGGCGGCGAGCGGCGCCGCCTCGAGATCGCGCGGGCGCTCGGCACGAAGCCGGCCTTCATCCTGCTCGACGAGCCCTTCGCCGGGGTCGACCCGATCGCCGTGCTCGACATCCAGCGCATCATTAGGTTCCTCAAGGAGCGCGGCATCGGCGTGCTCATAACGGACCATAACGTGAGAGAAACGCTCGGCATCTGCGACCGCGCGTACATCATCAACGAAGGCGCGGTGCTCGCTTCGGGCCATCCGGAGGAGATTGTCTATAATGACAGCGTGCGCCGGGTCTATCTGGGCGAAAACTTCCGCATGTAGGCTGTAGCGATTTTTAATCTTCGGCCCGGCACACTGCAGCTCAGGTCACCATCGGGTACATGAAGCCCTCCCTGCAGTTCCGACTCTCTCAGCACCTCACGCTGACGCCGCAGTTGCAGCAGTCGATCCGGCTGCTGCAGCTCTCGACGGTGGAGCTCAACCAGGAGATCGAACGCCTCCTGATGGAGAACCCGGCGCTGGAGCGCGAGGACCACGAAGACGTCGACGCCCCGCCGCCCGCGGCAGGGCCTTCGTCGAGCGTGGCGACGGAGCCACCGCCCGCGCCCGACAACACCGACTGGTCGGTCGACGTGGCGTCGAACTGGCGCACGCCGGGCGAAGACGACGAAGGCAACGAGCGCAGCTTCACGCCGCCCGACACGCCGACGTTGCGCGACCACTTGCACGGCCAGCTCACCCTCACCAACCTGTCGGAGAAGGATCGCGCTCTCGTCGGGCTGCTGATCGACGCGCTCGACGACGACGGCTACCTTACGCAAAGCCTGGAGGAGATCGTCGCGATGTTTGCGCCCGAGGCCGAGGTGGACCTCGAGGAGCTCTCCATCGCCCTGCGCCACCTGCAGAACCTCGAGCCCGCCGGCGTCGGCGCGCGCTCCCCGCGCGAATGCCTCGCGCTGCAACTGCGCACGCACGTCGCGTGTCCGGAGCGCGACCTTGCGCTCGACATCGTCGACAAGCACCTCGAGCTGCTCGCGAGCCGCGACTACTCGCGCCTGAAAAGCGCGACCGGCGCGGACGAGGACGCGCTGCGCCTCGCGCAGACGCTGATCCGCGGCGTGAATCCGCGCCCGGGAGCCGCGTTCTCCAAGGTCGAGGCGCGCTATGTCGTGCCGGACGTCATCGTCAAGAAGCAGCGCGGCCAGTGGCGCGCAAGCCTCAACCCCGACGCGATGCCGCGCCTGCGCATCAATCGCCTGTACGCCGAGATCGCGGCCGGCGCCCGCAGCGGCCAGGGCCTTTCGTCGCAGCTGCAGGAGGCGCGCTGGCTGATCAAGAACGTGCAGCAGCGCTTCGACACCATCCTGCGCGTGTCGCAGGCGATCGTCGAGCGCCAGAAGCACTTCCTCGAGCACGGCGAGGTCGCCATGCGGCCGCTGGTCCTGCGCGAGATCGCCGAGACGCTCGGCCTGCACGAAAGCACCATCTCGCGCGTGACGACGCAGAAGTACATGGCGACGCCGCGCGGCACCTACGAATTGAAATACTTTTTCGGCAGCCACGTCGCCACCGAGGCGGGCGGCGCCGCCTCCTCGACCGCCATCCGCGCGCTCATCAAGCAGCTCGTCGCCGCGGAGGACGCCAAGGCGCCGCTCTCGGATGCCCGTATCTCCCAGATACTCGGCGAACAGGGCATCGTGGTTGCGCGCCGCACGATTGCGAAGTACCGCGAATCCCTGCAGATTCCTGCCGTCAACCAACGAAAGGCTCTGTGACCATGAACCTGAACGTGAGCGGTCATCATGTGGAAGTGACGCCGGCCATCCTCAGCTACGTTCGCTCCAAGCTGGAGCGCGTCTCGCGGCACTTCGACGATGTGATCGACGCCCACGTCATCCTCACGGTCAACAAGATCCGGCAGAAGGCGGAAGTCACCCTGCACGTGCGCGGCAAGGACCTGCACTGCGAGAGCGAGGAGGACGACCTCTACGCGGCGATCGACCTCCTCGCCGACAAGCTCGACCGGCAGGTGCTCCGGTACAAGGACAAGCGCTACGAGAAGCGCGTTTAGCGGAGTGGGTAGAATGGGCGCCCCATGAGCTTGGTCGGCAAGCTCCTCGCTCCCTCCCACGTGCTGCTCGACCTGCAGGCGTCGAGCAAGAAGCGCCTGTTCGAGCAGGCGGGGCTGCTGTTCGAGAACCACGACAAGATCGGCCGCAGCACCGTGTTCGACAGCCTGTTCGCGCGCGAGAAGCTCGGCTCGACCGGCCTCGGGCAAGGCGTCGCCATCCCGCACGGG
>DATMIG010000380.1:0-7880 GCA_035554335.1 Burkholderiales bacterium
GTCCTCGCCGACACCGCGATCCGCGGCGCCGACCTCGACGAAGCGAAGGCCTCGGAAGCGCTGAAGCGTGCCGAAGAAGCGCGCGCCAGGGCGCAAGACAAGCAGGAAATCGCCGCCGTCGAAGGCGAGCTGTCGATGCTCGCCGCGCAGCTCGCGGCCATCCGCCGCCTGCGCAAGAAGTAATTCAGCGCTGCCGAAGTCGTAGTCGCACGACGCGTGTCGTCGCGGCTGCGACTTGAAATTGACCGCCTTGGGAATAGATAGTCCGGCAAGACCACGGCCGGCCTGCATTGTGGCGGGCCGGCGTTTGAAAGAATGACGGAGCCCAAGCAGGAGACCGCATGAAACATATTCTGGATTCCGACTTCCGCTACCGCCCGAGTTTCGATACGGACATCAAGAAGACGTTCGAGAAGATCCGTCGCCAGCAACAGCAGGCGAAGGAGCAGCAGCTGGCGAAGACGAAGGCCCATCCTGAAGTCACGGTGAAGGTCGTCAAGCTCGACCAGCTGAAGAAGGCCAGCAGCAGCTAGTCTGTCTCCCGCGGCGAGGCGCGCTTGCAAGACGCCTCATCAGCTATAGTGCGCCGCGGTGACTTACGACCTGCTCGTCGTCGGCGGCGGCATCAACGGCGCCGGTATCGCGCGCGACGCCGCCGGCCGCGGGTTGGCCACCGTCCTCGTCGAGCGAGGCGACCTGGCCGGCGCCACGTCGTCTGCCTCGTCGAAGCTGATCCACGGCGGGCTGCGCTACCTCGAGCAGTACGAGTTCAAGCTCGTGCACGAGGCGCTCGCCGAGCGGGAGATCCTGCTCCGCATCGCCGGACACCTCGTCTGGCCGGCGCGCTTCGTGATGCCGCACGTGCCCGAGCTGCGCCCGCGCTGGATGATCCGGCTCGGGCTCTTCCTATACGACCATCTCGCGCGCCGCTCGCTGCTGAAGGGCTCGTCGGCTGTCCGCCTGGACGCCCCACCGTTTGCGTCGGGCCTGAAACCCGAGCTAAAGCACGGCTTCATTTACTCCGACTGCCGCGTGGACGACGCGCGGCTCGTTCTCGCCAATGCGCTGGACGCGCGCGAGCGCGGCGCTCGGGTGCTGACCGGCACCGAATGCCGCTCGGCCAAGCGGCAGGACGACGGCTGGCGGGTGCGCCTTTCGAACGGCGAGGAGATACAGGCGAGAGCGATCGTCAACGCCGCCGGCCCGTGGGTGAAGAAGGTGCTCAATGAGCGCCTCGGCCAGCCGTCGCGGGACCTCGTGCGCCTCGTGCGCGGCAGCCACATCATGGTGCCGAAGCTCTACGACGGCGACCACGCCTTCATCCTGCAGAACGACGATCGCCGCGTCGTGTTCATGATCCCGTATGGGGACCTGCACACGCTCGTCGGCACCACCGACGTGCCGCAGGTCGACACCGAGTCAGCGCAGCCGACTTACGACGAGGTCGATTACCTGTGCCGCGCGGTGAACCGTTATCTGGCGAACCCCGTACGGCCCGGCGATGTCGTCTGGCGCTTCGCCGGCGTGCGTCCGCTCTATGACGACGGCACGAGCGATCCGTCGGCCGTGACGCGCGACTACACGCTGCGCGTGGACGACGAGGCCGGCGCGGCGCCGGTACTCTCCGTCTTCGGCGGCAAGATCACCACCTACCGGCACCTCGCCGAGCAGGTCATGGAGCACCTGAAACCCTACTTTCCCGGGCTCAAGGCGCCATGGACGGACCGCGCGGCGCTACCCGGCAGCGATTTCGGCGCGCAGTCGCGCGTCGCTGCACGCGACGCTTTTTTCGCGCGCCATCCGCAGCTCCCGACTCCTACATTGCGCGGCATTTTCCGCCGCCATGGCACTCGAGCCGACGAGGTGGTGGGCGACGGCCGGCTGGGCGAGGATTTCGGCGCCGGGCTGAGCGAGCGGGAACTGCAGTACTTCATAGATCAGGAATGGGCGCGCACCGCCGAAGATGTCCTCTGGCGGCGCACGAAGAGCGGCCTCCTGATGAGCGAAGCGCAGCGTCAGCGCGTCGCACAGGTAGTCGGCCGTTGAAGCCGCTCAGCGAACTCGACGGCCACGCGGTGCGTGTCGTCCTCTTCGACATCGACGACACGCTGACCACCGGTGGCAAGCTGACCGCGCAGGCGTACGAGGCGCTGGAAGCGCTGCATCGATCCGGCAGGCGCACCGTCGCCGTTACCGGTCGGCCGGCCGGTTTCTGCGATCTGCTGGCGCGCCTCTGGCCGGTCGATGCCGTCGTCGGCGAGAACGGCGGCTTCTATTTCTGGGCGAGCGATGGAAAGCTGCACCGCGAGTATCGCGAGCCGGCGGAAGTCCGCGCCCGGAACCGCGAGCGCCTCGCGGCCATCGGTCGCAGGATCGTTGCCGCCGTACCCGGTTGTGCCATTCCGGCCGACGAACGTTACCGGGAAACCGACCTTGCCATCGACTATGCGGAAGAGGTGACTCCGCTTCCGCTGGAAACGGCGGAGCGCATCGCGGCGCTGTTGCGCAGCGAAGGCCTGCACGTGACGATGAGCTCGATCCACGTGCACGGCTGGTTCGGCGACTACGACAAGCTCGCTACGGTGCGCGAGGTGCTGCGCCGGAGATTCAGCATGGATACGGATCGTGATCGCGCGGCGGCGCTCTATATCGGCGATTCGCCGAACGACGCATCGATGTTCGCCTTCTTTCCGAACTCGGTTGGCGTCGCCAACGTGCGCCGCTTTGCCGGCCGGATGCCGGCCGAGCCGAAGTATGTGACGAACGCCGCCTTCGGCACCGGCTTTGCCGAGCTTGCGCAGCACCTCTTGCGCTCATGACCGAGTGGCTTGCGTATCTCGGCACGGGCGCGATCGTCGGCTTCGCCGCGGGGCTCCTCGGCATCGGCGGCGGAGTGGTGATGGTGCCGCTCCTCGTGTGGACCTTCACGAGCCATGGCCTGCCCGCCGAGCACGTCGTGCATCTGGCGATCGGCACGGCGCTCGCCGCCATGGTGTTCACCTCGATCGCGAGCATGCGGGCGCATCACGCGCGCGGCGCCGTCGATTGGTCTATCGCGCGCGCAATGGCGAGCGGCATGCTGGCCGGCTCGTTCATCGCCGCGCTGATCGCCGGATTCATTCCGACCCGGCCGCTCGCCGTGGGCTTCACCGTGCTCGTGTTCTACGCCGCGACGCAAATCCTGCTGGATCTCAAACCGCCCGGCCGCCGCGACCTGCCCGGACCGCTTGGCCTTTTCTCGGCCGGCGCGCTCATCGGCGCGGTCTCGACCATGCTCGCCGCCGGCGGCGCGTTCCTCACGATTCCGTTCCTCGCCTGGTGCAAGGTGCCCCTGCGGCGCGCCATCGGCACGGCAGCGGCAAATGGCCTGCCGATCGCCATCGCCGGGACGGCCGGCTACATCCTGCACGGGCTCAGGGTAGAAGGCCTGCCGCGCCCGAGCATCGGCTACGTGTACCTGCCCGCTCTCGCGCTGGTGGTAGTGACGAGCATGCTCGCCGCTCCGCTGGGCGCGCGCCTCGCCCACAACCTGCCGGTGAAGCGCCTGCGAACGATCTTCGCGATGCTGCTCTATTTCTTCGCCGTGAAGATGCTGGTCGGCGTCTGGTAGTCGGCGATCCAGTGGTCGATGACGAGGGGATCGACGACGGCGCGTGTCTCCATGTGCGCGGGATGGCGGTGATAGGCTTCCAGCGCCTCGCGACTGTCGAAGTCGCAGACCAGCGCGAAATCGACCGCGCGGCGGCCGGTATTGAAGTTGCGCCCGACTTCCACGCCGAGCAGCCCCGGAATGCGGCCGAGTTGCCGCTCGAGCGTTTCGCGCACTTTCTCGAAGTCAGCGGCCGATTTCAGCCGCCACAGCACGATATGGCGAATCATCCGGCGTAAACTGCGGCCTTTTCACCGGAAACGCAACCCGTGGGCCCTCTTTCGCACATCCGCGTTCTCGATCTTTCGCGCGTCCTCGCCGGCCCATGGGCGGGACAGAACATGGCTGACCTCGGCGCCGAGGTGATCAAGGTGGAAAGGCCCGGGGTCGGCGACGACTCGCGCGCTTTCGGACCGCCGTGGGTGAAGGACCGCGACGGGCGCGACACGAAGGATTCCGCGTACTTCACGTCCGCGAACCGCGGCAAGAAGTCGATCACGCTGAACATCGCCGTGCCGGAGGGCCAGGCGATCGTGCGCGAGCTCGCCAGCAAGAGCGACGTGCTGATCGAGAACTACAAGTATGGCGACCTCGCCCGCTATGGCCTGGGCTATGAAGACCTGAAGAAGATCAACCCGCGCCTCATCTATTGCTCGGTGACGGGCTTCGGCCAGACCGGACCTTATCGGGAACGCCCCGGCTACGACTTCATGATCCAGGGCATGGGCGGGATGATGAGCGTGACGGGCGAGCCGGACGACGCGCCCGGCGGCGGGCCGCAGCGCGCGGGCGTGCCGATCGCCGACATCATCACCGGCATGTACGCGTCGATCGCCATCTGCGCCGCGCTCGCGCATCGCGCCGAGACCGGCGTCGGACAGCACCTCGATCTGGCGCTGCTCGATTCGCAGATCGCCCTGCTCGCTTACCAGAACACCAATTTCTTCTCGACCGGGAATCCGCCGAAGCGCATCGGCAACCTGCATCCGAACATCGTGCCCTACCAGCCGTTCCGGACCAAGGACGGCGCCGTGATCCTCGCCTGCGGCAACGACAATCTGTTCCGCAAATTCTGCGAGGCGTCCGGTCAATCGGCGCTGGCGAACGATCCGCGCTTCGCGAGCAACGGCAAGCGGGTGGAGAACCGCGCCGAAATGACGCGATTGCTCGGCGAGGTGTTCAGGCAGCGCACGACCGCGGAGTGGGTCGAGCTGCTGGAGAAGGCCGGGGTGCCGAACGGCCCGATCAACGACATTGCGCAGGTCTATGAGGAACCGCAGGTGAAGGCGCGCGGCATCCGCGTCGACCTCGAGCATCCCGTGGCCGGCAAGCTGCCGACGGTGGCGAGCCCGATGCGCTTTTCGGCGACGAAGGTCGAATACCGCGGCGCGCCGCCCACATTGGGCCAGCACACCGAGGAAGTACTGAAGAACTTGCTGGAGAAGAGCGACGCGGAGCTCACGAAGCTGCGCGCCGCGAAGATCATCTAGTTGTCGATCTTGGCGCCGGAGTCCTTCACGACTTTGGCCCATTTGCCGATTTCGCTGTGCACGAGCTTCGCGAATTCCGCGGGCGACTCGCCGCCCGCAGTCGCGCCTTGCGCGTCCCATACCTTTTTCAGTTCGGGCGATTGCAGCGCCTTGGCCGTCTCCGCGTACATGCGGTCGGTCGCCTCCTTCGGCGTGCCGGTCGGCGCCCAGAGCGCGTACCAGGTGGTAACGACGTAGCCGGGAAGGCCGGCTTCCTGCAGCGTCGGCACCTGCGGCACGACGAACGAGCGCTTTTCGGTGGTTACGGCGATCGGCTTCAGCTTCCCGCCTTTGATCATCGGCGCGGAGGTGCTCATGCCGTCGAACGCCATGTCGACCTGGCCGGCGATCAGATCCTGCATCATCGGACCGGCGCCCTTATATGGGATGTGCGTGAGGTCGACGCCGGTCATGGTCTTGAAGAGCTCTCCGGCGAGGTGATGCGTGGTGCCGTTGCCGGCCGAGCCGTAATTCAGCTTGCCCGGGTTCGCCTTCGCATAGGCGATAAGGTCCTTTACCGAGTTCAGGTTGCCGTGCTTCGGATGCACCACGATCACGTTCGGTACGTAGGCGAGCACCGTGATGGCCGTAAAGTCCCGCTCGAGCGAGTAGGGCAGTCGTTTGTAAAGGCTCTCGGCAATGGTGTGGTGCACGGCGCCGAGGAAGAAGTTGTAGCCATCGGCAGGCCGCTTCGCGGCATTCGCTGCACCAACGGTACCGCCGGCGCCGGCCATGTTCTCGACGATGAACTGCTGGCCGAGCGTCTTGCTGAGATACGCCGAAAGCGGCCGGCCAAAGGCGTCGACGCCGCCGCCCGGCGCGAAGGGGTTCACCATGGTGACGGGCTTCGAGGGCCACGCCTGCGCGAGCAGGGCGGCGGGCCAAGCAAGAGCGGCGCAAATGAGCGCCTTGACGAGCAGTTTCATGAGCCTCCTCCGGGTGGGTTTCTTACGTAATTCTTAAGGCCAGAATAGCAAGAATCGACCTACTCTAGAATATGCGGCTCTCTGAAGGAGGAGGCGTTAGATGAAGAACATTTCATTCGTATTGGCGGGGCTAATAGCCGCCGCTCCCGCTTTCGCGGCTCCAATCACCCTGCGTGCATCGCACCAATTCCCCGGCGGTCGCGGCGACGTGCGCGACGAGATGGTGCAGATCATCGCGCGCGAAGCGAAAGCGGCGAACGTCGATCTGGACGTGCAGGTCTATCCGGGCGCGTCGCTCTTCAAGCCGAACGAGCAGTGGAACGCGCTGGTGAACGGCCAGCTGGACATCTCGTCCTTTCCCCTCGACTACGCGAGTGGCAAGGTGCGCTCCTTCGGCGCGACGCTGATGCCGGGCCTCGTGCGCAGCCACGACCGTGCACAGCGCCTGAACGATTCGCCGTTCATGAAGGACATCAAGGCCCAGATCGACAAGGCGGGCGTGGTCGTGCTCGCCGACGCGTGGCTCGCCGGCGCGGTGGCCTCGAAGCGGAACTGCATCCGCAAGCCCGATGACATCAAGGGCCTCAAGATCCGCTCGGCCGGCCCGACCTTCGCCCAGATGTGGCAATCGGCGGGCGCGTCGATCGTCTCCATCCCGTCGAACGAGGTTTACAACGCCCTGCAGACCGGCGTGGCGGACGCCACCGACACGAGCTCGGGGAGCTTCGTATCCTTCCGCATCTACGAGCAGGTCAAGTGCCTCACGGCGCCGGGCGACAACGCGCTGTGGTTCATGTACGAACCGGTGCTGATGTCCAAAAAGAGCTTCAACCGCCTGAACCAGAAGCAGAAGGACGTATTGATGCAGGCGGGCAAGAAGTCGCAGCAATTCTTCGCCGAGAAGGCGAAGGGGCTCGACGACCAGATGGTGAAGGTGTTCAAGGAGCACAACGTCGAGGTAGTCACCCTCTCGCCGCAGGAGTACGACGAGTGGGTAAAGGTGGCGCGCAAGAGCTCCTATGCGGAGTTCGCCAAGGACGTGCCGAACGGCAAGAAGCTGATCGAGGAAGCGCTCAGCGTCAAGTAACGTGACCCGCTTCGCGCTGGCGATCAAGCGGGTCTCGCAGCTCTGCGGCATCGTCGCCGCCGCGCTTATCGCGCTTGGCGTAGTTGTCGTCTGCCAGATGGTGTTCATCCGCTATGTACTGAACCAGAACACCATCTGGCAGACCGACTTCGTCACCTGGAGCCTGGTCGCCGCGACGTTCATCGGCAGCCCCTACGTTCTGCTCACTCGCGGCCACGTCAACGTCGACGTGCTGCCGCTCTACCTCGGCGAGCGCGCGCGCTGGTGGCTCGCGCTCGCCTCGATCCTCATGTCCGCGTTCTTCTGCGCCGTACTGCTATGGCTTGCCAGCCGCTTCTGGCTCGAGTCGTGGGAGCAGAAATGGGTCTCCGACACCATGTGGCGTGCGCGCATGTGGATACCCTACAGCTCGATGCCGATCGGCCTCGGCATCCTGCTGCTGCAGTTCGTGGCCGATTTCGAGGCGCTGGTCAGCGGCCGCGAGCCGCCGTTCGGCATCCATAAGAAGACGTGAGCCCGACCACTCAGGGCGCGATCGTCCTCGTCGCCACGCTGGCCGTGCTTCTGTCCGGCGCGCCTGTGGCTTTCGGCCTGGGCGCGCTGTCGATCATTTTCCTGGTGTTTTTCCAGGGCTTTGACTCGCTGCAGGTCGTGGCGGAAACGTTCTGGGCGGGCCTGAACGACTTCAC
>DATMIG010000381.1:0-1727 GCA_035554335.1 Burkholderiales bacterium
TTCGGCTCCGACCACGTCCTCTTCGGCACCGACTGCCCGTTCGACCCCGAGGGCGGCCCGCTCTTCATCCGCGAGATCATGAAGGCGATGGAGCAGCTGAAGCTGAAGCCCAACGACCGCCGCAAGATCTACTTCGGCAACGCGGCCAACCTGCTCAAGCTTTCGCTTCCGAAGCCCGCCGCGCCGGCGAAGAAAAAGCCGGCGAAAAAGGCGAAGAAAAAGCGCTGATCAGGTCGAGCGCCGCACGAGCTGCACCTTGATGTGCTCGATGGCGCGCGCGGGCGAGAGGCCCTTGGGGCAGACCTCGGTGCAGTTCATGATCGTGCGGCAGCGGTAGAGCCGGTAGACGTCGTCGAGGAAGGCGAGGCGCTCCGCGGTCGCGCGGTCGCGGCTGTCGACGATGAAGCGCTCGGCCTGCAGCAGTCCGGCCGGGCCGATGAACTTGTCCGGGTTCCACCAGTACGACGGGCAGAAGCCGGTGCAGCAGGCGCACAGGATGCACTCGTACAAACCGTTCAGACGATCGCGTTCCTCCGGCGACTGCAGCCGCTCGAGCTCCGGCGGCGGCTCGTCGTTCACGAGGTAGGGCCGGATCTCGTGGTAGTGCTTGAAGAAGAGCGTCATGTCGACGATCAGGTCGCGGATCACCGGGAAGCCGGGCAGCGGCGCGAGCACCACCGGCTCGCGCAGGCCTTCGAGGGCGGTGATGCAGGCGAGGGCGTTGCGCCCGTTGATGTTCATCGCGTCGGAGCCGCACACACCCTCGCGGCACGAGCGGCGGAAGGAAACCGAGTCGTCCGCCTCCTTGATGCGCACCAGCGCGTCGAGCACCTTGCGATCGGCGGCCTGCAGGCGGACCTCGTAGTCCTGGAATGCGGGCTTGGCGCCCGACTCGGGGTTGAAGCGATAGACCCTAAAGCGCATGCGAGGCGAGGATGAGGGCGGTCCAGAGGCCCAGGAAGGCGAGCGCCGCGGCCACCATGCCGAGCACGGCCACGCGCAGGCCGAGCGGCTTCACATAGTCGAGCACCACGTCGCGCACGCCGACCCAGGCATGCAGGAGCAGCGCCGCCGCGAGGAGGGCGATGAGGGCCGCGCCGGCCGGGTGCGCCGCCGAGTCGCGCCATTGCCCGAGCGACAGCGGCGCGCCGAAGGCGAGGCGCACGGCCGCGCCCGCTACGTAGGCGAGCAATACCAGCGCGGTGAGACGCTGGAGGAGGAACGCCCGCTGGCCGGTGAAGACCCTCATGCCACCAGCGCGGCGACGCCGATCGCCGCGCCGGCGATCAGCGCGGCGTAGGCGCTGCGCCGCGCGGAAGCGAGCGACGAGCCTATGCCCGCCTCCATCAGCAGGTGCCGGACGCCGGCGAAGAGATGATGCGCCGCCGCCCACGCCAGGAGCGCAGCCGGCGCTCGCAGCCAGCCGGAGACGGCAAGCGCATCGCCTTGCAGCGAGCGCTGCAGCACGAGGACCGCGAAGGGAAGAGGGCGGCGACCAGCACTACGCCTGACACGCGGTGACCCATCGACGCTACGGCGCCGACCGGAAAGCGGATGCGCGCGAGGTCGAGGAAGACCGGGCGCCCGGCGCTCTTCATCCTAAACGCCGAAGCTTTCACCGCAGCCGCAGGTGTGCCGGGCGTTCGGGTTGTCGAAGCGCAGTCGGCGCGACAGACCTTCCTGGACGACATCGACGCGCGCGCCCTGCACGTAAGGCAGGCTGGCCG
>DATMIG010000382.1:0-10479 GCA_035554335.1 Burkholderiales bacterium
GCAAGGCGCTCTCCGATTACATCGAGCTGTTCTACAACCGCAGGCGCCGGCACCAGGGCTTGGGGTACGTCAGCCCGGTGGACTTCGAGGCTGGAAGCGGTGTCGCCTAATTGCCGTGTCCGGAAAACCCGGGTCAGCTCAGTCTGACCCCAATTATTCGCTCTTGTCCGCCGGAGGTTCGGGCAGCTGCTCCAGCCGCGACTTCAGTTCCTTGGCATCGAGGAAGACATGCAACGCGCGGGTGCGCGCGCCGCAGGGCGGGAGCTCGTTGAACAGCATCCAGGCGTTGTCCGCCACCTGTTTCAGCTTCCGCAGGAGATCGGTGTTCTCCACGGATCCACGTTAGCAAACGCGAGCGCGGGCCGCAGCCGTCGCGGCCCGAAACTCGCGTCACTGTTTGGCGACAGCTTGCGGCTTGTGGAAAACTTTCCGCTGGAAAATCAGCGGCGCGCCGCCAGCATGAGCAGTGCACCCATCACGACACCGACGCCGAAGCCGACGCCGACGGCGGTCCAGGGGTTCTGCTGCACCTGCTCGTCCGCATAGCGGCCGTACTCGCGCGCGCGATCGCTCACGGTGTCGATCACGTCCGCTAGCTGGCGCTTCGCGGCCTGCATCGCGTCGTCGCTCTCTCCGCGGAAGTCGCGGATATCATTCATCGTTCCTTCGTAGCCCGGCTGGTTGGGTGTCATCGTTCCTCCGTTGGAAAACGCCACGCACGGAGCAAAGTCCATGCCTTCGAAGATAGTGGCATCGACGCGCTACGCGCTTCGCGGCCTGCGCTTCCTCCTGGAGGAGCGCAACGCCCGCCTGCTGCTCGCCGGCACGGTCGCCACGATCGCGGCCGGCGTCTACTTCGAGCTCGAGCCGCTGGAGTGGTGCGCAGTGGTGTTCGCCATGACGCTGCTCTGGGTGGCAGAAGGCCTGAACAGCGCGCTCGAGCGCCTCACCGACCTCGTCTCGCCCGGCTACCACCCGCTCGCCGGCAAGGCGAAGGACATCGCGGCCGGCGCCGTGATGATCGCGCTGACCGGGGCCGTTTTGACAGGCGTCGCCATTTTCGGGCCGCGGCTGCTCTAACATCGCCCCTTTCCAAGGAGAGGACCACCATGATCGATCTCTACGCGGCCGGCACTTCGAACGGCGTCCGCGCGCGCATCGCGCTCGAGGAGTGCGGGCTCAAGTACAACTGGCATCCCGTCGACCTCGCCAAGGGCGAGCACAAGACGCCGCAGTACCTGGCGATGAACCCGATGGGACAGATCCCCGTGCTGATCGACAACGAAGGCCCTGGCGGGCAGAAGATCACCCTCGCGCAGTCGAGCGCGATCATGATGTACTGCGCCGAGAAGGCCGGGAAGTTCATTCCGAAGGACGGCGCCAAGAAGGCGGCGATGCTCGAGGCCTACATGAGCGCCTCGACCGACATCACGCCGATGTTCGGCTCGGTGAATGCCTGCGTGCGCAACCCGAATCCCGAGCCGTACAAGCAGGCCGCCGACATGTTCAAGCAGCGCCTGCAGGGCTACTTCAAGGTCTGGAACGACCTCCTCGGCAAGCGCAAGTACGCCGCGGGCGACGAAGTGACGATCGCCGATCTCTCGCTCTACGCCGGCTACTGGCGCACGAAGGGTGCCTTCCCCGAGCTGCTCTCGGGCCTCGGCAACCTCGAGAAATGGGGCGCCGGGATGGCAGAGCGCCCGGGCATCCAGCGCGCGACGAAACTGTGACAGCCGTTGCCCAAAGGCGTCGCCAGCGCGGCGACGCCTTTGGCTCTCTGGTCGTGCTCATCGTGCTCGTAGTCGCGGGCTACTTCGCCTACAAGTACTTCATCTCGGTGGACCAGCCGCCGCCGAGCTGCAAGATGCAGCTCAACCGCTGCAGCGCGAACTGCAACAAGACGGCTACGGAAGCGCCCGAAATGAAGGCCTGCCAGGACAGCTGCCAGGAGAAAGCGGCCGCTTGTAAGGACTAATTCGGGGCTGCTGCACGTCCCCCGATACGGACTTGCACTTCGGACCGGGCTAATCCGGACCCAAACGCACACCGCGAGCGGCTAGCGACTGCCGGAGCGCTTCGCCCACGAGCGGATAGCCGGAATTCGTAACCGTGCGGAATGCGCGGACCATCGTTTGATCCTGCGGGGTCATGCGGGCGCAGCGATTCGTCGCGCATCTTCGCCGCATTGGCACCGTAGCTCGACCACGGATAATCGATGGCGCGTCGGACCATGCCCGCGCGCACCGGGTTGTCCTCCACATAACGATGGCAGGCGATGACGTACGCGGGCGAGTCGACCCGGCACGATTGGAATCGCCCCTCCAACGCATCAGCATGGATGGATCTCCTCCGGCTTGCGGCGTCAGCAGCAGGTGCACGTGATTGGTCATCAAGCAATAGGCGTGAAGCGCGCACGCCCATCGCTCGCAGAGCATGCGCAACGCGCACAAATAGACGAGCCGATCGCCTTCTTCGCGAAAACAGTCGTGCCGATCGTTACCGCGCTGTCTGACGTATAGAGCGATGCCGGGAAAGATCACGCGATGATGGCGCGCCATGGAGACACAACGGAACGCGCCGCGCAGCGGTTGACAGTCGTGAACCTGACCCCGAATTAGTCTTCGTCCGGCGCGCCGCCGCTCGCGACGATGTCTTCCTGCTTCACCTTGTCGACGTTGAAGCGCTCGACCTTGCCGCGGATGGTCTTGATGAGGTCGTGCAGCTCGGGCGCTTCTTTCATGAACCGCAACGGATTGCTCCGCGCGACGACGAACGTCTTGAGATACGGGCTCACGAACCCCTTGGCCTTCAGCCGCTTCACGACGTCGGCCACCTTCTCGTCCAGCTCGAGCAGCATCTCCGCCGTCTTCTCGTGCTCGCGCAGCGACTTTGCAAGCGCCTGGTCGGAGAACTCCGTCAGCCGGCGCACGAAGGAGTTGTACACGGCGCCGCTGAAGCGCGGGTTCTTCTCGTAGCAAAGCCCCATGGTGACGAAGGACGGCTCCTCGAGATAGTAGGAGACGTCCTTCTCCGATTTCCCCGTCCCCTCCTCGATCAGGTTGCGATAGATGCGGATCACTTCCAGCGACTTGTCGCGCAGGTTGTGCGCCTTCTCGGTGTTGAGCGCGAGGATCTGCCATGCCACCTCGCGCTTCGGCACGACGATCGCGGTGATCGCTTTCGCGCCGAGGCGCCGCATCGCTTCCAGCCGGTGACGGCCGTTCGGCGTCCAGAAGCCTTTCTCCGGCGCGGTCACGGCGATGACCGGGTCGAGGAAGATGCCCGTGCGGTCGAGGACGTCGGCGAGGCGCTTGTGATGCATGTCGGAGAGGTCGCGCTGGAACGGCGTAGGCTCCACCGCGTCGATCGGCAGCACCGCGAGGATCAGCGGGTTCTTGCCCAGCGGATCGCTGTAGCAGCCGAGCACGAAGCCGCCTTCATTCTCGACCCGCGTGCGCACTTCGCTGCCCTCGCCGCTCAGCGTGTCGATGCGGCATTCGAGCGCGGTCAGGCCGCGCGTGCCGGCTTTCGCTTTACGAGGCTTGCGGCGCGCGGGCGCGCGCTTGGTGGGGATCTTTACCCGGGTAGCTGCCATGCGGACGACAGCATACCGAATTCAAACGAGGTCCCCGCTTTCGCGGGACGACGCCGGCTATTAGCGCCCTGACCCCGAATTATTTCTCTCGCGGGATGCTGATCTTCGGCGCCCAGGCGAGCCATTCCTTCTTCGGCTCGTCGTGCAGGAAGAAGACCGTACCCTGCTTGACGCGCGCGGTGCCCGGCGGGGTGGCGAACTCGATGCCGCCGGTGATGAACGAGCGCAGCGACTCGAACTGCACCTCGACGCCCTTCAGGATGCCGCCGCGCACGTTGACGCCGCTCACGTCCCAGAACGCCGAGCCCTCGCGCACGAGGTTGACGAAGCGCGGGTAGATGACGATGTGGATGTCGGCGGAGAGCGCATTCGGCGCGAGGTCGAGCTTGTGCACCACCCCGACCTCGACGCCGCGGTAATACACCGGCGCGTCGACGCGCATCTTCGGCCGCTCGGCGCGCAGCACGATGCGCAGGCCGCCCTCGATCGAGGACGGCGGCGTCTCGAGGCCGGTGAATTCGTACTGCCGCTTTTCGTCGGGCTTGCCCGGCTTGACGCCGATCTCGGGGCCGGACAGAACGGTGTTCAGGCCGCTGATCTGCCCGAAGCCGACGCGCGGCCGCACGATCCAGAACTGGCTGCCTTCGCGCGCGATGCCTTCGCCGGATTTCGTGAGGCGGATGCGCACGAGCGCATTCTTCTCGTCCTTGGACAGGCTGAGCCCGGTCACCTCGCCGACCTGCACGCCGTGGTAGCGCACCGGCGTCTGGCCGACGCGCATGCCGCCGCCGTCGACGAAGCTGACGGTGATCTCCGGGCCGTAGTCCTCGAGACGATGCCAGACGAGCGCCGCGGCGATGGCGATCGCGATCACCGGGACGATCCACACCAGCCGCAGGACGCGCCGCCGCTTGACCCTCGCCTTGGGAAGCTCGTCGCCGCTCATTCTCGGTTCCAGATCGCCTTGGGATCGAAGCTTTGCGAGGCGAGGATGGTCAGGATCACCACCGCCGTGAACGCGACCAGGCCGGGGCCCGGGATGATGCGGCCGAGGTCGCCCATCTTCACCAGCGCGACCAGGATCGCGCAGAGGAAGACGTCGAGCATCGCCCAAGGTCCGATCACGTCGATGAACTTGTAGATGCGCGTGCGGCCGCGCAGGCGCCGGCCCTTGCCCCACTTCACGCTCACCACGAGGAAGAGCAGGCCGATCAGCTTCATTAGCGGAATCACGATGCTGGCGAGGAACACCACCGCCGCGACGAAGTACTCGTTGTAGTTCATCAGGCTCACGACCCCGTCCCACACCGTGTTCTCGGTATAGGCGCCGTAGACGCTCATCGAGAGGATGGGATAGATATTGGCCGGGATGTACAGCACCAGCGCGGCGATCGTCAGCGCCGCGGTGACCTCCAACCCGCCGAACGGGCGCGATACGATCACCGAGCCGCAGCGGATGCATTCGGCCGAGTTGCCGGGCGCGAGCGGCTCCACGCGCTGGCTGAGGCCGCACATCTCGCAGGCATGAATGGCGTCCGCAGTGGCCATCGCCGGTTCGACCTGCATGTTTTGCGCCCGGTTCCTGCTCTATAGTGCTGCCCTTCTGCGTAGGGAGAATCCATGACTCGCTGGCTCATCCTTGTAGTTGCTTCTCTACTCGGCGGCTGCGGCTACAACCAGCTGCAATCGCTCGACGAGCAGGTCAAGGCGTCCTGGTCGGAGGTCATCAACCAGTACCAGCGGCGCGCCGACCTCATCCCCAACCTCGTCAACACGGTGAAGGGCTACGCGCAGCAGGAGAAGGACGTGCTGATCGGCGTGACCGAGGCGCGCGCCAAGGCGACCTCGATCCAGGTGAAGCCGGAGGACGTCGACGACCCGGCGAAGGTGCAGCAGTTCATGCAGGCGCAGCGCGAGGTCGGCGGCGCCCTCTCCCGCCTGCTGGTGGTCGCCGAGAACTATCCGCAGCTGAAATCGGACCAGAACTTCCGCGAGCTGCAGGCCCAGCTCGAAGGCACGGAGAACCGCATCGCGGTGGCGCGACAGCGCTTCATCAAGTCGACGCAGGAGTTCAACACCCGCGTGCGCCAGTTCCCGACCAACCTGACGGCGATGATGTTCGGCTTCAAGCCGAAGCCGCAGTTCACCGTCGAAGACGAGAAGGCGATCGCCAAGCCGCCGACGGTGGATTTCGGAACGAAGAAGTAGCGATGGTTCGCTTTTACCGGCGAACGGGGGGTTTCTGGTTTTTCTAAACCCCCCGCTCACTTCGTTCGCCTCCGCCCTTATCAGGGGGGCGGCAGGGGCGCTCGTCTTTCTGGTCCTGCTTCCGCTTCTCGCCCTCGCAGCGGACATCCCTCCCCTCAAAGCCCGCGTCACCGACCTCACCCGCACGCTGAACGCCCAGCAGCGCGACGCGCTCGAGCAGACGCTTGCAGAATTCGAGCAGCGCAAGGGCGCGCAGATCGCGGTGCTGATGGTGCCGACCACGCAGCCGGAGACGGTGGAGCAGTACGCGGTGCGGGTGCAGGAGAGCTGGAAGCTCGGGCGCAAGGGCGTGGACGACGGCGTGCTGCTGGTCGTGGCGAAGAACGACCGCAAGCTGCACATCGAGGTCGGCTATGGGCTCGAAGGCATCCTGCCCGACGCCATCGCGAAGCGCATCATCGACGGCGACATCGTGCCGCGCTTCAAGGAGAACGACTTCTACGGCGGCATCCGCGCCGGCGTCCATCGCATCATGCGCGTGGTCGAGGGCGAGAAGCTGCCGCCGCCGGCGGCGCGCGCCCATCCGAAGGCCGAGGGCATCGACCTCAACTGGGTGCTGCCGCTTCTCTTCGTCGCCCTCATCGGCGGCACGATCCTGCGGGCGATCTTCGGCCGGTTCCTCGGCTCCGGCATCACCGGCGGCGTGGTCGCCTTCGCGGCCTGGGCGCTGGTCGGCTCGCTCATCGTCGGCCTGATCGCCGGCGTGTTCGCGTTCGTCTTCATGCTCGGCGGCGGCAGCCGCGGCTGGTCGCCTGGCTACCGCACTGGCGGCTGGGGCGGAGGCTGGGGCGGCGGCGGATTCGGCGGCGGTGGCTGGAGCGGCGGCGGTGGCGGCGGCTTCAGCGGCGGCGGCGGCTCTTCGGGCGGCGGAGGCGCGAGCGGATCATGGTGAGGCGCGCGCTCAAGCACCTCTTCACGCCCGACTGGGTCGCGCGCCGCGCCTTCCCGCCGCACACCCTGCGCGCCCTCGAACAGGCGATCCGCGACTCCGAAATAAAACACAGAGGCGAGATCCGCTTCGCGATCGAAGCCGGCCTCTCGCCCGCGCACCTGCGGATCAGCACGCGCGAGCGGGCGCGACAGGTCTTCGCGCAGCTCGGCGTCTGGGACACCGAGGAGAATTCCGGCGTGCTGGTCTACGTGCAGCTCGTCGACCGGCGCATCGAGATCGTCGCCGACCGCGGCATCGCGCAGCGCGTCGCCCAGGCGGAATGGGACGCGGTGTGCCGAGCGATGGAGCGCGCGTTCAAGCGCCGGGACTACCAAACCGGCTCGCTCGCTGCCGTGGGCACCGTCACGGACATCCTCGCGCGGCACTTCCCCGCGAGCGGCGCAAATCCCAACGAGCTTCCCGACAAACCGGCGCTGCTATGAAATACGAGCTCTACTATTGGCCGAGCATCCAGGGGCGCGGCGAATTCATCCGGCTGGCGCTCGAAGATGCCGGCGCGGACTACGTCGACGTCGCCCGGCGTCCGAACGGCATGAAGGCGATGCAGGTGCAGATGAAGCGCAACTCGATCTTCGCCTGTCCGTTCCTGCGCGCCGGTCCCGTGGTCGTCGCGCAGACGGCGCTCATCCTGCATTTCCTCGGGCCGCGGCTCGGTCTGGCGCCGAAGAGCGAGAAAGCGCAGCTCTGGCTCCTCCAGCAGCAGCTCACGATCAGCGACTGGCTGGTCGAGGTGCACGACACGCACCACCCGGTCGGCAGCGGCCTCTATTACGAGGACCAGAAGGCCGAGTCGCTGCGGCGCGCTGACGACTTCCGCAAGAATCGGCTGACGAAGTTCCTCGCCTACTTCGAGCGTCTGGAACGGCCGAAGGCGACCACCTACCTCGATCTCTCGCTATTCCAGATGGTCGAGGGATTGCGCTACGCCTTTCCGAACACCATGAAGAAGCTGAGGTATCCGAAGCTTGCCGCGCTGCACGATAAAGTCGCCGCACGGCGGCGCGTCGCGGCTTACCTCGCCTCCGAGCGGCGCATCGCGTTCAACCAGCAGGGCATCTTCCGGCACTACCCTGAGCTCGACTAAGGGCAAGGCTAATAGCCAGCGCGCCGGATTCGGCGTAGCGTTGGCTGCGTGCGGATCCACGTTCGCAGCATCGCAGCCCAGTGCGTGAAGTGCGGCGGCGAGGATTGGTATCCGTCCGACGGCAAGCGGGCCGTGTTCGGCTCCCACACCACGATGCGCTGCGCGGGGTGCAACGCAACCACCACCTACGTCGAGCTCATCATGCAGATCGCGGAGAAGGCGGTCGCCGCTTCCGCCGCCACGCTCGCGGAAGTTCGCAGAAGACGAGGTAAATAGCAGGGCCGCTTCCTTAGAATCGCCGGGAAATGGCAGGTCTCTCCTTCCCGGCGCTGCGCCAGCCGGTGTTCCGCGGCTATTTCTTCGGCGCAGCGAGCGCGATGATGGCCGACTCGATCGAGCACGTCATCAGCTACTGGATCATGTTCCAGAAATTCCAGTCGCCGGCGCTGGCGGGCTTCGCGGTGATCTCGCACTGGGTGCCGTTCCTTCTCTTTTCCATCTGGTCCGGCGGCCTCGCCGACCGCTTCGATCCGCGCCGCATCATCCAGGCCGGCATGCTGGTGTTCATGTCGGTGTCGCTCGCGTGGGGCCTCCTCTTCGCCACCGACACGCTGCAGATGTGGCACGCCGCGGTGCTGCTCGTCTTCCACGGCCTCGCCGGCGTGCTGTGGAATCCGGCGGCGCAGCTCTTCATCCACGACATCGTCGAGCCGCAGCACCTGCATAGCGCGATCCGCCTCACCGCCACCGCGCGCTGGCTCGGCCTGCTGCTCGGGCCGGCGGTGGGCGGCGTGATCCTGCTCGTGCTCGGCCCGTCGTGGGGCATCCTCTTCAACGCGCTCATCTACCTGCCGTTCATCCTGTGGCTGTGGAAGGCGCCCTACGAGCGCAAGCAGGTCGCCTCCGACCGGCGCGTGCGCGCGTTTGCCGATGTCGTGACCACCGCGCGCGCCGTGGCGAAGAACCCGGTGATCGTGTCGATGACGATCCTCGTCGGCGGCGCGTCGCTTCTCGTCGGCAACGCGTACCAGGCGCAGATGCCGGAATTCGCGCACGACCTCGGCCATTCCGACGGCGGCATCACCTACAGCATGCTGTTCGCCGCCGACGCCGCCGGCGCGCTGATCGCCGGCCTGATCCTGGAGGCACGCGGCCTGCTGCCGCCCAACCCGCGCACCGCGTTCCTGCTCGCCATGGGCTGGTGCGTCGCCATCGGCTGCTTCGCCTGGAACAGGTCCTTCCCGCTGGCGCTCGCGCTGCTCTTCGCCGCCGGCTTCCTCGAGCTTTCGTTCTACTCGATGGCACAGACGCTGGTTCAGGTCAACGCCCCGGGCGAGGTGCGCGGCCGCGTGATCGGGCTTTTCAACATGTCGGCGCTCGGCCTGCGCGCGTTCAGCGGCGTCACCGTGGGCCTCGGCGGCAGCCTGATCGGCATACACTTGTCCCTCGCCGTCTCGGCGGCGCTGCTGCTCGCGATCACGCTCGTGATGCTTTGGACCATGGTGCCCAGCCGATGAAAGAAGCCAATTTTTTCCTGGTGGTGCGGTTCTGGATCGCACCGGGTGGACAGGAGCAGGTGATGCGCTGGATGGACGGCGGCCACGTCGCGGAAGTGATGCGACAGTCGGGCTTCGTCTGGGTGAAGCGGCTGAAGATGGCCGAGCCCGACGCCACCGGCTGGAGCGCGCACGCCATGATTTACGGCATCGAATCCCGCGCGCACTACGAGCAATACATGGGCAACCACGCGCTGCACGCCAAGTTCAGCAAGGAGCGCGAGCCGTTCGCGGCGAAGCTCCGTATCGAGCGCTTCGCCGGCGAAGTGGATTTTTCCAGATGAACCTCGACTGGGATAAAGGGCTGGTCAAGCACCTCGGCATCGAGTTCGTCGAGATCACGCCCGACCGCGTCGTCGCGCGGCTGAAGGTCGACGAGCGCCTGATGACCGTCACCGGCACGATCCACGGCGGCACGCTGATGGCCTTCGCCGACACCATCGGCGCCGCCGGCACGGTCGCCAACCTGGCCGATGGCCAGCGCACCGCGACCCTCGAATCGAAGACCAACTTCATCGCCGGCTGCAAGTCCGGCACCGTGCAGGCCGAGGCGCGGCCGATCCACAAGGGCAAGCGCACCCACGTGTGGGAGACGCGCATCACCGACGAGGCGGGCAAGCTCCTCTCCGTCACCACGCAGACCCAGATGATCCTGTGATGGACGTCCAGGGCCATCGCGGCGCGCGCGGCCACCTGCCGGAAAATACGCTCGCCGGCTTCGAGCTGGCCATGAAGATGGGCGTCACCACGCTCGAGCTCGACGTCGGCGTGACGAAGGACGGCGTGGTCGTCGTCCACCACGACCGCGGCCTCAATCCCGCCATCGCGCGCGGCCCGGACGGCAAATGGGTCGACCAGCCGACGCCCATTCACTCGCTGACATTCGCCGAGCTGCAGCGCTACGACGTGGGGCGTCTTCGACCGGCCAGCGAGTATGGCAGCCATTACCCGCACCAGAAGCCGGTGGACGGCACGCCCAGCCCCCGTCTCGCAGACCTGCTCAGGGTGGCGAGCAACGCACGCT
>DATMIG010000383.1:0-7155 GCA_035554335.1 Burkholderiales bacterium
TCAGTCCGCCGCCCTGGCGGTTGATGCCCTTGTTGTTCGAGAGCACGCCGCCGTGGCGCACCACGGTATGCACCGCTTCGCCTTTTACCGCCGTCACCTCGAGCACGATCTTGCCGTCGTCCAGGAGCAGCACCGCGCCCGGGTTCACGTCGCGCGGCAGCTCCTTGTAGTCGAGGCCGACCTGCTGCGGGTCGCCCATCTCGGAGGCGGCATCGAGGATGAAGGGCTGTCCCTTCTCCAGCGTGACCTTGCCTTCCTTGAACTTGCCGACGCGGATCTTCGGGCCCTGCAGGTCGCAGAGGATCGCGACCGTGCGCCCGACCTTGGACGAGAGCTCCTTCACCAGCGCCGCGCGCTTCTCGTGATCGGCGGCGGTGCCGTGGGAGAAATTGAGCCGCACCACGTCGACCCCGGCGCGGATCATTCGCTCGAGGACTGCGGGTTCGGACGACGAGGGACCGAGGGTCGCTACGATCTTCGTACTGCGGAGCATGAGCCGCCTACTCTAGCAGAAGCCGCCCCCGGCCAATGACCGTCTCTCCTCGGTCGTTCCGCGTCTCGAACTGGATGGCACTGCCCTCGCGCGCCGCATGCACCGAAAGCGTCGAGGGCATGAAAACCATCCCGGCGAACCTGCAAGCCACCCGCCGCACGGCATGAGGCCATCGCTTGAGAAGCGCGGAGATCGAATAGGCCAGCGTAGCCGTGCCGTGCAGGATGATGTCGGGCAAGCCCGCCGCCCGCGCATAGGCGACGTCGGTGTGGATCGGGTTCCAGATGCGTGCGCACTCGGTGTACACGTGAGCGGCCGTTGCCGGGATCGCGACCTCGGCCACCGGCTCCAGCTTCGCGTCCAAAGGTTGCGGATCCTTGACCGCCTCGCCGGCCGCCCGGTCGAGCCGCACGCCGCGGTACAGCGCGCCGAAATGGGTGACCGTCACCAATTCTCCGTTGGCGTCGTGCGTTTCGAAGCGATAGACGAGGAACGCGCCCGGCGAGCGGGGCTCCACGCCGGCGATGCGCACCGAGCAGCGCACGGTCTCGCCAACCCTCAGCGGCCGATGGACGACGAGATCATGCTGAGCGTGGACGAGAAGGCCGGCGATCGGCTTCAGCACCGGCAGCGCGCGGATCGCGTCCGAGACCGGCCATTCGTAGCAGACCGGAAAGAGCGGATGCACCTCGTCGCTTCTTTCGCCGAGGCCGGCGTTGTACGCCATCACCCAGCGCGCGTCGACGAGATGTTCGAACGGACCCGCCCGCTCTCCCACCACGCTCGAACTAAGCAACATGGACGAGCACTTCGCGCTCGCTGCCGCGCCGGCGGTGTTCCCACAGGTAGATGCCCTGCCAGGTGCCCAGCCCCAAGGATCCTTCGACGATTGGAATGCTGAGCGAGGTTGCCGTCAGCGCCGCCTTGATGTGCGCCGGCATGTCGTCGGGGCCCTCCGTGTCGTGCTCGTAGAAGGGATCGCCTTCCGGCACGAGACGGTTGAGCCAGCGCTCGAGATCCGACTTCGCTGTCGGATCGGCGTTCTCCTGGATGACGAGGCTCGCCGAGGTGTGGCGGACGAAGACGGTGCAGAGACCGTCTTCGATTCCGGCGTCCCTGACTACGTTCGATACTTGATGCGTGATGTCCTGCAGTCCCTGCCCGCGCGTGCGGACGGCGAGCTGCTTAACCATCCGCCCGCGCTTCGAGCGCCGCGACCGCGGGGAGCGTCTTGCCCTCGAGGAACTCGAGGAACGCGCCGCCGGCGGTCGAGATGTAGTCGATGTCCTTGGCGATGCCGAACTTGTTGATGGCCGCCACGGTGTCGCCTCCCCCGGCGATCGTGTAGGCCTTCGACTTCGCGATCGCGCGCGCGAGGGTCTCGGTGCCTTTGGCGAAGGCATCGTTCTCGAACACGCCCACCGGACCGTTCCAGACGATGGTGCCCGCTTTCTCGAGCGAGTCGGCGAACGCCTTCGCAGTCTCGGGGCCGACGTCGAGAATCATGTCGGCGGCGGAAACAGCGTCCACCTTCTTGACGGCGCCCTCCCTCGACTCCAGCGACAGGGCGACGACGACATCGCTGGGCAGCGGAACCTTCGTCGAAGCGCTAATTTTCTTCGCCTCGCCGACCAGATCCTTCTCGGCGAGCGATTTGCCGATCGGCTTGCCGTTGGCGAGCAGGAACGTGTTGGCGATGCCGCCGCCGACGATCAGGCTGTCGACCTTCTTCGCCAGCGCGTCGAGGATCGTGAGCTTGGTGCTCACCTTCGAGCCGGCGACGATGGCGACCAGGGGCCGCGCGGGGTTACCGAGCGCCTTGCCGAGCGCTTCGAGCTCCGCCGCCATCAGCGGGCCGGCGCAGGCCACTTTGGCGAAGCGCGCGATGCCGTGCGTGGTGGCTTCGGCGCGATGCGCGGTGCCGAAGGCGTCGTTCACGTAGACGTCGCAGAGCGCGGCCATCTTCTTGGCCAGCGCTTCGTCATCCTTCTTCTCGCCTTTATTGACGCGGCAGTTCTCGAGCACGACGACCTGGCCGGGCTTCACGTCCACGCCGTCGGTCCAATTCGCCTTCACGGGCACCTGCATGCCGAGCAGCTCGCCCAGTCGTTTGGCAACCGGCGCGAGCGAGTCTTCGGGGTTGAGCGTGCCTTCGGTCGGACGGCCGAGGTGCGAGGTGACCATGACCGCGGCGCCCATCTTGAGCGCCTGCTGGATGCCGGGGACCGAGGCGCGGATGCGGGTGTCGTCCGTGATGCGGCCGTCCTCAATGGGGACATTGAGGTCGGCCCGGATGAACACCTTTTTTCCGCGCAGGTCCACGTCGGACATGCGCTTGAACTTCATGGCGCGATTACTTGGCCATCGCCGCGCCGACTTCGGCGAATACCGCCGTGACGTCGAGCATGCGGTTCGAGAAGCCCCACTCGTTGTCGTACCAGGACGATACCTTGACGAGCGTGCCGTCCGGCGAGACGCGGGTCAGCGTCGAGTCGAAGATCGAGCTGGCCGGGTTGTGGTTGAAGTCCGACGACACGAGCTGCTCGGTGTTGTACTCGAGGATGCCCTTGAGGTCGCCGTCGCAGCCCGCCTTCACCGCCTTGTTCACCTCGTCGACATTGGTCGGACGCTTGGCGACGAAGGTGAAGTCGACGATCGAGACGTTGATGGTCGGCACGCGGATCGAGTAGCCGTCGAGCTTGCCGTTGAGATGCGGCAGCACGAGACCGACCGCCGCCGCAGCACCGGTCTTGGTCGGGATCATGTTCTCCACCGCCGAGCGGGCGCGGCGCAGGTCCTTGTGGAACACGTCAGTCAGCACCTGGTCGTTGGTGAACGAGTGGATGGTGTTCATCAGGCCCGAGGCGACGCCGATGCGCTCGTCGAGCGCCTTCACGAGCGGCGCGAGGCAGTTCGTCGTGCACGAGGCATTGGAGATGACCGAGTCGGAGTCCTTCAGCGTCTTGTGGTTGACGCCGAAGACGACCGTGCGGTCCACGTCCTTCTCGCCGGGCGCCGAGATGATCACCTTCTTCGCGCCGGCGGTGACGTGCGCACCCGCCTTCGCCTTGCTGGTGAACAGGCCGGTGCACTCCATGACGACGTCGATGCCGAGGCTCTTCCACGGCAGCTTGGCCGGATCGCGCTCGGCGACGACCTTGATGCGGTCGCCGTTGACCACCAGGCTGTCGCCCTCCACCTTCACCGTGCCCGGGAACTTGCCGTGCGCGGTGTCGTACTTGAGGAGGTGCGCATTGGTGGCGGCGTCGCCGAGGTCATTGATGGCGACGAACTGGATGTCGTGCTTCTTGCCACCTTCGTAATGCGCGCGAAGCACCATGCGGCCGATGCGGCCGAATCCGTTGATGGCTACTTTAATCGTCATTGGAGGACGCTCCTTACTGTCTCGGCCACGTGCTGGGCCGTGAAGCCGAAGTGTTTGAACAGCTCGCCCGCCGGCGCCGATTCGCCGTAGCGGTCGATCCCGACGACGGCCCCTTCGAGGCCGACGTATTTGCGCCAATAGTCGCTGACCCCGGCCTCGACTGCCACCTTCGGCAAGTCCGTCAACACGCTGTTTCGATAGTCCTTTGGCTGGCGGTCGAAGACGCTGGTCGAGGGCATGGAGACCACGCGGACCGGTATCCCGTCGGCGGCCAACGCCTTCTGCGCGTCGAGCGCTACTGCAACCTCGGAGCCCGTCGCGATGATGACGGCGCGGGCGCCGTCCGCATCTGAAAGGACATAGCCGCCGCGCTCGATGTTCCCCAGATCGGCGCGCTTGGAGAACGGCACGTTCTGCCGGGTCAGCAGCAAGGCGGTCGGTCCATTCCGGCGCTCGACGGCCGACTTCCACGCCAGGGCCGTTTCCACGGTATCGGCGGGGCGCCAGACATCCATATTGGGCAGGAGGCGCAGCGTCGAGGCGTGCTCGATCGGCTGGTGGGTCGGACCGTCCTCACCCAGACCGATGGAGTCGTGCGTGAGGACATAGATCGCGTGGGCGCCCATCAGCGCCGCGATGCGCAGCGCGTTCCGGGCGTAGTCCGAAAAGACGAGGAAGGTGCCGCCGTACGGGATGAAGCCGCCGTGCACCGCCAGGCCGTTCATCACGGCCGCCATGCCGAACTCGCGCACCCCGTAAAAGACGTAGTTGCCGCCGCCCTCCCGGCCGACGGCCTTGGAGGTCTTGGCCATCGTGAGGTTGGAGCCGGTGAGGTCGGCCGAGCCGCCGATCAGCTCCGGCAGTGCGGGCACGAACGCGTCCAGCACGAGCTGGGAAGCGCGCCGGGTGGCAAGCGTCTCTGCCTTGGTGTCGAACTCCTGCACCACGCGGTTCGCGGCATCGGCGAACGACGCTGGCAAATCGCCCTTCATGCGCCGCTCGAGCTCGGCCGCCTCGGCGGGGAACTCCTTCTTGTAGGCGTTGAAGCGGCGCTTCCATGCCTTCTCGGCCCGGGCACCGGCTTCCTTGCCGTCCCAGCCGTCGTAGACGTGCTGCGGGACCTCGAATGCCGCGTGCGCCCAGCCGATGGCGCTGCGCGTGGCGGCGATTTCCTCGGCGCCGAGCGGCGCGCCGTGGGCGCCGCCGGTGTTCGCCTTCTTCGGCGCGCCCTTGGCAATCGTGGTCTTGGCGCAGATGAGCGTCGGGCGGGTCTTCTCGCGCTTCGCCTTCCTGATGGCGGCGTCGACGGCCTCGACGTCGTGCCCGTCCACGTTCGGAATCACCTGCCAGCCGTACGACTCGAAGCGGCGGCGCACGTCGTCCGTGTACCACTGCTTGATCTGGCCCTTGTCCGAGTCGATCGAGATGCCGTTGTCGTCGTAGATGGCGACCAGCTTGCCGAGGCCGAGGGTGCCGGCCAGCGCGCAGGACTCGTGGGAGATGCCTTCCATCATGCAGCCGTCGCCCAGGAACACATAGGTGTAGTGGTCGACTACGGTGTGGCCGCCCTTGTTGAACTCGGCGGCGAGCAGCCGCTCGGCGAGCGCCATGCCGACGGCATTGGAGATGCCCTGCCCCAGCGGTCCAGTCGTCGTCTCGACGCCGGGCGTGATGCCGCGCTCCGGGTGGCCGGGCGTCTTCGAGCCGAGCTGCCGGAAGCGCTTCAGCTCCTCGATCGGCAGGTCGTAGCCGGTGAGGTGCAGCAGGCTGTAGAGCAGCATCGAGCCGTGGCCGTTCGAGAGGACGAAGCGGTCGCGGTCGGGCCAGGTCGGGTTGGCGGGGTTGTGGCGAAGATGCCGTTTCCAGAGGGCTACCGCGATCTCGGCCATGCCCATCGGCATGCCGGGGTGGCCGGACTTCGCCGCCTCCACCGCATCCATCGCGAGCGCGCGAATGGCGTTCGCCAGCTCCGCGTCGGAAGCTTTTTGCGTAACGGGGGATTCCATCGGAAGGCCAAAATTATACTGGCGGCATGCAGCCACTTCCCTTCTCCAGCCCGCTCGATTACGAGCATCTCGTCAGCTGCGAAGCGCCCGGCGAGGCCCACTGGTTCGTCTTCCGCGGCGACGAGTTGGCGGTCGAGCTGGCGCCTTCCACCGTGCCGAGCGACGACCCGCGGGTGAAGGCGCGACCGGCCTGGGCCCGCCTGCCGTTGCAGAAAAACCACAACTGGCTGGGCTCAAATGCGGCCCGAACCCTATATCTAGGGCGCCTAGGCGGCGTGCAATGCTGGGCCGCGGAGCTGCCGGAAGGCGCCGCGGCGCCCGCGGGGCTCTCCTGGGCCGGGTTGCGCGCCCTCTACTCGGTGCTCGACGACGCGCACTTCGCGCTCGCCGGGCGGGCGCTGCAGCTCGTCTCCTGGGATCGCACGCACCAGTTCTGCGGCCGCTGCGGCGCCAAGACCGAGCTCAAGAAGGAGGAGCGCGCCCGCATCTGCCCGCAGTGCCGGCTCACCGTCTACCCGCGCCTCGCGCCGGCCGTGATGGCGCTCGTTCATAGGAGAAATCAGGGAAAGAACGAGCTGCTGCTCGGCCGCTCGCCGCACTTTCCGCCCGGCATGTACAGCGCGCTCGCCGGCTTCGTCGAGCCGGGCGAGTCGCTCGAGCAGTGCCTCGCGCGCGAGGTGCACGAGGAGGTCGGCGTGCGCGTGTCGAACATCCGCTACTTCACGAGCCAGCCGTGGCCGTTCCCGCATTCGCTGATGATCGCGTTCGTCTGCGAGTGGGTGAGCGGAGAAATCTCGCCGCAAGCGGGAGAAATCGAAGACGCAAAGTGGTTCGAAGTATTGCAATTGCCCAAATTACCAAGCAGAATCTCGATCGCTCGCAGATTGATCGATTCGGTTTGTCAAGAGCTGAGTGAACAGTCGAACGAGCAAAAATGAGTACTTAGGAGGTTTTGCACGAATTGAGCGCGACTGAAAGCGCTGTTTGCGGCGAAAGCCGCGGGTGGAAGGCGTGGCTACCCTTCGGGGGCTGCGCCTTCGCATTTTGGAGGGTGAAGCAATGAACGGTCTGCATCTCATCGGTGACCTCACCGGCTGCCGCTGCGATCCGCAGCTCCTCTTGGACGGCGAAGCTTTCCGCGCCAAATGCGTCGAGATGGTGGAGGCCGCAGGCCTCACCACGGTCGGCGTGTCCTTCCACCAGTTCGACGGCGGCGGCTTCACCGGCTGCGTCGTGCTGGCGGAGTCCCACCTCGCCATCCACACCTGGCC
>DATMIG010000384.1:0-9590 GCA_035554335.1 Burkholderiales bacterium
AGCGCCATCGACTTCTTCGTCGCTTCCTCGCGGCTGCGCTTGAGCACCTTCACCTGGGCGAGGTTCAGGTTGTCGACGACGGTCATGTGAGGGAACAGCTCGAAGTGCTGGAACACCATGCCGATTTTAGAGCGCAGGCGCGGCAGGTTGGTGTTCTTGTCGCCCACCGATTCGCCGTTGACAACGATCTCGCCCTGCTGGAACGGCTCGAGCGCGTTCACGCACTTGATGAGCGTCGACTTGCCGCTGCCCGACGGACCGCAGACCACGACCACTTCGCCCTTGGCGACTTCGGTGGAGCATTCGGTCAGCACCTGGAAGCTGCCGTACCACTTCGAGACGTTCTTGAGCGAGATCATCGGATGATGGCGATCCTGTCCTGGAGGTGCTTGACGAGCAGCGAGAGCGAGTAGGAGATGATGAAGTACACCACGGCGACGAAGGTGTACATCTCGACCAGGCGGTAGTCGCGGTTCGCCACCTTGGCGGCGGCGCCGAGGAAGTCGGTCGCCGAGATGACGTAGACGAGCGAGGTGTCCTGGAAAAGGATGATGGTCTGCGTGAGGAGCACCGGCAGCATGTTGCGGAAGGCCTGCGGCAGCACGATGAATCCCATGGTCTGCCAGTAGTTGAGCCCCAGCGCGTAGCCCGACCATACCTGGCCGCGCGGGATCGACTGGATGCCGGCGCGCATGATCTCGCAGTAGTACGCCGCCTCGAACATCGTGAAGGTGATGACGGCGGAGAGGAAGGCGCCGACCTGGATCGGCCGCGAGGCGCCGGTGACCCATCCGCCGATGTACGGGACGAGGAAGAAGAACCAGAAGATCACCAGCACGAGCGGCACGGAGCGCATCAGGTTCACGTACGCGCCGCCGATCACGGAGATCGCCCGCACGGACGAGAGGCGCATCATGGCGAGGAGCGTGCCGAAGACGATGCCGCCCACCATGGCGATGGCGGTGAGCGTGAGCGTGAACCTCATTCCGTCGAGGAAGAGGTAGCCGAGCGAGCGCTGGATGACGTCGAAGTCGAAGCCCTGCATCAGTGCCCCGCCTGCATCGACTGCCCGCCGATCAGCCCCGGCACGCGCACCCGGTGCTCGAGCCAGCGCATGCCGATGACGACGACGAGGTTCGTCAGGAGATAGATCACCGTCGCGGTGGCGAAGGCCTCGAAGACGCGGAAGCTGAACTCCTGCATGGCGCGGGCACGGCCGGTGAGCTCGAGCAGGCCAATCGTCAGCGCGACCGAGGAGTTCTTGATGATGTTCATGAACTCGGAGGTGAGCGGCGGCAGGATGATGCGCAAGCTCTGCGGCAGGATCACATAGCGATAGCCCTGGAATTCGGTCAGTCCCATCGCCGTGCCCGCCATGCGCTGACCGCGCGGCAGCGAGTTGATGCCTGCGCGCACCTGCTCGGCGACGCGGACCGAGGTGAAGATGGCGAGGCACATCACCGCGGGGATGTACGAGCCCCACGGCGGCGGCATCTGCTTGATCCAGTCGCCGAGCGCCTGCGGCAGGAGCTCCGGCACGACGAAGAACCAGAGGAACATCTGCACGATGAGCGGGATGTTGCGGAAGACCTCGACGTACAGGTTGCCGAGGCGCACCACCCAGCGGCGGGAGGTGGTGCGCAGCGTGCCGATGAGGGCGCCGAGCGTGAGCGCAATCACCCAGGCGGCGAGCGCCGTGGCGAGCGTCCAGCCCAGACCAACGATGAGATAGTGGAGGTAGGAGCCCGTGCCGCCGGGCTCCGCCTCCAGCAGGATCTTCCAGTGCCAGTTGTAGTTCACGCTCCTCCTGACGTGAACACCGGCCTACGCCTTACTTGTAGTCGTTCGCGTCGCCGGAATGCGTCGGTTTGGCAAACACCTTCTTCAGCTCCGCGCTCATCGGCACGTGCAGGCTGATGTTGCGCGGCGGGATCGGCTTCATGAACCACTTGTCGTAGATCGCGTTGATGCGACCCGAGGTGTAGAGCTGCGCGGTCGCGTCGTCGGCGAGCTTCTGGAACGCCGCGTCGTCCTTGCGCAGCATCGGGCCGTACGGCTCCAGCGACAGAAACTCCTTGGAGATGGCGAACTCCTTCGGGTTGCGCGAGTTGGCGATCAGGCCGGCGAGCAGGATGTCGTCCATCACGAACGCGGCGGCGCGGCCGGTCTCGACCATCTGGAAGGCTTCCGGATGGCCGTTGGCCGAGATGATGTTCATGCCGAGGTTCTTCTCGCTGTTCAACTGCGTGATCAGCTTGAGGTTGCTGGTACCGGCCGTCGAGACGATCGTCTTGCCCTTCAGGTCGTTCAGCGAGTTCAGCTTGGCCGAGGCCTTCGAGGCCCAGCGGTTGGCGGGAATGAAGTACGTGTTGCTGAAGCCGACCAGCTGCTGGCGCTCGGTATTGTTGGTGGTCGAGCCGCATTCGAGGTCCACCGTGCCGTTGGCGATGAGCGGGATGCGGTTCGCCGAGGTGACGAGCTGGTAGTTCACCTTGAGGTTCGGCATGTTGAGCTGCTTCTTCACCGCGTCGACGATCACCATGCAGATGTCGAGCGCATAGCCGACCGGCTGCTGCTTGTCGTCGTAGTACGAGAACGGAATCGAGGCGTCGCGGTGGCCGATGGTGATCGCGCCGGACTCCTTGATCTTCTTCAGCGTGTCCTGCGCGGCGACCGGCGTGGCCACCGCCAGGGCGGCGAGCAGGGCAAATAGCGTCTTCATGGTGGTTCCTCCCTAAAGGTTCAAAAATTCTATCTAGTTCAGCGCGGCCGCGGTATTGCGCAGGCGCTCGGCCATCGCGCCGAGGAGCGAGATGCCGAAGGTCGGCTCGGACTTCACCAGGTTCAGGAACACCTGGCGGTTGATGGCGAGGAGCGCGCAATCCGTCTCGGCCGTGGCGTTGGCCGCGCGCGGCGACTGGTCGATGAGCGCCATCTCGCCGAAGATGCCGCCCTGGCCGACGCGCTCGACCAGCGCGCCGCGGATGGAGATGCCGACGAAGCCGTCGATGACGACATACATCAGCGCGCCGGTCTGCCCCGCGACCATGATCACCTTGCCCTTCTCGTAGCGCACCACCGACTGCTCGCCGAGGCCCTTCACCATGCTGGCGAGCAGGTTCTTGTCGAAGACCCGCGTCTGCTCCTTGGTCTGGGTGCCGCTCGGCACGCCGGAGAGCTTGGCGATCATCCCGCGCAGCCGCATGATCATCGTGCCGAGCATCATGAGCGCGAACTCGGGCTTCTTCGACAGCGCCGTGGCGAAGCTCTTGTCGTCGAGCGAGATCACGCGGCACGCGGTCTGCGCCACCGCCGTCGCGCTGCGCGGCGAATCGCTGATCGCCGCCATCTCGCCGAAGATCTCGCCCACCTTCGGTTCGCCGATCGGGCGGCCCTTGACGACCAGCGCCACGCGCCCCTCGAGCAGGAAGTACATCTTGTCGCGCTTGAGGAAGAGGCGGCTCGCCTTCTCGTTCTCGGAGAAGAACACCGTGCCGGCCGGCACCAACTCCTCCTTGCCGGCGGACTCGAAGAAGGAGCGGGCGACGGCGGGGATGTAGAGCGGCACGCTCGGCGCGGCCGGCTTCGGAGCCGGCGGCGGCTTCGGTGCGCCCGCCGGCTGGCTGAAATCCAGATCGTCGCTCATCGGCAGCATGATAGTGCCAGAATCGATGCCAATGACGCAGCCTGTCAGGACCGAGCACGATCTCCTCGGCGATCGGGCCGTTCCGGCCGACGCCTACTACGGCGTCCACACGCTGCGGGCCCTCGAGAATTTCCCGATCACCGGGACCCCGATCTCCATATACCCGGACCTCGTCAACGCGCTCGCCTGCGTGAAGCAGGCCGCCGCGATCACGAATTGCGAGCTGGGCCTGCTCGACGACCAGCGCTCGGTGGCGATCCGCCTGGCCTGCGAGGAAATCCGCGAGGGGCGGCTGCACGAGGAATTCGTGGTCGACGTGATCCAGGGCGGCGCGGGCACCTCGACCAACATGAATGCCAACGAGGTGATCTGCAACCGCGCGCTCGAGCGGCTCGGGCATGGAAAGGGCGAATACCAGCACCTGCACCCGCTCGACCATGTGAACCTTTCGCAGAGCACGAACGATGTGTATCCGACCGCGCTCAAGCTCGCCGCGCAGTTCGGCATCCGGCGCCTCCTTGAGGAGATGGCCGACCTGCGCAAGGCCTTCGAGGCCAAGGCGAAGGAGTTCGACGACGTCCTGAAGGTCGGCCGCACGCAGCTGCAGGACGCCGTGCCGATGACCCTCGGCCAGGAGTTCTCCACCTACGCGGTGATGCTCGGCGAGGACGAGCAGCGCCTCGCCGAAGCCGCCACCCTGGTGCGCGAGATCAACCTCGGCGCCACCGCGATCGGTACCGGGATCAACGCGCATCCGGATTACGCCACGCTCGTGACCGTGCGCCTTTCGGAGGTCTCCGGCGTGTCGTTCGTCAGCTCGCCGAACTTGGTCGAAGCCACCCAGGACGCCGGTGCGTTCGTGCAACTCTCCGGTGTCCTCAAGCGCATCGCCGTGAAGCTCTCCAAAACCTGCAACGACCTGCGGCTGCTCTCGTCCGGGCCGCGCGCCGGCATCGGCGAGATCGCGCTGCCCGCGGTGCAGGCCGGATCTTCGATCATGCCCGGCAAGGTGAATCCGGTGATTCCGGAGGTGGTGAATCAGGTGGCGTTCGAGGTGATCGGCAACGACATGACGGTGACCATGGCGGCGGAAGCCGGCCAGCTGCAGCTGAACGCATTCGAGCCGATCATCGCTCATAGCCTGTTCAAGAGCGTTTCGCACCTTGCGACTGCCTGCCGCACGCTCAACGAACGCTGCGTGGTGGGCATTCGCGCGAATCGCGAGCGCGCACGCCGCTTCGTCGACGAGTCGACTGCGATCGTCACTGCGCTGACGCCGGTGCTGGGCTACGCAAAATCCACCGAGATCGCCCAGGAAGCGCTGCGCACCGGGAGGCTGGTGCGCGAGCTCGTGATCGAGAAGGGATATCTCACGCCCGGGCAGCTGGAGGAATTCCTGCAGCCCGAGCGGCTCACCAAGCCGCACTTCTCGACGCTGCTCAAGCCGAAATGACGCGGTTCAGCGAGAAATCGGGCGCTCGGGCTGACTGAGTAGCTCCGTGACGCCGCCGACGGCCGCGGTATTGACCGTCACCGTTCGCTCCGTCGCGAAGCGCAGCGTGTAATGCGGCCCGCCGGCCTTCGGGCCGGTGCCCGAGAGGCCTTCGCCGCCGAATGGCTGCACGCCGACGACCGCGCCGATCATGCTGCGATTTACATAGGTATTTCCGACTCGCGTCGCGGCCACTACCTCATCGACGAAGCTCTGGATGCGGCTATGGATGCCGAGCGTGAGGCCGTAGCCGGTGGCGCGCAGCCAGTCGAGCACCTTGGGCAGCTCGCTTCTGCGGTAGGTGCAGACGTGCAGGACGGGTCCGAAAACCTCGCTGCGGGGCAGCCGCGCGAGCGGTAGCTGGAACGCGATGGGCGCAATGAAGTGGCCGGAGACTACAGGCGCTGGCGCTTCGCCGATGAGCTTGGCGGCGCGGCGCAATGTCCCGACATGCGCGGCGAGTGCGCGTTGCGCGGGCTGGTCGATTATCGGGCCGACATCGGTGTCGGGCTCGCGCGGGTCGCCGACCTTCAGCTCGGCGAGCGCGCCGGCGAGGATCTGCAGCATGCGCGGCGCCGCGCCTTCGTCGACGAAAAGGATTCGCTGCGCCGAGCAGCGCTGGCCGGCGCTCTGGAAGGCGGAGATCACCGTGTCGTCGACGACCTGTTCCGGCAGCGCGGAGGAGTCGACGAGCATGGCGTTTACGCCGCCCGTTTCGGCGATCAACGGAACGATGGGGCCGTTGCGCCGCGCGAGCGCCTGGTTGATGAGGCGCGCGGTCTCCACGGATCCCGTGAAGGCGACGCCGGCGATGCGCTCGTCCGCGACGAGCGGCGCGCCGACGGTTTCGCCGTCGCCGACCACGCAGTGGACCGCGTCGGCCGGAATGCCGGCTTCGCGCAGGATTTCCACCGCGCGCAGGCCGATGCGCGGCGTCTGCTCGGCCGGTTTCGCAATCACCGTGTTGCCGGCGGCGAGCGCGGCGGCCACCTGGCCGGTGAAGATGGCGAGCGGGAAGTTCCAAGGGCTGATGCACGCAAACACGCCGCGACCATGGAGATGGAGCTCGTTGCGCTCGCCGGCGGGACCGGGCAGCAGGCGCGGCGAAAAGACGGTGCGCGCCTGTAGCGCATAGTAGCGGCAGAAGTCGGCCGCCTCGCGCACTTCCGCCACCGCGTCGGCGTACGTGCGACCACCTTCGCGGACGATGAGCGAGACGAGCTCGACCATGCGTCCCTCGAGCAGGTCGGCGGCGACCTCGAGGCCCGCGGCGCGCTCGCCCGCCGGCGTCTTGGACCAGCGCTCGAATTCCGCGGCCGCGCGCGCAATGGAGCTCTCCATGGGCGGGCCGACAACGGAGGCGAGCGGGCGATCGGTGGTGATCCGGTGCCGCAGGCCGTCGAGCACATCGCGTCGCGAGAGGTCGATGCCGAGCGAATTCAGCCGGTCGGGATACAGGTTACGCGGCAGCGGAATGCGCTCGTTCGGCGTGTAAGGCTCGGGCAATTGCGCCACCGGATCGGCGACCAGCGCCTCGAGCGGCACCTGGGGATCGGCGATCTGGTGCACGAACGAAGTATTGGCGCCGTTCTCCAGCATTCGTCGCACGAGGTAAGGCAGCAGCTCGGTGAAGCTGCCGACCGGCGCGTACATGCGCACGGTCGCCTTGCGCTCGGCGAGCAGTGCGTCGTAGAGCGCATCGCCCATTCCGACCAGCTTCTGGAACTCGAACTCTCGATCGCCGGCGAGCTGCAGGATCGTGGCTACGGTGCGGCAGTTGTGCGTGGCGAACGCGGGATAGATCGCTTCCGGCGCGCCGAGGAGCGCGCGGGCGCAAGCGATGTAGGAGACGTCCGTCGCGGCCTTGCGCGTGAACACCGGGTAGTCGGGCATGCCGAGTTGCTGCGCGCGCTTCACTTCGCTGTCCCAGTAGGCGCCTTTCACCAGCCGGATCGGCAGCCGTTGCTTCGCCTTGCGGCCGAGCTCGACCAGCCACTCGCATACCGGCAGCGCGCGCTTCTGGTAGGCCTGCACGGCGAGGCCCGGCGTGAAGTCCTCGGCGAGCGCGGCATGGAGATCGAGCGTGAGCTCGAGACGCTCGGATTCCTCGGCGTCGATGGTGAAGGTGATGCCGCGGGCGCGCGCGAGCCCGGCGAGCGTGCGCAGGCGGGGCAGCAGTTCGGCGAAGACCCGCGCACGCTTGGCCTCCTCGAAGCGCGGATGCAGGGCGGAAAGCTTGATGGAGAGGGTGTCTGGCGGGCGCACGTTGCCGATGGCGCCGGTATAAAGCGCCATGTAGTGCTCGGCGTCCTTCGCGGTGCGAGCGGCTTCACCGAGCATGTCGTACGAGTGGAGATAAGGTTTGCGCTGCGCGCCGCGGCGCACGGCTTCCTCGATCGTCTCGGCGAGGACGAACTGCTCGGCGAGGATGCGCATTGCCTGGCGCACTGCCGCGCGCACCACCGGCTCGCCGAGCCGCGCGACGATGTGCTTGAGCGGCGACGGCTCGTCGTGCCAGCGCGCCAGCTTGCCGGTGAGGAGCAGGGCCCAGTCGGCCGCGTTGGCGACCAGCGAGTCGTCGCTGGCGGGCGACCAGTCGCCCTGCGAGAGCTTCTCGCGCAGAAGCGCGTCCGCGGTCTCGGCGTCGGGAATCCGAAGGAGCGCCTCGGCCACGCACATCAGCGCGACGCCCTCGGGCGTCGACAGTCCGTAGTGGCGCAGGAACGACTCGGCGCTCAGCGGCCCGGGTGGCGTCGCGCGTACGCGCTGCGCCAGGCGCAGGGCGGTCGCTTCGATGCCGGCGCTGCGCGGCTGGTGCGTGCGCAGGCGCGCGACTACCTCGGCTTCCGCCATGCGGTGCAGGCGGCGCAGGGAGGCGAGGGCCTCGGGCAATATAATCACCGGCCAAAATCCTAAAGGAAGCGGGATGGCGGCATCATCGCAATCCAAACCCCAGGTCATGTGGCAACCGAGCGAGCGCGCGATCGAAGACGCGCAGCTCACCCAGTTCGCGCGCCAGGTGATCCGCAAGCGCCGGCTCGATTCGAACAGCTACGCCGATTTTTACCAGTGGTCGGTCGACAACCCCGAGGAGTTCTGGTCCGACGTGTGGGACTTCGCCGGCGTGGTGGCCGCACGCAAAGGCTCGACCGTGCTCGTCGACGGCGACAAGATGCCCGGCGCGCGCTGGTTTCCCGAGGCGCGCCTCAACCTCGCGCAGAACCTGCTGCGCCGCGGCGACCGCGGCGACGCGTTCGTCTTCTGGGACGAAACCGGCTTCCGCCGCCGCGTCAGCTATTCGGACCTGACGAGCGACGTGTCGCGCGCCGCGCAGGCGCTGCAGGCGCTTGGCCTGCGGGCCGGGGACCGCGTCGCGGCCTTCATTCCGAACATCCCCGAAGCCGGGACGCTCGCCCTCGCCGCGCTTTCCCAGGGCATCGTCTGGTCGTCGTGCTCGCCGGACTTCGGCGTGGAAGGCGTGCTCGAGCGCTTCGGTCAGATCGAGCCGAAGGTCCTCTTCTGCGCCGACGCTTACCGCTACAACGGCGAGCGCCATGATTCGCTCGAGCGCGTCCGCGACATCGCCGAGAAGCTGCCGAGCCTGCGCAAGGTGGTCGTCGTGCCGCACGAGAATGCGCGCGTCGACGTCTCCGACATCCCGAAGGCGGTAACGCTGCCGGAATGGCTGCGCCGCTATACGCCGGGCGACATCAGCTTCACGCAGCTCCCTTTCGAGCATCCGGTATTCATCCTCTTCACTTCCGGCACCACCGGCAAGCCGAAGTGCATCGTGCACAGCGCGGGCGGGTCGCTTCTGCAGGCGCTCAAGATGTACAAGCTGCACTTCGACGTGAAGCCCGGCGAGCGCTACTTCTATTACTGCACGACGAACTGGGTGGTCTGGAACATCCTATTCATGGGGCTCGCCGCCGAGGCGACCGTCATGCTCTACGACGGCTCGCCGTTCGCGCGCGGTGGAAAGATCCTCTTCGACTACGCCGAGAAAGAACGCTTCACGCACTTCGGCACGTCGGCCAAGTTCATCGATGGCTGCGCGAAGCGCGACCTGCAGCCGATCGAGACGCACGACCTCGCCGCCTTGCGCATGGTCGTGTCGACCGGCTCGCCGCTCGTCGCGGAGAGCTACGACTACGTCTACAGCGCCTGGAAGAGCGACGTCTGCCTGTCGTCCATCTCCGGCGGCACCGACATCATGGGTGGCTTCACCGAGGCCAATATCGTGCTGCCGGTGTATCGCGGCGAGATGCAGTGCCGCTCGCTCGGCCTCGCCGTGCAGGTATTCGATGAGGAAGGAAACGCCGTCGTCGGCAAGAAGGGCGAGCTCGTCTGCACCAAGCCCTTCCCCTCGATGCCGCTCGGTTTCTGGAACGACCGCGGCGGCGAGCGCTACCACGCGGCCTATTTCGCGCGCTTTCCGAACGTCTGGTGCCA
>DATMIG010000385.1:0-3790 GCA_035554335.1 Burkholderiales bacterium
TCGTTGTAGAGGATCTTGTAGGTCATGTTGACGTTGGCCGCCACGGCCGCGCGGATGGCGAGGAGGCCGGAGTGGAAGTACGTGCCGTCGCCGAGGTTGGCGAAGACGTGCTTCTCGTCGGTGAACGGCGCCTGGCCGATCCACGGCGCGCCTTCGCCGCCCATGTGCGTGAAGGTGGCCGTGTTGCGGTTCATCCAGAGCGCCATGAAATGGCAGCCGATGCCGGCCATGGCGCGGCTGCCCTCCGGCACCCGCGTCGACGTGTTGTGCGGGCAGCCGGAGCAGAAGTAGGGCTGGCGCACGGAAGTGACGCGCGGACGCGCCAGCGCCTTCTCCTTGAAGTCGAGGAACGCCAGGCGCTCGCGAAACTGGCTGCCGAGCTGGGCGGTCATGCCGAGCTTCTCCAGCCGCTGCGCGATCGCGCGCGCCACCATCGCGGGCGAGTGCTCGTAGTGCGCGGGCAGCAGCCAGCTGCCGGCCGGCTGGCCGCCGCTGCGGCTCCATTCGCCGCTGTCGTCGAACTTGCCGACGACGCGCGGCGCGCGCACGCCTTCCTTCCAGTTGTAGAGCTCTTCCTTGATCTGGTATTCGATGACCTGGCGCTTCTCCTCGACGACCAGGATTTCCTCCAGGCCTTCGGCGAATCGCCGCGCGCCCTGCGGCTCGAGCGGCCATGAGAGCGCGACCTTGTAGACGCGAAGACCGATGTGCCTCGCGACGTCCTCGGTGATGCCGAGATCGGCCAGCGCCCGCATCACGTCGCCGAAGGACTTGCCGCTGGTCACGATGCCGAACCGCGCGCGCGGCGAATCCCAGACCAGCCGGTCGAGCTTGTTGGCTCGCGCGTACGCGAGCGCCGCATAGACCTTGTAATCAAGGATGCGGGCTTCCTGCTCGAGGATGCCGTCCGGCCAGCGGATGTTGAGCCCGCCCGGCGGCATGGCGAAGTCGCCCGGCAGCTGGACCTTCACGCGATCCGGATCGACGATCACCGAGGCGCCGGATTCGACCACATCGGTGACACACTTGAACGCGATCCAGCAGCCCGAGAAACGGCTCATGGCGAAGCCATGCAGGCCGAGGTCGAGATAGTCCTGCACGTCCGCCGGGTTGAGCACCGGCATCAGGCAGGCCTTGAAGATGTGCTCAGACTGGTGCGGCAGCGTGGACGACTTCGCCGCGTGATCGTCGCCGGCGAGCGCGAGGACGCCGCCGTATTTCGACGTGCCGGCGGCGTTCGCATGCTTGAACACGTCGCCGCAGCGGTCGACTCCCGGACCTTTGCCGTACCACAGCGAGAAGACGCCGTCGTAGCGAGCCTTCGGGAAGAGATTGAGCTGCTGCGTGCCCCAGATCGATGTCGCGGCAAGGTCCTCGTTGACGCCAGGCTGGAAACGGATGTGGTGGTTTTCGAGATGCTGGCGCGCGCGCCAGAGGGCCTGGTCGAGCCCGCCAAGCGGCGAGCCGCGATAGCCGGAAACAAAGCCACCCGTGTTGACGCCGGCGCGCAGGTCGCGCTCGCGCTGCAGCATCATCAGCCGGATGAGCGCCTGCGTGCCGGTGAGGAACACGCGTCCGCGTTCCAGCGTGTACTTGTCGTCGAGGGAAGCGGCAGCGAGGGCGGCGCGGTCGACCGGAGCGTTCATTCACTCAACCTAGCACAGACTCAGGGCGCGGCACGCGGGCGGATCCTCGGTTTGGGCGCCGCAGCGGCCGGATGCCCGTTGTCCCAGTAGGGTTCCGGTCCGAACGACTGCGCGAGGAACTCGATGAACACCCGCGTCTTCGCGGGCAGGAACCGCCGATGCGGGTACACGGCATAGATGGCGACATCCGAATGGAATGCATAGCCCGGAAATAGTGCGACCAGCGAACCGTCCTCGAGTTGCCGATGGACGTCCCAGGTCGACTTCAGGGCGACGCCCAGCCCGGCCAGCGCCCACTCGCGCAGGACTTCCCAGTTGTCGCAACAGTAGCGTCCGGCGACGCGAACCGTGCCGGGCCGGCCGTCCGGCCTGATGTAGTCCCAGTTGCCGGCGAAATCACTCGTGACGAGGCAGTTGTGGCGCGTGAGCTCGTCCGGCGTGCGGGGCTCCCCGTGGGCGCCCAGGTACGCGGGGCTTGCGCACACGACGCGCCGGTTCGGTGCCAGACGCCGCGCGGCGAGCGAGGAGTCCTGCAGGTCGGCGATGCACACCGCGACGTCGAAGCCTTCGTCCATGATGTTCACCGTGCGGTCCGAGAGGCTGAGCGCCAGCTGCACCTTCGGATATAGCGCCGCGAACTGCGGCACGAGAGGTGCCACATGCTGGTGGCCAAACGAAGCCGGCAGCGCGACCTTCAGCGCGCCTTGCGGCTCCACCCGGCCGACCGAGACCTCGGCGTCGGCCTCCTGGATCTCGGCCAGCACCCGGTTGCAGACGTCGTAGTAGCGGGCGCCCTCGACCGTGAGATTGAGGCTGCGCGTCGTGCGGTTGATGAGCCGTACCCCAAGGCGATTTTCAAGGGCCGCCAGCCGTCGGCTCACGAGGGCCGGCGAAATGCCTAGCTCGCGCGCCGCGGCCGAGAGGCTGCCTGACGCCACAACTCTCGAAAAAACAGACATTTCCTGAAGGGCATCAGCCATCTTTGCAGTTCCTGCAAAAGTGTTTTACAAAACGGCCGATTCTAAACCGGTAGGGAAAGGCGCTATAGTTGTTGCGTCGCAGCACCCGCCGGATCCTCCTCCTCCTCTTTTCCGTCGGGATGCGTAAAGGGCGGCCCCAAAAGGGCCGCCCTTATTTTTTCCGGGCGCTGGTCGTGCAGAAACGCACGCTCGTCGCCTCGGACAGGGCCTCACAGGCCGGCTCGCGGCGCGCCGCTATACTGAACCGGGTCTTTCCAATAAGAGGCCGCCATGCAGGCGCCTGCCATCGCGACCAAGGTGCGTCTAGGGGACGTGCTGGTCGAGCGAAAAGTCATCTCTCGCGAACAACTCCGGCTGGCGCTGGACGAGCAGAAGCGCTCCGGCCGCCGCCTCGGCCGCGTGCTGGTCGAGAACGCGTTCTGCAACTCCGAGCAGATCGCCGAGGCGCTGGCGCGCCAGCTCGCGATCCCGTATGTCAACCTCAAGTTCTACAACCTGTCGAACGAGGTCGTGCGCCGCCTGCCGGAATCGCAGGCGCGCCGCTTCCGCGCCCTGGTGCTCGAAGACCGCAAGGACTCGTACCTCGTCGGCATGGCGGACCCGACGGACCTTTTCGCCGCGGACGAACTGCAGCGCTCGCTCAAGCGCACCATTCATGTGGCGGCCGTGAGCGAGGAGCAGCTCCTCCAGACAGTCGATCGCGTCTACCGCCGCACCGAGGAAATCAGCGGGCTCGCCAAGGCGCTGGAGCGCGACCTCGGTGATGCGTATGTCGACTTCGGCGCCCTGGCTGCCGCGGCGGGCGCGGAGGACGCGCCGGTCGTCAAGCTGCTGCAAAGCGTCTTCGAGGACGCCGTCCAGGCCAACGCTTCCGACGTCCATATCGAGCCGCAGGAGCGGAACGTGCGCATCCGCTTCCGCATCGACGGCGTCCTGCAGGTGCAGACGGAGGTCGATACGCGCATCGGGCCGGCGCTCGTGCTGCGCCTCAAGCTGATGGCCGGTCTCGACATCTCGGAAAAGCGCCGCCCGCAGGACGGGCGCTTCAACGTGCTCGCGCGGGACGCGCAGGTGGACGTTCGCCTCTCCACCATGCCGGTGCAGCACGGCGAATCGGTGGTCATGAGGCTGTTGACGCGCAAGAGCGGGTTGCTGTCGCTCGAT
>DATMIG010000386.1:0-5658 GCA_035554335.1 Burkholderiales bacterium
TCGGCACGGCATGGCACGTGCTCATCACCCGCGGCTTCCTGCAGGCGGGCCAGACGGTGCTCATCCAGGCCGCCGGCTCCGGCATCGGCAGCGCCGCGGTGCAGGTGGCGAAGCTCGCCGGCGCCGGCGCGATCATCACCACCGCGAGCAGCGAGAAGAAGCTCGAGCATGCCAGGGCGCTCGGCGCCACCCATCTCATCAACTACGGCAAGGAAGACTTCGTTCAGAAGGTGATGGCGATCACCGGCGGCCGTGGCGTCGACGTGGTGATGGAGCACATCGGCGGCGAGGTGTTCACCAAGAGCCTGCAGTGCCTCGCGCGCGGCGGCATCATCGTCACGGTCGGCGCGCACGCCGGTGAGGTGGTCGAGTTCGACATCATCCCGTTCTTCCGCAAGGAGCTGCGTCTGGCCGGCTCGAAGAACGCCTCGGTGCTGGAGCTGCGCAAGGTGATGGGCCTCGTCGCGGAGGGCAAGCTGAAGCCCATCGTCCACCAGGCGTTCCCGCTGTCGCAGGCAGCAGAAGCGCACCGCGTGGTCGGCTCGCGCGACTTCTTCGGCAAGGTGGTCCTCGTACCGTGATGAGACCGCGGGTCCATATCCTCGGCACCGGCGGCAGCATCTCCGGCATCGGGCCGCACCGCCTCGACTACACGCTCTACCCCGACTCGGGGAAGAAGCTGACCGTCGCGCAGATGCTCGAGCGCATCCCGGAGGCGCGCGAGCTCGCCGAGCTGAGCGGCGAGGACGTGCTGCAGGTCGGCAGCCCCTCGATCGGGCCGAAGGAATGGCTGCAGCTCGCCGAGCGCATCCACGCGCTGCGCACGGACGGTGTCGTCATTACCCATGGCACCGCCACGCTCGAGGAGACGGCGTACTGCCTGCACCTCACGGTGAAGTCCGACCGGCCGGTCGTCCTCACCGGCGCGATGCGCCCGCCGACCGCGGTCGGCACGGACGCCGACCTCAACCTGCTCGACGCGATCCGCCTCGCCGCGCATCCGGATGCCGCCGGCCGCGGCGTGCTGACGATTCTCAACAACGAGATCCAGAGCGCGCGCGACGTGACGAAGTCGAACGCCTTCCGCGTCGACACGTTCCATAGCCGCGACTTCGGCGTGCTCGGCTATGTCGACTCGGATGCCCGCGTGCTCTTCTACCGGGACGTTACGCGTCCGCACACCACCGAGACACCTTTCGACGTGCGTGGACTGAAGGACCTGCCGCGCGTCGATATCGTCCACGCCTACGCCGGCGCCGATGGCGTGCTGGTCGACGCGCTTACGGAGCGCCATCCGGAAGGCATGGTGCTCGTCGGCTTCGGCGGCGGCTCGTACCCGGCCGCTTTCCTCGACGCCGGGCGGCGCGCGGTGAAGGCGGGTATCCCGGTCGTGCTCGCCACGCGCTCGTGGTCGGGCCGCGTGGTCACCACGCCGAAGTTCGAGGCCGGCGGCTTCATCGTCTGCGACGACCTGATGCCGCAGAAGGCGCGGATCCTCCTCATGCTGGCGCTCACCGTCACGCGCGAGCGCGCGGCAATCCAGCGGATGTTCTACGAGTACTGACATGAAAAAAGTGAAGAAAGAGGTCATCGAGGTCCCCGGCGTGAGCGTGCACCTGAAGAAGGAAGGCATCCCGCTCAACCCGGTGATCCGCGCCGGCAACTTCGTCTTTGTCTCCGGCCTGACGCCGATGGACCGGCGCACCGGCAAGATCCCGCTCGTCACGGTCGAGAAGCAGACGAAGCAGGTGCTCGACAACATGAAGGTCTGTCTCGAAGCGGCGGGGTCCTCGCTCGAGAACGTCGTGAAGTGCACGGTGTACATCACCAACACCGCGTACTTCGACGAGGTGAACAAGGTCTACCGCAAGTACTTCCGGCGCGATCAGCCGGCGCGCGTGTTCTGCGTCGTCGGCTCGTGGCCGAAGAAGTTCGACGTCGAGATCGACGCCATCGCGATCGTCAACGACGACTAGCGGCGCTCGCGCCGGCGAGGCGGCCGAACACGGCGCCGGCCATCAGGCCTGCGCCGCCGAGGTAGTTCTCGTAGAAAAGCCCGCCGACGATCTCGCCCGCGGCGTACAGCCCTGGGATGGTGCGGTCGCTCGTGTCCTGCACCTCGCCGCGCTCGTTGATGCGCAGTCCGCCGAACGAGAAGGTGATGCCGCAGGTGACGACGAAGCCGGTGTACGGCGGCTGGTCGAGCGGCAGCGCCCAGTTCGACTTGGGAAGCGGCAGGCCCACGGTCGACACGCCGTCGAGGATCGCCGGGTTGTACTTCCCTGGCCGGCAGGCGGCGTTGAACTCGCGCACCGTGCGCGCGAGGCGCTCGGCATCGATGCCGAGCTCGGTCCCGAGCGCCTCGATCGTCGGCGCCTGCGCCTTGGTCACCTGCTTGATGCGGTACTCGTCGCGCACCATGCCGATGGTCTTCGCGTCGAAGATCTGCACCGCGGCGCGCTTGGGCTGCTTCATCACCTCGCGGCCGTACTTGGCGTAGGTGTGGTTGCGGTAGTCGGCGCCTTCATCGACGAAGCGCTCGCCCCTGAGATTGACGATGATGCCGAGCGGGTACGAGTGCTTCTGGAAGTTGTCGAGCACGACGCGGTCGCCGTAGGGCGGCGCGCTGATGTCCCACTGCACGGCGTGGCAGGTCGACCAGCCGCCGAACGCCTGCGCGTCGATCTCGAGCGCGGCGCGCAGGCCGTCACCGGTGTTGTAGCGCGTGCCGCGCACGCGGCACGATTCCCAGCCCGGACCGTAGTAACGCACGCGCATCTCCGGGTTGGCCTCGAATCCGCCGCAGGCGAGCACGACGCTGCGGCCGGGAATGTCCGCGTAGCCGTCCGGCCCCATGACATGCACGCCCGTCACCGCACCGCTGCGGTCCTGCAGGAGCTTGCGCACGCCGGTCGTATAACGAATCTCGATGCCCAGGCGCCCGGCCTGCTGGATGAGCTGGTCGACGAGGCCATACCCGCCGCCCACCGCCTCGATGTTCACGCCGCCGTAGAAGTGGTGTCTTCCGTCGACCTTGAACGACTGGCGGCCGAACATGGGGATGAAGCGCACCCTGTTCCGCCGCAGCCAGCTCATCGTCTCGCGCGAGCGCCCGACGAGGAGCTCGGCCATCATGTCGTCGGTCTGCCCCTCGGTGACGCGGCGCAGGTCGTCGAGATAGTCTTCCTTGCGGATCACCGGCAGCACGATCTGGGCTGCCTCGGCCTCGGAGAGGTCGTCGAGCACGTCGCGGCGCACATCCTCCAGGCCGTCGTGCGCGAAGCGGAAGCCGCCGGCGGTGAAGAGCGAGTTGCCGCCGCGTTCCTCCAGCGGCGCCTTCTCGAGGACCAGTACCCTCGCCGCGCCCTGCTCTTTCGCCGAGAGGGCGGCGCACAGCGCGGCATTGCCCGCGCCTGCGACAATCACGTCAAATGGATGAGCCATGAAGAAGACTACCGCGCTGCGCCGCCTGTTGAAGAAAAAGGCATTCGTCTACCTGCCGGTCGCCTACGACCCGCTCGGCGGCCGCTTGCTGCAAAGCGTCGGCTTCGACTGCGTTTATACGGGCGGCTTCGTCACCGGCGCCTCGCGCACGACCTCGGAGCCGCTGCTCACCATGGACGAGCAGCTGCGCGTCGCCGGCGACGTGGCGAACGCCATCGACATCCCGCTGGTGGTCGACGGCGGCGCCGGCTTCGGCGAGCCGCTGCACACCATGCGCACGGTGCGCGAGTGCATCCGTGCGGGCATCGCCGGCGCGCACATCGAGGACCAGCTCTATCCCAAGCGCGCGCACTATCACAAGTACGTCGCGCACGCGGTGCCGCGCAAGGAGTTCGCGGCGAAGATCGCCTACGCCTGCCGGCAGCGCGACCGGTCCGACCCGGACTTCGTCGTCATCGCACGCACCGATACCTGCCGCGCCGAAGGCCTGAAGGAAGCCGTTGCGCGCATCAACCTCGCCGCCGACGAAGGCGCCGACCTGGGGCTCATCTTTCCGCGCAACGCGGAAGAGATGAAGAAGGCGCCGAAGCAGACGCGCATTCCGCTCGTCTACGTCATCAGCCGCGGCAATCGTGATGGCCGGCCGGTGCCGAGCGCCGGCGAGCTCGCCGACCTCGGCTACAAGGCGGCGATCGACGCGATGACCTATCTGCTGGCCAGCTTTCACTTCGCGAAGCGCGCCTACCAGGAGATCAAGCGCACCGGCGCCTACACCGGCTTGAGCCACGAGGAATGCGTCGCCGCGCGCCAGGAGATCGAGACGCTGGTCGGCCTGGACGAGTTCTACGCGATCGAGGAAGCGACCGTCGAAAAGAAGTGAATCAGCCCGCCGCCTTCGGCGGCGGCGGCGGCTTGCCGTCCGACGGGCCTTTCAGCTCGACGGTGTTGCCTTCGGGATCGGTGAGGTAGATCGAGACGCCGTTGCCCTCCGCGCCGTAGCGATCGCGGATCGGCCCAATGGCGACGTTGTGCCGCTTGAGATGCGCGACGATGGCTTCCTGGTCGAACGGCTCGACGCGGAAGCAGAAATGGTCAAGGTTGAGGCGCCCGCCCTCGGGTGCGGCGAAGCCCCGCTTCTCGCCTTCGACGAGATCCAGCATGCCGTCGCCGACCCGAAGATGCGACATGGCGAAGTCGGGCCGGTACGCGATGTGCTCGGCGCCGAGCACGTCGCAGTAAAAGGCGCGCATGAGCTCGATGTTGCGAACCCGCAGGACGAGGTGGTCGATTTTGCTGATTTTGATTTCTGCCATGCGGTGGATTTTCGCCATCCCTTATCATCACGCCGATGAAGATCTGGTACCAGAGCCTTTTCGATGCCGGCCGCGTCCCCGCCTACTTCGACGGCGTGAAAAAGCGCGTCGGCGCCATCGCCCGGCCGGGGACGGAAGTGCACCTGCACAGCATGCCCGAGGGCGTGTACGGCAGCCGCACGCCGGCCGAATGCGTGATCTACCCCTACATCGCCTCGCTGTACGCGCAGATCATCCTCGACAACGCCCGGCGCGCGCAGGCCGAAGGCTATGACGTGTTCGCGCTCAGCTCCGTGCAGGATCCGGCGATCCAGGAAGCGCGCGCGCTGCTCGACATCCCGGTGGTGGGCTACGGCGAGGCGGCGATGCACTTCGCCTGCCTGCTCGGCAGCCGCTTCGTCATCATCGTGTTCGGCGAGCGCTTCGACCAGATGCTCGACGTGCGCGTGCGCGAGCTCGGCCTCGCCGGGCGCGCGCTGCCGACGATGCAGATGGAGCGCACCAGCTTCGGCGACGTGGCGAAGGGACTCGAGGACGCCACCGACATCGTGCAGGCCTTCACGCACACCGCGCGCAAGGCGATCGCCCTGGGCGCCGAGGCCATCATCCCGGGACAGCTCTATCTCAGCGAGGCCATCACCCGCGCCGGCGTGACACGCATCGACGAGGTGCCGATCGTCGATGGCCTGGCGGCGGTGGTGAAGATGGCCGAGGTGATGGCGGACTTCCGCCGGCTCGGCATCACCGTCACGCGGCGCGGCTACACGCATGCGCAGCCGCCGAGGGACGTGCTCGAGCACGCGCTCAAGTTCAACAAGCGAACCTAGAGGACTCGAAATGCCGAAGCACCTGTTCCTGGCCGCCCTGCTCGTCGCCCACGCGGCGCTCGCGCAGAACTTCC
>DATMIG010000387.1:0-1591 GCA_035554335.1 Burkholderiales bacterium
AAGCCGAGAAGATCGTGGAACTGGTCCGCGACGTCCAAGGGACCAAGGCGCTGCTGGTGCGCAACCGCAGCGCACTCGCCGACATCGTGCCCGCGCTGAAGGGCGCCGGCATCCGTTACCGCGCCATCGAGATCGAGCCGCTCGGCGAGAAGCAGGTGGTGCAGGATCTCTACGCGCTGACGCGGGCGCTGCTGCACCTCGGCGACCGCATCGCGTGGCTCTCCATCTTGCGGGCGCCCTGGCTCGCTTTGTCTTTGGACAAATTATTAGAAGTTGCCGGCGGCGATCGCTTCAAGACGATCTGGGAAGTAATCAAGGACGATCTCTTCCTCTCGCAATTCACGAGCGTCCTCGCGCCCGCTGTCGCCAATCGCGGCCGCAAGAGCCTGCGCGAGAGTGTGGAAGGCGTGTGGCTCGCCCTCGGCGGGCCCGCGTGCGTCGCCGACAAGACCGAGCTCGAGGACGCCGAGCGCTACCTCGACACGCTCGAATCGCTCGAAGCCGACGGCCCGCTCACCGACCTCCCGCGCCTGCGTGACGCGCTCGAGCGGCTCTTCGCGCTGCCGGACGTCGACGCGACCGATGACGACCTGCAGATCATGACCATCCATAAGGCGAAGGGTCTGGAATTCGGCACGGTGATCGTGCCGGGACTGGACCAGGGGCCGGGCGGTGGTGATCCGGATCTGCTGTTGTTCAATGAGATGCTGTCGAGCGGCGGGTTGCTTCTGGCGCCCATCAAAGCCACGGGCTCCGATTCCGATGAAACGTATCGATACCTCTCACGCTTAGAGACCGAAGCCGAAGACACCGAAGCCTCGCGCCTTCTCTACGTCGCCGCCACGCGCGCCGAGAAGCAGCTCCATCTCCTCGCCTGCCTCGGCTGCGACAAGGACGGCGAGCTGAAGAACCCGGCCGCGCACACGCTGCTGTCCCGCGCGTGGAACGTCGCGCAGCCTTCGTTCAGCGTCGAGAATGCGCTCGCCGCACCCGCTGCTGCCGCCGCCGCTGAGAAGGCATCGACGATCAATCGCCTGCCGGCGGATTTCCGCGCGCCCGAGCTGCCGCAAGCCGTGCGCTGGAGCGGAACGGCGGAAGGGCGCGAGGAGATGCGCATCGAGTTCTCGTGGGCCGGCGAGACGGCGCGCCACGTCGGCACGGTGGTGCATCGCTGGCTGCAGCGCATGGCGCAGGACGAGCTGCGCGGCTGGGACGCGAAGCGCGTCGACTCGATGGTCGGCGCCTTCCGCCGCGAGCTGCAGCGGCGCGGCGTGCGCGGCGGCGACGCGTATCCGGCGGCCGAGCTCGTGCGCAGCGCGCTGAAGAACACGCTCGCCGACGAGCGCGGCGCGTGGGTGCTCGGCCCGCATGCCGAGGCGCGCAGCGAGTACCGCCTTCGCGTGCGAACGCCGGAAGGCACGCGCACCTACATCCTCGACCGGCACTTTCGCACGCCCGACGGCGAGCGCTGGACCATCGACTACAAGACGAGCCGCCACGAGGGCGCGAATGCCGATGCGTTCCTCGACCAGGAAGTGGTCCGCTACTCGAAACAACTCGCGCGCTACCAGTCGGTAGACGCTACGGTGCG
>DATMIG010000388.1:0-13203 GCA_035554335.1 Burkholderiales bacterium
TGGCGTTGCGCTGGGATATGCGGCTGCGCGCCGCGCTCGCCTGCGCATCGACCCGCGGAAAGAAGAAGGACTGCTGCTCGGCGAGCAATGCGCGCGCCTCGTCGACGCGAGCGGCCGCCACGAGGAGGTCGCTGTTCTTCCCGCGCGCCTCCTCGACCAGCTTGTCGAGCGCCGGGTCGTCGTAGACGCGCCACCAGCGGCCGTCCTGCGTGAAGCGCGGCGCGCTTTCCGTCCACTTCTCCGGCAGCTCGACCGGCGGCCGCTCGTACTTGACGGGCGCGGCGCAGCCGGCGAGCGCAAGAGTACTAATCGCGAGGAAGCGGAGCATGGTGCGGGACATGCGGCGTGGGATGAGTGACATTGGTGCGGGCGTGGCCGATCTCGTCCTTGATCTCGCGCGTCGAGCGCTTCTCGGTGAGATGCCGGTCGGTCATCAGCTTGAAGAACATCGGCACGAAGAAGATGGCGAGGAAGGTGGCGGCGAGCATGCCGCCCATCACCCCGGTGCCGGCGGAGTGGCGCGCGCCGGCGCCCGCGCCGCTCGAGAAGACGAGCGGCAGCACGCCGAGGATGAAGGCCATCGAGGTCATCAGGATCGGACGGAAGCGAAGCCGCGCCGCCTCGACCGCGGCGGCGGAGGCGGACAGGCCTTCCTCGCGCTTCAGCACCGCGAACTCGACGATCAGGATCGCGTTCTTCGCCGCGAGGCCGAGCAGCGTGACGAGGCCGATCTGGAAATAGACGTCGTTGGAGAGCGGCCGCGCGCCGACGAACGGAATGAGGAGGTTATTCACCCAGATCGCGGCCAGCGCGCCGAACGTGCCGAAGGGCAGCGCGAGCAGCACCGAGAGCGGCAGCGACCATTTCTCGTACTGCGCGGCGAGGATCAGGAACACCATCAGCACCGCGAGGCCGAGGGCGAGGCCGGCGGTGCCGGCCGAGCGCTTCTCCTGGTACGAGGTGCCGCCCCAGTCGTAGCTGAAGTCGGCGGGCAGCGCCTTGTCGGCGATGCCTTCCACGATCTGGATCGCCTCCCCGGAGGTGACGCCCGGCGCGGCGCTGCCGAAGATCTTCACCGCCGGCAGGTTGTTGAAGCGGTCGAGCGAGTCGGGGCCGGCGCTGTAGCGCACGCGCGCGAGCGAAGCCAAGGGCACCATGTCGCCTTTTTCGGAGCGAACCCATACTTTGCCGATGTCGTCGGGCCGGTCGCGGTACGCCGGGTCGGCGGACATCAGCACCTGCCAGGTGCGGCCGAACTTGTTGAAGTCGTTCACGTAGTACGTGCCGAGCGTCGCGGCGAGCGTGCCGTAGAGGTCCTCGAGCGTGACGCCGTAGGCCTTCGCCTTCTCGCGATCGACGTCGACCGAGAGCTGCGGCACCGACGGCCGCCACAGCGTCTGCACGAAGCCGAGGCGCCGCTCCTGGTGCGCCGCGCCGAGGAACTGGCCGAGCGCCTGCGCCATCTGCTGCGAGCCGCCGGTGCCGCGGTTCTGGATGTAGAACTCGAAGCCGCCCGCGGTGCCGAGGCCGAAGATGGCCGGCGGGCCGAAGGCGAGCGCGAGGCCTTCCTTGATGTGCGCGGTCTTCATGAAGAAGTCGCCGACCACCTGCGGCGTGGCGACCTTGCGCTCGTGCCAGGGCACCTGCGTGACGAAGATCGTCGCCGCGTTGTTGCGGAAGCCGCCGCCGAGGAAGTCGAAGCCGGTGAAGGCGACCACGTCGAGGTTGGCGGGATTGGAGCGGATCGCCTTCGTCACCTCGTCGACCACGCGGTCGGTGCGCTCGAGCGTGGCGCCGTCGGGCAGCACCACCGCCGCGATGTAGAAGCCCTGGTCCTCGTCCGGCACGAGCGACGACGGCGTGATGCGCCAAAGCACCACCGCCGCGCCCACCATGATGACGAAGAGGACGAGCCCGATGCCACCGCGGCGGATCATCCAGGCGACGCCCGACTCGTAGTGGTCGGTGGCGCGCGCGAAACCGCGGTTGAACGCGCGGAAGAAGCCGGCCTGCTTGCGCTCGGCCTCGGGCTTCAGCACGATCACGCACAGCGCCGGCGTCAGCGTGAGCGCCACCACGCCCGAGATCACGACCGCCATGGAGATGGTCACGGCGAACTGGCGATAGAGCTCGCCCGTCAGGCCGCCCAGGAAGGCGATCGGCACGAACACCGCGCACAGCACGAGGACGATGGCGACGATCGGGCTGGTCACCTCCTTCATCGCCTTGATCGCGGCCTCGCGCGGCACGAGCCCTTCCTCGTGCATGATGCGCTCGATGTTCTCCAGCACGACGATGGCGTCGTCGACGACGATGCCGATCGCGAGCACCATGCCGAAGAGCGTGAGGGTGTTGATGGAGTAGCCGAGCATCAGCAGGCCGGCGAACGTGCCGATCAGCGACACCGGCACCGCGGCGAACGGAATCAGCGTCGCGCGCCAGCTCTGCAGGAAGAGGTAGACGACGAGGAACACGAGCGCCATCGCGATGAGCAGCGTCTCCACCACTTCCTTGATGGAGACCTCGACGAAGCGCGTCGTGTCGTAGGGCACGGAGTAGGCGAGCCCGGCCGGAAAGCGCTTGCCGATGTCCGCCACGGTCTTCTTCACGTCCTGCGCCACGGCGAGCGCATTCGCGCCCGGCTGCAGGAACACGCCGACGAGCGTCGCCTCCTTGCCATTGATGCGGCCGACGAACTCGTAGTCCTTGGAGGCGAGCTCGACGCGCGCCACGTCCTTCAGCCGCAGCGCCGAGCCGTCCGGGTTCGAGCGCAGGATGATCTCCTCGAACTCCTTCGGGTCCGAGAGGCGCCCTTTCGTCGTGATGGTGAAGACGAGCTCCTGGCCGCGCGGCGCGGGTGCCTGGCCGACCTTGCCGGCGGCGAACTGCGCGTTCTGCTCGTTCACCGCGCGGATCAGATCCGCCGCGGTGATGCGATGCTGCGTCATCTTGTCGGGCCGCACCCAGATGCGCATCGCGTAGTCCTTGGCGCCGAAGATCTGCACGTTGGTCGTACCGGGCACGCGCTTCAGGAGGTCGAGCACGTTCAGCGTGACGTAGTTCGAGATGAAGACGCCGTCGTAGCGGTCCTCGGGCGAATAGAACGCGAGCACCTGCAGGAAGGCCGACGAGCCCTTCTCCACCGTCACGCCCTGGCGGCGCACCTCGAGCGGCAGCCGCGCCTCCGCCTGCTTCACGCGGTTGTTCACGTTGAGCGCCGCCTTGTCGGCGTCGGTGCCGATGTCGAAGGTGACCTGGATCTGCACCACGCCCTGCGCCGTGGAGGTCGAGGCCATGTAGATCATGTTCTCGACGCCGTTGATCTGGTTCTCGAGCGGCGCGGCGACGGTCTGCTCGAGCACCTCGGCCGACGCCCCCGGATAGACTGCGCGCACCGTCACCACCGGCGGCGCGATCTCCGGATACTGCGCGATCGGCAGCACCCGCATCGCGGCGAGGCCGGCGAGCACGACGAAGAAGGAGAGGACCGCGGCGAAGATTGGCCGGTCGATGAAGAAGCGCGAGAACATGGCTATTTCTTGGCTGGCGGCGTGGCGGGCTTCTGCGTCGCGTTCGCGTCGGCGATGCGCACCGGCGCGCCGGGCCCGAGCTTCAGCAAACCGTCGGTGATGACGCGCTCACCGGCCTTCAGGCCCGAGGTGATGATCCAGTTGTCGCCGGCCCACTCGCCCGCCTCGACCGGCCGCACCTCGGCCTGGCTCTGGGCGTTGACGACGTAGACGAACTTGCCCTGCGGGCCTTCGAGCACCGCGCGCTGCGGCACCGACACGGCGTTCGGGATCTGCGCGCCGCGCAGCTGCACGCGCACGAACTGCCCGGGGCGCAGCGCGCCCTCGGGGTTGGGCACCTCGGCGCGCGACTCGCGCGTGCCGGTGGTGGGCGAGATGCGCACGTCGGTGAAGTTCAGCTTGCCGGTATGGTGATAGACCGTGCCGTCGGGCAGGAGCAGCGCCACCTCGAAGCGGCCGTCCTTCGGCAGCACGAGGTGCCCGGCCTGCATCTCTTTCTGCAGCCGCGCCTGGTCGTTGTCCGGCACCCCGAACATCACCCAGATCGGATGGACCTGCACCACGCTGGTGAGGAGCACGTCGGGGCCGGAGACGAGCGAGCCTTCCGAGCGCAGCGCGCGGCTGGCGACCCCGGAGACCGGCGCCTCGACCTTCGTATAATCGAGGTTGAGCTTCGCTTCCGCGAGCCTCGCGCGCGCCGCCTTGAGGTCGGCGGAGCCGATCGCTTCGGCCGAGACGGCGTCGTCGTAATCCTTCTGGCTGACCGCCTTCTCGGCATACAGCGGCTTCAACCGCGCGGCGTTGCGCTTCGCCTGCTCGAGGCGCGCTTCGGCCGCGCCGACATCCGCTTCCGCGCGCGCCGCCGCCGCCTGGTAGGGTGCCGGGTCGATGGTGAAGAGCGACTGGCCCTGCTTCACCGGCGCGCCCTCGTCGAAGTTTCTTTTGAGCAGTATCCCCGTGACGCGCGCGCGCACCTCGACCTCGCGCGAGCCCGCCGTCTGGCCGACGTACTCGAAAGTCACCGGCACGCTCTTCGGCGCGACCGTCGTCACGTTCACTTCCGGCGGCGGCAGGTTCATGCCGGGGTGGCCGCCGCCTTTCTTTTCCGAGCCGTTGGAAGGACCGCACGCGGCGAGCGCCAGAGACAGAAGCGCCGCGCCGAGCGAAGCGAAGGGTGTGCTACGCATTGCCAACTCCCTGGGGATTGCCTTTTTGCAGGTTGCTACCGATGTTACTGGGTAGTACCATGATGGTACTGATCGGTAACATGCGTTGTCAACCACGATGCCACGTTTGAAACGAGCGGCCGCGCCGCCGCGCGAGCGGATCCTGCAGGCGGCGCGCGAGCTCTTTCATCGCGAGGGGATCCACGCGGTGAGCGTGGACGCGCTGGCCGCTGCCGCCGGCACCAACAAGATGACGCTGTACCGGCACTTCAGCTCGCGCGACGAGCTGATCGCGGCCTACCTGCAGGAGCTCGCCACCGAGGGCGAAGGCATCTGGGACGAGGCGCGCAGCGCGCACCCGGGCGATCCGGAGGCGCAGCTGCGCTTCCTGCTTCGCCGCGTGTCCGATTTCGCCGCCGAGGGCAGGGGGCGCGGCTGCGCGCTCGCCAACGCGGCGGTCGAGCTCGCCGAGCGCAAGCATCCGGCGCGCCGCGTGGTGGAAGCGCACAAGCGCCGGCAGCGCGAGCGCCTCGTGGCGCTGGTGCGCGAAGCGGGCTATGCGCGTCCGGAGCGGCTCGCCGACGAGATCTTCCTGCTGGTCGAAGGCGCGCGCGTCGCCCTGCAGAGCATCGGCCCGGGCGGGCCGGGCGCGCGGCTCTACGACCTTGCGGTCGAGATGCTGGAGCGGGCGCCGCGTCTGAAGTCTTTGCATAAGTAGCCTCTCCTCCACTTGTCGGACGGGGACCGGGGATTTCGACAATGCTGGTGGAACAGCTGGAAGCCCTCGGCGTCGAGCCCGGCGCCGTCCTCCTCGTCCACTGTGCGTTCTCGCGCGTGGCGCCGCTCGAAGGCGGCCCCCCAGCATTGATCGCCGCGCTGCGGGCCGCCATTGGCCCTGCGGGCACGCTGGTGATGCCGAGCATGTGCGACGACGACGAGGTTCCCTTCGACCGAACCGCCTCGCCCTGCCGCGCGCTCGGCATCGTCGCCGATACGTTCTGGCGCCTGCCCGGCGTCCTGCGCAGCGACAACCCGCATGCCTTTGCCGCCGTCGGCCCGCACGCGGCGCGCATCACCGCGTCGCATCCGCTCGACATCCCCCACGGCATCGACAGCCCGCCGGGCCGCCTTTACGAGCTCGACGGCCAGGTGCTGCTCCTCGGGCTCGGGCATGACTGCAACACCACCGTGCATGCCGCCGAGCACCTCGCACGGGTGCGCTACCGCCTGCCCAAATACGCCACCGTCCTGGAGAACGGCCGCCCGCGTCGCTACGAATACGGCGAGACCGACCACTGCTGCGAGCGCTTCGCGCTGCTCGACGACTGGCTCGGCGAGCGCCAGCGGCGCGGCCGAGTCGGCCAGGCCGAAGCGCGCCTCGCCGCCTCCCGGGACATCGTCGACGAGGCCCTCGCCCATCTCCTCGAGGACGAGACGGTCTTCCTCCACCCTGCCGGCTCGCCTTGCGATGAGTGCCACGAAGCACGTAAGTCCATGAATTCGGGGTCAGAGCGCTAATTCACCCAACCCGTGTCGATCTGCGCGGCCGGCATTCGACTAGGAGCAAAGGAGACCAACCATGAAATTCCTATCGATGATCCGGATCAACGAGAAAAGCGGGATGCAGCCCAGCGAGCAGCTGATGCAGGACATGGGCAAGCTGATGGACGAGATGACGCGCGCGGGCACGCTGGTCAGCACGGCCGGCCTGCGTCCGACCGCGGAAGGCGTGCGCGTGCGGCTGCGTAATGGCAAGCTCACCCGCACGGACGGGCCGTTCACCGAGACGAAGGAAGTGATCGGCGGCTACGCCATCGTCCAGGCGAAGTCGATGGAAGAAGCCGTCGAGCTCACCAACCGCTTCCTCCGCGTGCACGGCGACGAATGGGAGATCGAGTGCGAAGTGCGGCAGATGGAGGAGCCATGCGCTACGGCTGGGTAATGGTGGCGATCGGCGCGCTGATGGGCTGCGTCGCGGTCGGCGCGATGATGTCGCTGGCGGTGTTCCTGCAGCCGATCACGCACGACACCGGCTGGTCGCATGCCACCGTGTCGAGCGCCGCGACGATCAACTTCCTCGTCATGGGCGCCGCCGGTTTCGCCTGGGGCGCGCTCAGCGACCGCTTCGGCACGCGCCCCGTGGTGCTCGCCGGCGCGGTGCTGCTGGGTCTCGGCCTCGTGCTCGCCAGCCGCGCGGCGAGTCCGATTCAGTTCGTGCTCGCCTACGGCGTGATCGTCGGCCTGTCGGCCGGCAGCTTCTTCGTGCCGATGATGGCCGCCGTCACCGCCTGGCTGCCGGAACGCCGCAGCCTCGCCGTGTCGCTCGTCTCGGCCGGCATGGGCGTCGCGCCGATGACCATCTCGCCGCTCGCGGCCTGGCTGCTCACGAGCTACAACTGGCGCTTCGCCCAGCTCGCCATCGGCCTCGGCGTCTGGCTGTTCCTCGTTCCGGCCGCGCTTTTCATCCGGCGCACACCGGTCAGCGGCCCGACGCCCACGGCGATGGCCGGTGGTGCGCCGATCAGTGCACGGGAAGCGCTGCGCTCCACGCCCTTCATCGTCCTCGCCGCCACGTTCTTCGCCTGCTGCGCGACGCATGCCGGGCCGATCCTGCACACGATCAGCTACGCGATGGTGTGCGGCATCCCGACGGTCGCCGCGGTGACCATCTACAGCGTGGAAGGCTTCGGCGGCCTCCTCGGGCGCCTGGGGTTCGGGCTCGCCGGCGACCGATTCGGCGCCCGCCGAACGCTGATGGTCGGGCTTCTCGTGCAGGCCTTCGCCGCCGGCAGCTTCATGTTCGCGCAGCGCCTCGGCGAGTTCTACGCGGTCGCGGCCGTGTTCGGCTTCGCCTATGGCGGCGTGATGCCGCTCTATGCGGTGCTCGCGCGCGACTACTTCGGCCAGCAGATCATGGGTACCGTGCTCGGCGCCGCCGCCATGGTGTCGAGCCTCGGCATGGCGATCGGGCCGTGGATCGGCGGCTGGATCTACGACACCTTCGGCACCTACGCGCCCCTCTACGTCTACTCCTTCGTCATCGGCCTCGGCGCCGCAGCCATCGCGCTCGCCTTCCCGCCGCCGGTCATGCAGACGCCCGAGCTGCGGCCGGCCTGAGTCACGGCTTCCGCGACAAGAAAAGGGAGGCACGAAATCAGGCAGTTGCGGCTGCGATTGCCGTGGGCGGGCGCTTCTTATATTTTTTTGGCTCCATGATGAGACGCTTTGCCCGCGAGTCCGATCTCGGCCTCACGAAGAAGGAGTTCGCCGTTCTCGAGCGGCTGGACACGCCGCAGAAGATCCAGATGTACCTGCACGAGCTCAAGCAGAACTTCGAGCCCGACGGCGATACCTGCCGCACGGTGCGCGAGGTGCTGCGCGCGCAGCGGGCGCACTGCATCGAGGGCGCCATGCTCGCCGCCGCGGCGCTGTGGGTGCACGGCGAGCCGCCGCTCATCCTCGACATGCGCGCGGAGCAGGACTTCGACCACGTGGTGACGCTCTTCCGCCGCAACGGCTGCTGGGGCGCAATCTCCAAGACGAACGGCATCGGCCTGCGCTGGCGCGACCCGGTGTACCGCACCCTGCGCGAGCTCGCCATGTCGTACTTCCACGAGTACACCAACCGGCGCAACCACAAGACGCTGCGCGAGTACTCGGTGCCCTTCGACCTGCGGCGCATCGATACCTCGGTCTGGGTGAGCGGCGCGAAGCACTGCTGGTCCGTGGCGGAAAAGCTCGACGAGATCCGGCACTTCAAGCTGGTGAACGGCCATCACCTGCGCGCCGTGGCGCGCCGCGATCCCTTCGAGCGGCGCATCGCGGTCCTCGGCCAGTACCGCAAACCGCGGGTGCAGGCGGAAAAGCTCGCCAGCACGAAGCAGAAGCGCAAATGACGGAAAGACCGAACCTCGGAAAGTCAGCGCCCGGCATTTATCAGTCCATGGTTGCGGTCGAGCGGCTGGTGTCCGAGGCACTCGCTGCCGCGGGCATCAGCCCGGGATTTGCACACCTGCTGCGGCTGCGCGCGTCGCAGATCAACCATTGCGCTTACTGCATCAAGGTGCACACGCGCGATGCGCTGGCGAGCGGGGAAGCCGCCGAGCACGCCGCCCTGAGCTGGTCGAGGCCATTACGCTGATCTCCGAGGACCAGGTGCCGGACGCGACCTATGAGCGCGCGGCGGCCGTTCTGACGAAGAACGAGATCGTCGCGATCGAGTGGCTGGCCGTCGCGATCAACAGCTGGAACCGCATCGCCATTTCGAGCCGCTATCCGGTCAGGCCGGAGCCGGCGTAACACGCTGTTACAGCTCTTGCAGTTTGTGCGTTCACTTCCGGTCCGCTCGCGCGTCAAATGAGCATCGCAATCACCAACCGGAGAGCACCATGTTCAAAAAAATCCTCCTCATCGCCGGCACCCTGGGATTCTCGGGCGCAGCTCTGGCCCATCCGCCGCACTGGGCGCCCGCGCACGGCTACCGCGGCCATGTGGAGCACTACCGTCCGTACTACGTGGCGCCGGGCCCGGTGTATGTGGCACCGCGGCCGGTGTACGTAGTCCCTGCGCCGCGCGTGGTCTATGCGCATCCCGCGCCCGTGGTGGTTCCCGCCCCGGTGTACCCGCCGGCGGCCGTGTACGGCACGCCGAGCGTCTCCATCCGGCTGAACCTGCCGCTGTAAACTGTCAGTTATGGTTCCGTGCGCCGACCGAATAGGCGTACGGAACCCATTTCTGAAAGGAGACCGATGGACCGGCGCACCCTTCTCAAGGCTCTCGCCCTCGCGGGATTCGCCCGCGGCGCGCAAGCTGCGCCTCCAGCCACCATGAAAGGCGTCGAGGATCTGCAAAAGAACTGGAAGAGCTTCCTGCCGGCGGGCGCGAGCGTGCCCTCGCCGACGGAGCCGATGAAGCTCGCGAAAGACGAATGGCGCAAGCGAACGCCCGGACAGGCGTTCCACGTCATGCGCGAGGAAGGCACCGAGCACCCGGGGTCGAGCCCGCTGAACGACGAGAAGCGCCCCGGCGTCTTCGCCTGCGCGGGTTGCGGCTTGCCGCTCTTCACGTCCGAGATGAAGTTCGAATCGGGCACGGGCTGGCCGTCGTTCTTCACGACCATCCCGGGCGTGTTCGAGACCAAGAAGGACTATTACCTCATCTATCCGCGCACCGAGTACCACTGCATCCGCTGCGGCGGCCACCATGGGCACATCTTCGACGACGGCCCGAAGCCGACCGGCCTGCGGTACTGCAACAACGGCGTCGCGCTGAAGTTCATCCCGAAGGACGCCAAAACCTAGTCTGGGTAGCGGGGTAGCCGCGCAATCAGGCTAAACGGGCTCGCCGCACACTGCGGCGATGCCCGTCATTGCGCGCTTCGAAATCCGCTCCACTCAATATCTGGACGCCGAGGGGCGCGAGACCGGCCCCTTGCCGGCGTTCGCCGCCGATGCGCGCGCTCTCGTGCCGGACTATCGCGCAATGGTGCTCATGCGCGCCTTCGACGCCAAGGCGATCGCGCTGCAGCGCACCGGCCAGATCGGCACCTACGCCTCGACGCTCGGCAAGGAAGCGATCGACGCCGCGCTCGGCGCGGTGCTCGCGAAGGACGACGTCCTGCTGCCGAGCTACCGCGAAAGCGGCGTGCTCATGCTGCGCGGCGTGTCGCCGCACCGGACGCTTTTCTATTGGGGCGGCGACGAGCGCGGCAACGTCTTTCCCGAATCGCCGCGCGACTTCCCCTTCAACGTACCGATCGCGAGCCAGATGCCGCACGCGGTCGGCGTCGCCTATGCGATGAAGCTCAGGCGCGAGCCGCGCATGGCGCTCGCCTTATGCGGCGACGGCGCGACGTCGAAAGGCGACTTCTACGAAGCGATCAACGCCGCTGGCGTCTGGAAGCTGCCGATGGTGATCGTGGTAGTGAATAACCAGTACGCCATCTCCGTGCCGCGGCGCATGCAGTGCTGCGCCGAGACGCTGGCGCAGAAAGGCATCGCGGCCGGCATCGAGTGCGAGCAGGTCGACGGCAACGACTTGATCGCCACGCGTGACGTCATCGGCCGCGCCGTCGAGCGCGCGCGCGAGGGCGAGGGCCCGACCCTGGTCGAGGCGATGACCTATCGGCTCTCCGACCACACCACGGCCGACGACGCGACCCGCTACCGCAGCGCCGAGGAGCTCGCCGGCCAGTGGAAGTACGAGCCGATCGTGCGCCTGCGCAACTGGCTCGCCTCGAAGGGCGCCTGGTCGCCCGCCGAGGAGCAGGCGCTCGGCCGCGAGGTCGCGGCGCAGGTGCAGAAATGCGTCGACGCCTACCTCAGGACGCCGCGACCGGGGCCCGAGCAGATGTTCGAGCACCTCTATGCGCGCCTGCCGCGCCAGTATGCGTGGCAGGTCGCTTCACTGACCGAGGAATCCGACGCCGATGTCGAACATCACGCTGGTTGAGTCGATCAACCTCGCGCTCGCGCGCGCGATGGAGGAGGACGAGAGCGTCGTCGTCCTTGGCGAGGACGTCGGCCTGAACGGCGGCGTATTTCGCGCCACCGCCGGATTGCAGAAGCGCTTCGGGCCCGAGCGCGTCGCCGACACGCCGCTCGCCGAAGGCCTGATCGCCGGCATGGCGGTCGGCATGGCGGCCGAAGGCCTGCGTCCGGTGGCCGAGATCCAGTTCGCCGGCTTCGCCTATACCGCGATCGACCAGATGCTGAACCATGCCGGGCGCCTGCGGCATCGCACGCAGGGACGCCTGTCGTGCCCGATGGTGCTGCGCACGCCCTGCGGCGCCGGCATCCACGCGCCCGAGCACCATTCCGAAAGTCCGGAGGCGATGTTCGCGCACATTCCGGGCATCCGCGTCGTGTATCCATCCTCACCCGCGAAAGCCTATGGGCTGCTGCTCGCCAGCATCCTCGATCCCGATCCCGTCGTCTTCCTGGAGCCATCGCGGCTCTATCGGCGGTTCAAGGAGGAAGTCCTGGACGACGGAGCGCCGCTTCCATTGGACGAGGCCTTCGTCGTCCGCGACGGCACCGACGTCACCATCGTGTCCTGGGGCGCGATGGTGCACACGTCGCTCGAGGCCGCCGACGAGCTCGCCGCGGAAGGCGTGTCGGCCGAGGTGATCGACCTCGCGACGGTGAAGCCGATCGACATGGACAGCGTGCTCGCCTCCGTGAAGAAGACCGGCCGCTGCGCGGTGGTGACGGAAGCCCCGCGCACCTGCAGCCTCGCCTCCGACATCTCCGCCAACGTGTCGGAGCAGGCGCTGCTCTCGCTGGTGGCGCCGGTGGAGCGCATCACCGCCTGGGACACGGTGACGCCGATGTTCCGGCTGGAAGAGCAGTACATGCCAAGCACGGCCCGCATCGTCGCCGGCGTGCGCAAACTGATGGAGTTCCAGTAATGCGCGTATTCAACCTGCCCGACCTCGGCGAAGGCCTCCAGGAAGCCGAGATCGTCGAATGGCACGTGAAGCCCGGCGACTCGCTCGCGGCCGACCAGGTGATGGTTTCGGTCGAGACCGACAAGGCGATCGTCGAGGTGCCGGCGCCCTTCGAGGGCAAGGTGGAGAAGCTCTTCGGCGGACCCGGCGACAAGATCCACGTCGGCGCGCCGCTCATCGGCTTCGACGGCGCTGTCGAGGACACCGGTACGATCGTGGGCGACCTGGCGACGAAAGCCCGTTCGGAAGTGAAAGCCACGCCGGCCGTGCGCGCGCTGGCCCGCAACCTGAACGTCGATCTCTCGACGGTCACGCCGACCGGCCCGGGCGGCGTGGCGACGACCGAGGACGTGAAGCGCGCCGCGCGTGGCAGCGACTCCGCTCCTCGGACCGCCCAGAAAGGCATGCGAGCCGCCATGGCCCGCAACATGGCCGCGGCGCACGCCGAGGTCGCCGCGGTGACGATCATCGACGATGCCGACATCGAGCATTGGCCCGACGGCACGAAGGCGCTCGCCCGCCTCGCACGCGCCATCGTCGCGGCATGCAAGGCCGAGCCGGGCCTCAACGCCTGGTACGACGGCAAGGCCGACCGGCGCACCGTGCGCGAGGAAGTGGATCTCGGCATCGCGGTCGACCTGCCGGACGGATTGCTCGTGCCGGTGCTGCGCGACGCGCACAAGTCGATCGATCAGCTGGAATCGCTCATCGCCCAGGCGCGCGAGCGCTCTCTCGCGCCCGACAAGCTGCGCGGCGCGACCATCACGCTGTCCAACTTCGGCGCGATCGGCGGCCGCTACGCATCGCCGGTCGTGGTACCGCCGACGGTGGCGATCGTCGGCGCGGGGCGCATCGAGCGCCGGCCGGTGGTGACGGCAAGCGGCGAGATCGCCGCGCACCGCGTGCTGCCGCTCTCGCTCACCTTCGACCACCGCGCCGCGACCGGCGGCGAGGCGGCGCGCTTCCTCAACGCCCTGAAGGCTGATCTGCAGGGCTGAGGTGTAGGTCTTCCTCGAGCGGCGGCCCCGGGAAATGGAAGCGCACCGGGCCGTCGGGCAGC
>DATMIG010000389.1:0-4513 GCA_035554335.1 Burkholderiales bacterium
TGCCTCCGCGGCCATGCGGGCGACGCGTCCCCGGCTCTCGAATGTCACGCCCGCCGTGTGCGGCGAGGCGAGCACGGCCGGATGCGACAGGAGCGGATGGTCGGGCTGCGGCGGCTCCTTCGCCCACACGTCGAGGCCCGCGGCCGCGATATGACCGGACAGAAGCGCCTGGTGCAGCGCGTTCTCGTCGTGGATGCTGCCGCGCGCCGTGGTGACGAACACCGTGCCCTTGCGCATGGCGGCGAACGCCTCCGCGCCCAGCATGCCGCGCGTTTCCTTCGACAGCGGACAGTGCACGCTGACGACGTCGGACTCGGCGAGGAGCTGCTCGAGCTCCACCTTCTGCGCGCCACGCGTCTTGCACGTCGCGGCATCGAGGTATGGGTCGTAGGCGAGCACGCGGCAACGAAAAGCTGAATTCAGAATCTGGGCGGTGCGCGTGCCGACATGGCCGAGACCGATGAGGCCCACCGTGCGCTCGATCAGCTCGCGGCCCATGAACGCTTCCTTGCGCCCTTTCATCCCCGCGCGCAGCGCCGCGTGCGCCTCCGTGATCCGCTTCAGCAGCACGAGCATGAGGCCGACCGCGTGCTCGGCGACGCCTTCCGCATTGCCGCCTGCCTGGTTCACCACCGGGATTCCCGCGCGCGTGCACGCATCGACGTCGATCGTGTCGTACCCCGCGCCGAAGCTGCAGACGAAGAGCAGGTTCGGCAGCTGCTCGATGAGCGGCGCCTTCGCGTAGAACGGCGCCGCGATCTCGTCCTGCGACGCCGAGACGTAGTAGCCGTGGCACTGCTTGAGCACCGCCATGATCTGCTCATGCGGCTGGTTCACCGCGATGCGCTCGATGGAGAGGTTGGCTGCCGCGCGCGCGGTCTCGTCGAAAGCGGGGTGCATCGGGCGGTCGAGATAGCCCACGCGAAAGCGCTTCATGACAGTCCTTGGCTAGAATGCGAAGGCGCGATGCTCATCGATTTCTTCCTCGAGCTCAAGGGCTAACAAGGACATCCATGTCGATGGCGAGCGGCGACCAGGCTGCACGCCGGTTTCTATTCGTGATGCTGATCGCCAGCCTGGTGTTGGTCGGCATGGTGGTGTGGCCGCTGGCGTACGCGGTCCTCTTCGCAGCCGTGCTGGCGGTCGTGCTGTCGAAGCTGCAGGCTCGCCTCGCCCGAAGATTGGGCGGCCGGCGACAGCTCGCGGCCGGCATCCTGGTCTTCACGGTTCTCGTCTTACTGATCGGACCACTGGTGGCGATGTCGGCGTACGCCGTCAACGAGGTGTCCGCGGGCGTGAAGTTCGTCGTCGAGGCCGTGCGCGGCGAAGGCGTCAACGGCCTGATCGACCGCCTGCCGGCGCCTTTCGACCGGGTCGCAGACGCGATGCGAGCGCGCCTCGGCGATCTCGGCGATCTGATCGAGACGCAGATCAGCCGGCAGGGCGGCAAGGCCGCCTCCGCGGTGGGCGTTGCGCTGATCGCTACCGGGGAGATCCTCTTCCAGGGGGCGATGATGCTGATCGCGCTATTCTTCTTCCTCGCCGGCGGCGAAGCCCTGCTGGCGTGGATCGATGAGGCACTGCCCCTGCGTGGCAGGCAGATCCGCGAGCTGCTGGCGGAGTTCACCAAGGTTTCCTATGCCGTGATCGTTTCAACCATTGCCACGGCTGCCGTGCAGGCGGCGGTCGCGCTCGTCGGCTACCTCATCGCCCGCGTGCCCTACGCGGTGTTCTTTGCCGCGGTGACCTTTTTCGTCGCTCTCATCCCGGCGGTGGGCGCCGCCGCGGTCTGCCTGTTCGCCGCCTTCGTCCTGCTGGTGACCGGCCATCCATACATGGCGGCGTTCCTTGCGGTCTGGGGCGTGGTGGTAGTCGGGCTCGTCGACAACGTCGTCAAACCGTACCTGATGAAGGGGGACATCGAGATGCACGGCGCGGTCGTTTTCTTCGCCCTGATCGGCGGCATTGCGGCCTTCGGCATCGCCGGTCTCTTGATCGGTCCGCTCGCCGTGGCGCTTTTTCTGGCGGTGCTGAGAATCTACCGCCGCGATTACGGCCCGGCCGCGTGACTTATCATTGACGCGTGCTGATCGATTTTTTCCTCAAGCTCAAGAGCCACAAGCTGCCGGTCTCCATCAAGGAGTACCTGACGCTGCTCGAGGCGATGGACAAGAAGGTCATCGGGCCGTCGATCGACGAGTTCTACTATCTCTCGCGCGCGGCGCTGGTGAAGGACGAGGCGAACTACGACAAGTTCGACCGCGCCTTCGCCGAGTTCTGGCAAGGGGTCGAGACCATTCCCGGGATCGAAACGCAGATCCCGCTCGAGTGGCTGCTGAAGCAGGTCGAGCTCACCCTCACCGAGGAGGAGAAGCAGCAGATCCAGGCGCTCGGCGGCTGGGAAAAGCTGATGGAGACGCTGAAAGCCAGGCTCGAGGAGCAGAAAGGCCGCCACCAGGGCGGCAGCAAGTGGATCGGCACCGGCGGCACCTCGCCCTTCGGCGCGTACGGCTACAACCCCGAAGGCATCCGCATCGGCCAGGAGAAGGGCCGCAACCGCAGCGCGGTGAAGGTGTGGGACCAGCGTGAATATCGCAACCTGGATGATTCGGTCGAGCTCGGCACTCGCAACATCAAGGTTGCTCTGCGCCGGCTGAGAAAGTTCGCGCGCGAAGGCGCCCCGGACGAGTTCGATCTTGCGGGCACCATCGACCACACCGCGCGCAAGGCCTACCTCGACATCCACATGCGCCCGGAGCGCCGCAACGCCATCAAGGTGCTGATGCTGATGGACATCGGCGGCACGATGGACGACCACATCAAGCTCGCGGAGGAGCTGTTCTCCGCCGCCAAGACGGAGTTCAAGCACCTCGAGTTCTACTACTTCCACAACTGCCTCTACGACTTCGTGTGGAAGGACAACCGCCGCCGGCACTCCGAGCGCACGCGCACGTGGGAGCTCCTTCACAAGTATGGCCACGACTACAAGGTGATCTTCGTCGGCGACGCGACGATGAGTCCCTACGAGATCCTGCAGCCCGGCGGCTCGGTCGAGTACTTCAACGAGGAGCCGGGCGCCGTCTGGATCAAGCGCTTCATCGACGTCTACCCGAAATGCGTCTGGCTGAACCCCGAGCCCGAGGAGATCTGGAGCTACCGCCAGTCGATCGGCATCCTCAAGGAGCTGATGAACGGCCGCATGTACCCCACCACGCTCGAAGGCCTCGAGCGCGCGATGAAGCTGCTGGCAAAGTAGTTGAAGTTCCTTTTCGTCTCCTATGAAGGCCTGACCGCCGACCTCGCGCGCCAGGTGGTGAAGGAAGGCCACGAGGCGAAGATGTGGATCCAGGACCCGGAGCTGCAGGAGATCGGCGACGGCTTCGTGCCGAAGACCAAGGACTGGAAGAAGGAAGCCGGCTGGGCCGACGTCATCGTGTTCGACGACGTGCTCGGCGGCATGGGCACCCACGCCGAGGAGCTGCGCCGCCGGGGCAAGCACGTCGTCGGCGGCTCGAGCTACAGCGACCGGCTGGAGGAGGACCGCGCCTTCGGCCAGCAGGAGCTGAAGGCGGCCGGCGTCAGCATCATCCCGCAGGAGAACTTCACCTCCTTCGACGAGGCGATCGCGTACGTGCGGGCGACGCCGCAGCGCTATGTCATCAAGCCGAGCGGCGAGGCGCAGAACATCAAGCGCCTGCTCTTCGTCGGCGAGGAGGAAGACGGCCGCGACGTGATCGAGGTCCTGAAGGACTACCAGCAGCACCTGTCGGCGACGGTGAAGGAATTCCAGCTCCAGCGGCGCATCGTCGGCGTCGAGGTGGCGATCGGCGCCTTCTTCACCGGCGGCGCCTTCGTCACGCCGGTGTGCGTCAACTTCGAGCACAAGAAGCTCTTTCCGGGGGACATCGGCCCGCCGACGGGAGAGATGGGCACGACGATGTTCTGGACCGAGCCCAATCGCCTGTTCAACGCCACGCTGAAGAAGATGGCGCCGCGGCTCGCCGAGACCGGTTACTCGGGCTACATCGACATCAATTGCATCGTGAACTCGAACGGCATCTATCCGCTCGAGTTCACCTCGCGCTTCGGCTACCCGGCGATCAACATCCAGCAGGAAGGGCTACTCACGCCGATCGGCGAGGTGCTGGCGAAGCTCGCCGACGGCACGCTGACGCAGGTGCGCGCGAGGACCGGCTTCCAGATCGGCGTGCGCGTGGTCCTGCCGCCCTTCCCTTACCGGGACCTCGCCACGTTCGCCAGCACCTCGAAGGACGCGGTGGTGCTCTTCAAGACGCCGAGCCGCGACGGCATCCACATCGAGGACCTGAAGCAGGTCGGCAGCGAGTGGCGCGTGACCGGCACCGCCGGCGTGGCGCTCGTCGTCTGCGGCAGCGGGCCGACGATGGCGCAGGCCCAGCGCCAGGCCTACAACCGCGTGCGCAACGTGATGATCCCGTACATGTACTATCGCGACGACATCGGCGAGCGCTGGGCCGAAGACAGCGACCGCTTG
>DATMIG010000390.1:0-20565 GCA_035554335.1 Burkholderiales bacterium
CGCAGGGCAGGCGGCCGTTCGAGAGCGCGTCGGCGACCGCCGCGGCGAGGAGGCCGCACAGCTTGCTGACCGCGAGCTGCCTGCGGCGCTCGGTCCGCGCGGGGCTGAGGATCGGCCCCGCGGCGAGCGTCATGCCGCAGCGCTGCAGCTCCTCGACGAGGAGCGGCGCCAGCACCGACGGTGCTTCCGCGCAGCCCGGCTCGGGACCGCCGAGGCCCCAGGCGGCGCCGATCAGCTCGACTTGTCGATCCATACCGACGTCGGGTTCAGGGACCTGCTACAGGGGGTGGCCGAACGCACGAGGCTTGCTTCGTGTCGAACGGAATGATGAAAACCGAGATGCGGCGGTGGCAGGATTGGGCGAGCTTCGCGCTCGGCCTGTGGCTCGCCGTGTCGCCGTGGATCGCGGACTACGCCGCGCACGACGCCGCGACCGCCAACGCCGCGTTCGTCGGGCTTTCCCTGGCGCTGCTCGCGCACTTCGGCTTCTCCTGCGACCACATGAGCTGCGAGTGGTTGAACCTCGGCGGCGGCCTTTGGCTGCTCGCCGCCCCGTTCATGCTCGGCTTCAGCGGCAACCACGTGGCCGCCGTCAACTCGGTGGTGGTGGGCGCCTTCGTGGCGGTGCTGTCCGCCTGGGCGCTGCGGCTCGATCGCGAGATCGGCAAGCTCTGGCATAGGGTAATCGCGCATCATTAGGCGTTAGACAAGCGCTTTTGCGCTACCCTCCCGCGCCATGTTCACGGGCATCGTGCAGGCGACGGGGAAGATCGTCCGCCTGGATCCTCTGGAAATCGACTGTCCCGCGCTCGACCGGAAGGATGTGGCCATCGGCGACTCGATTTCGGTGCAGGGCGTATGCCTGACCGTCACCAAGCTGACCCCGGCCGGCTTCACGGCCGACGTCTCGGCGGAGACGCGTCGCGTCACCACGGGGCTCGACAAGGCCGGTGCGGGCGTCAACCTCGAGAAGGCGCTCGCCTTGGGAGAGCGGCTCGGCGGCCACCTGGTGACCGGCCATATCGACGGAATAGGGGAGGTCTCGAGCTTCGCCGGCGGCGTGCTTCGCATCCGCGCGCCCCGCGAGCTCGCCCGCTACGTGGCGCGCAAGGGATCGATTTGCGTCGATGGCGTCAGCCTAACAGTGAATCGGGTGGAGGGGGATACGTTCGAGGCGTTCCTGATCCCGCACACGCTGCAGGTCACGACCCTCGGCCGCCTTGCTGCAGGTGCGAAGGTGAACCTCGAGGTCGATCTCGTCGCGCGCTACCTGGAGCGGCTCCTCGCCGAGCGCGGGTAGGTTGAGCCGCATCGCCTTCGACGAAGCGCTGCCGATCAACCCGCGGCGCGACGAGATCCAGCGTGCCGTGCGCGAGCACGCGGTGGTCATCGTCTGCGGCGAGACCGGCTCCGGAAAGACGACGCAGCTGCCGAAGATGATGCTGGACATGGGCCGCGGCCAGAAAGGGCGCATCGGCCACACCCAGCCGCGGCGCATTGCCGCGCGCTCGGTTGCTGCGCGGGTGGCAGAAGAGCTCGGCACCGAGGTCGGCGGTGTGGTGGGCGCCAAGGTGCGCTTCCACGACCAGGTCGGCCAGCGCACCGCGATCAAGCTGATGACCGACGGCATCCTGCTCGCCGAGACGCAGGGCGACCGCGACCTGCGCGAGTACGACACCATCATCCTCGACGAGGCGCACGAGCGCAGCCTCAACATCGATTTCCTGCTCGGCTACGTGAAGCGCCTCGTCGCGCGGCGACCGGAGCTGAAGGTGATCATCACCTCCGCGACCATCGATGCCGACCGGTTCTCGAAGCACTTCGATGGCGCGCCGGTGATCGAGGTGTCGGGACGCCTTTACCCCGTGGAGGTGCGCTACCGGCCGGTTGGCGGCGATTCCGAAGACACCACGCGCGACGAGGAGGAAGCCGCGCTCGCCGACGCCGTGCAAGAGCTCTGCCGCGAAGGCCCGGGCGACATCCTCGTCTTCCTGCCGGGCGAGCGCGAAATCCGCGACGCGGCCGACACGCTGCGCCGCCACGGGCCGAAAAACGTGGAGATCCTGCCGCTTTACGCGCGCCTTTCGGCCGCGGAGCAGGACCGCGTCTTCAAGCCGGCCGGCGGGCGGCGCATCGTGCTCGCCACCAACGTCGCGGAGACGTCGCTCACCGTGCCGCGCATCCGCTATGTGGTCGATACCGGCGACGCGCGCGTCAAGCGCTACAGCTACCGCAACAAGGTCGAGATGCTGCGCGTAGAGGCGGTCTCGCAGGCGGCGGCGCGTCAACGCGCGGGACGCTGCGGCCGCGTGGCGAATGGCGTGTGCATTCGCTTGTACTCGGAGGAGGATTTCGAGAAGCGGCCGGCGTTCACCGACCCGGAGCTGCTGCGCTCGTCGCTCGCCTCGGTCATCCTGCGCGCGAAGAGCCTGCGCCTCGGCGAGGTGGCGGATTTTCCGTTCCTCGATCCGCCGAGCCCGCGCGCCATCGCGGACGGCTATGCGCTCCTCGCCGAGCTGGGCGCGGTGGACGATGCTAATGACTTGACGGCCATCGGTGAAGAGCTCGCGCGCCTGCCGCTCGATCCGCGCGTCGCGCGCATGCTGATCGGCGCGCGCGAAGAAAAGTGCCTCGCGCAGATGCGCATCATCGCCGCCGCGCTCTCGGTGCAGGATCCACGCGAGCGGCCGCTCGACAAGCAGGCCGCGGCGGACGCGCGCCATGCGGTGTTCGCCCACGAGCGATCGGACTTCCTCAGCCTGCTGAAGATTTCGCGGCTCTTCGACCAGAAGATGGAGAAGCAGGCGCGCGAGAACTTCCTCTCCATCCCGCGCATGCGCGAATGGCGCGACGTGGCGAACCAGCTCGCGCGCACGCTGGAAGAGCTGGGCTGGCCGGATTCGTCGGTGGATGCGGAGAAGCCGGAGGGCTATCGCGCCATTCACCGTGCGCTGACCGCGGGGCTGCTCGGCAACGTCGGCCTGCGTGATGATCCGGAGCAGAGCTATACCGGCGCGCGCGGCATCAAGTTCTGGGTCCATCCCGGCTCCTGGGCGAAGAAGGCCGGGCGCTGGGTGGCGGCGGGCGAGCTCGTCGAGACCACGCGGCTCTTCGCGCGCACGGTGGCGGGCATCGAGCCGCGCTGGCTGGAGGAGATCGGCGGCCATCTCATCAAGCGCGAGCACTACGAGCCGCAGTTCGACGCGCGGCGCGGCGAGGTGATCGCGCTCGAGCGCGGCAGCCTGTATGGCCTGCCGGTGTATACGAATCGCCGGGTGCCGTACGGGCCGATCGACGCCCGGGCCGCGCGCGAGATCTTCATCCGCTCCGGGCTCGTGCAGGGCGAGCTGCAGACGCGCGCGCCGTTCCTCGCGCACAACCGCCGCCTCGTCGCCGAGATCGAGCGCCTCGAGCACAAGTCGCGCCGGCCGGACATCCTGGTCGACGAGGAGCTGATCCACGCGTTCTACGACGAGCGCATCCCGGCGCACCTCTACAACGCCGAGGCATTCGAGCAGTGGCGCGCCAAGGCCGAGCGCGACGACAAGAAGCTGCTCTATCTCTCGCGCGAAGAGCTGATGCGGCACGAGGCGGCCGGCATCACGACCGACAACTTTCCGCCGCAGCTCGAGCTCGGGCCGAACCGCTTCGCGCTCGAGTACCACTTCGAGCCCGGCTCGGTGCGCGACGGCGTGACGATGACGGTGCCGCTCGCGCTCCTGAACCAGGTGCCGTTGCACCGGACGGAGTGGCTGGTGCCGGGCCTGCTGAAGGAAAAGGTGCGCGCGCTCGCCAAGGCGATGCCGCAGCGGCTGCGGCACAAGCTGGGCGGGCTCGACGAATTTGCGGAAATGTTTTTTACCCAGGTAAAACCCTCGGACACGCCGCTCGCCGCTGCGCTCTCGCGCTACATCCGCGCCGAGCTGAACGTCGACGTGCCGCTGGACGCGTTCCGGCCGGACAGCGTGCCGCCTCACCTGCGGATGAATTTCCGCGTGCTCGACGACCACGGCCGGCAGCGCGCGATGGGGCGCGACCTCGCCGAGATCAAGCGCGAGCTCGGCGAGGACACCAAGGCGGTGCTCCAGGACGAGGCGCCGGTGGACGAGGGCACGCGCTACACCGGCTGGACCATGGGCGACCTGCCCGAGATCATGGAGATCGAGCGCGGCAGCCGCACGCTGATGGGCTATCCGGGGCTGGTGGACGCGGGCGACGCGGTCACGCTGCAGGTGTTCGAGTCGCCGGAAAAGGCGCGCGAAGCTCACGCGGAAGGTGTGCGCCGGCTCCTCAGGATCGCGTTTCGCGATCGCATCCGGGATGTCGAGCGCACGCTCGCCAAGGACATGGCCCTGGCGCCGCTCAAGGAAGACATCGTGCGGGCGGCGCTCGATCGCACCTTCCTGTCGCAGTCCCTGCCCATGACGCAGGCCGATTTCGCCCGGCGCATCGAGGAGGGCCGCAACCGCTTCACGCTCATCGCGCAGGAGATCGCGCGCTCGACGACGCAGATCCTCACCGAGCGCGCCGCGCTGCAGAAGAAGCTGAACGGCGCCGAGAAGGGCTTCCCGCGCCCGGCCGCCGACATCCGCGCGCAGCTCGAGCGCCTGCTCGCGCCGGGCTGGCTCGCCGCCACGCCGTGGGAGCGGCTGCAGCACCTGCCGCGCTACCTCAAGGCGGCGTCGCTGCGGCTGGACAAGCTGCGCGCCGACCCGCAGCGCGACCAGCGCCTGGCGGCCGAGGTGGCGGCGCTCGAGCAGCCGTTCCAGCGCGAGCTCGGCGTGCGCCGGCGGACCGCGGCGGTCACGCCGGAACTTGAGCAGTTCGGCTGGCTGCTGGAAGAGCTGCGCGTGTCGCTCTTCGCGCAGGAGCTGCGCACGCCGGTGCCGGTCTCGGTGAAGCGATTGGCGAAACTCTGGCAGAGTGTGCGGCGATGAGCATCGCCCGCTCGCTCCTCTACGGCGCCGCCAACGTCTTTCATCCGCGCATGCTGTGGCTGATGATCTGGCCGATGCTCGTCGCGCTCGCCATCTGGGGCGGCGCGGCGCTCTTTCTGTGGGGAAGCCTCGCGTTGCGCATCGCCGAGCTGCTGCAGCGCGCACTGGCCTGGACCCACATCGACCTCGGCACCGCGGCGCTCCTCGCGGCGAACGTGCTCCTGTTCATCGCCTTCGTGCCGCTCGTCTACCTGACCGCGCTCTTCATCCTCGGCATCTTCGGCATGGAGCAGATGGTCGATTACGTCGCCCGGCGCTCCTACCCGTCGCTCGAGCGGCGCAAGGGCGGCGGCGTCGCCGGCACGGTGTGGAACAGCGTGGTCGCGTTCTGCGGCCTGGTCCTCTTCTTCGGGCTGAGCATCCCGCTCTGGGTGTTCCCGCCGCTCTGGCCGATTATCCCGCTCGTCGTCCTGGCATGGGTCAACCAGCGCCTGCTGCGCTACGACGCGATCGGCGAGCACGCCGACGCGGAGGAGATGCGTCGCATTTTTCGCGACCGCAGGGGCGCGCTCTACCTTCTTGGCCTGCTGCTCGGCCTCGCGGCCTACGTGCCGATCCTCGGCTTCTTCGCGCCGGTCGTGTTCGGCCTCGCCTTCATCCATTACCTGCTGGGCGCGCTCGGCCAGTCGCGGATAACCCCCGGCTATCAGTCGCATCCAGATAAATCATTGGATCGCGGGAACGCCGGTCCCTAGACTGGGGTCATTCCTTCTTTCAGCGGAGAAAGACCCGTGTTCAAGAATCGCGAGGGACAGCGCGTCCCGCAAGTTACGTTCCGCGCTCGCAACGAGAGCGACTGGAAGCCGGTCACCACCGACGACATTTTCAAGGGCAAGACGGTAGTCGTCTTTTCCCTCCCCGGCGCCTTCACGCCCACCTGCTCTTCGACGCACGTGCCGCGCTACAACGAGCTCGCGCCGGCGTTCTTTGCCAATGGCGTCGACCGCATTGTCTGCATCTCGGTCAACGACGCGTTCGTGATGAACGAGTGGGCCCGCACGCAGGAGTGCGGCAACCTTCTGATGCTGCCCGACGGCAACGGTGAGTTCACCGAGAAGATGGGCCTGCTGGTCGACAAGGCCGACCTCGGCTTCGGCAAGCGCTCCTGGCGCTACTCGATGCTCGTCAAGGACGGCGTGATCGAGAAGATGTTCCTCGAGCCGGAGAAGCCCGGCGACCCGTTCGAGGTGTCCGATGCCGACACGATGCTGAACTACATCAACCCGAAGGCGAAGAAGCCCGACCAGGTGGCGATCCTTACGCGCGAGGGCTGCGGCTTCTGCGCCAAGGCGAAGAAGCTGCTGAAGGATCTCGGCTACCAGTACAGCGAGGTGACGCTCAACCACAGCGACCGTTCGCGGGTCGTCGGCGCCATAACGGGCCGCGGCACGGTGCCGCAGGTGTTCGTGAACGGCCAGCACATCGGGGGCTTGGAAGAACTGGAGCGTTGGGCTAAAAAAGCGGCCTGATGTTTGGCGCGCTGATCATTGGTGACGAGCTGCTCGTCGGCAAACGAGAGGACAAGCACCTCGGCTTCCTGATCGGCGCGCTCAAGCAGCGCGGGCTGCGCCTCGCGTGGGCCCATTACCTCGGCGACGATCCGGCGCGGCTCACCGCCGCGCTGGAGCGCACCTTCGCTTCCCGGGACGTCGTCTTCAGCTTCGGCGGCATCGGCGCCACGCCTGACGACCATACCCGCCAGTGCGCGGCCGCCGCGCTCAAGGTCGGCCTGAAACTGCATCCCGAGGCCGAGCGCGAGATCCGCAATCGCTTTCCGAACCAGGAGGCGACGGCGCAGCGCCTCGCCATGGGCGAGTTCCCGCAGGGCGCGACCATCATCCCGAATCCCGTGAACCGCATTCCCGGCTTCACGCTGCGCGACCACCACTTCGTGCCGGGCTTCCCGCAGATGGCCTGGCCGATGGTCGAGTGGGTGCTCGATACCAGGTACCGCGACCGTTTCGACACGCAGAAATGGGGCGAAGCGGCGATCCTCGTCTACGAGGCGGGCGAGAGCCAGCTCATCCCGGCGATGAAAGCGGTGGAATCGGCGTTTCCCGGCGTGAAGGTGTTCAGCCTGCCGTCGATGGGGCCGAAGGGCGAGCGCAACCATGTGGAGCTCGGCGTGCGGGGCGACCCCGCCGCGGTGTGCGATGCGATGGAAGCGCTGAAGCGCGAAGTCGCCAACGGCGGCTTCCCGTACAAATAAAAAGCCCCGGGGGATTCCCGGGGCTTTCGGTTACCGCTTTTTCTTCTTGCGCTTTGCGCTAGATCGGGTCGCCTGCGCAGGACCCTTTTTGGCGCTTAGGCGACCTTTTTTGCTTTCGCGAGTCCCTTGACGGTCTCGGTGGCGGCGGCCACGTTGGCTTCCGCGATCTCGGTCGCCTGCTTCGCAACTTTGTTCATGTTGTCGTACGCCGAGTTGGCGGCCGCCAGCATCGACTTCACCGCGGCGACGGCGACGTCCGAGCCGGCCGGCGCGTTCTTCGACACCTTGTCGAGCAGGCTGACGAAGTTCTCGTTCCACTCCGCCACGCGGCGCTCGGCGACGCGGGTAAGCTCCGAGTTCGCCTCGGTGGCGACTTCATAGACGCTCTTGGAGTAGGCGATGGCTTTCTCGATCGCGGGCTGGGCGAACGCGTTCTGCAGCGTCACGAATTCTTGGACATCCTTGGCGCCGAAGAGGGCGCGGGTGTTGGCGATCGAGTCCTCGAAGGCGCTTTTCACCGCGCCGGCGTGGATGTTCGCCAGCTTCTCGAACGCGGCGAACTGGGCATTCGCGACGGCGAGGAGCGCTTCGACGTTGGCCTTCTGGGCCGCTTGGATCTGTTCCGGGGTCACGTACATTGGCTAGCTCCTGGCTATATGTTGGTGCGGGGTTTGTTGCATTGCAGCAATGTCGATTCTAGGCCAAAGCTGTCGGAAGTCAAGCACTTTGTGCGTAGCAGCATTCGCTATAGGCGGGTCGCGCGATTCGCGACGGGCGTTTGAAACGGCAAGTTAGTGCCTCCTTCTAATACAGTCGGCACGGTGGAATACCGTCCCAGCGATCCCGCGACCTTGGCGGATCCCTTTCCGGTCTACCGTCGCCTGCGCGACGAGGATCCGGCGCACTGGAACGCGGGCCTCAAGGCCTGGGTCCTTACCCGCTACGACGACGTGAAGCGCGTCTGCCTCGACAGCGCCATGTCGTCGGACCGGCTGCGGCCGTTCTTCGCCACCTTGCCCGGGGCCGAGGCGGCGCGGATGGGGGAGCTCATTCGCATCCTCACCCTCTGGATGGTGTTCCGCGATCCACCCGAGCACACCCGCCTGCGCCGCCTGGCCAGCCGCGTGTTCCATGTGCGATCCATCAACGCACGGCGGCCGAAAATCGAGGCGCTCACGGCCTGGCTGATCGAGCGCATCGGCGAACGCGAAGAATTCGACTTCATCGCCGAGTTCGCCGGCCCGCTGCCGGCGCTCGTCATCATGGACATGCTGGGCGTGCCGCGCAGCGAGCTGGCGCGGCTGAAGCACCTCTCGGACGAGATGGCGCTCTTCATCGGCAGCGCGCGCGAGACGGTCGGCAAGTACGACCGCGCCGCCGCGGCGACGCGCGAGATGGCGGAGCTCTTCCGCAAGCTGATCGCCGAGCGGCGTGCGCAGCCGCAGCGCGACCTGCTCAGTGAGCTCGTGCACCTCGACGACGACGGCGAGCGCCTGAGCGAAGACGAGCTGGTCGCCACCTGCGTGCTGCTGCTCTTCGCCGGCCACGAGACGACCACCCACCACATCACGAACGGCCTTGCCGCGCTGATGGAATTTCCCGCCGAGATGGAGAAGCTGCGGCGCACTCCAGGCATGGCGGCCGCTGCGGTGGAAGAGCTCCTGCGCTACGACGGACCGATCGGCGCGCAGGTGCGCATCGCGCAGCAGGAGCAGGTGTTCCATGAGCGCACGCTCAAGCCCGGCGACCGGGTGTTCCTGATGATGAACGCGGCCAACCGCGACGAGCGCGCCTTTCCGGATCCGGACCGCGTCGACCTCGGGCGGCACGGCGTGGCGCACCTTACCTTCGGTTTCGGCGCGCACATCTGCCTCGGCTTTCCGCTCGCGCGCCTCGAGGGACAGATCGCGCTGCCGGCCGTGCTCGCAGCCTGGCGCCTCATTGAACCGGCGGCGGAGCGCTTCGAGTGGATGGACTCGATGGTGCTGAGGGGGATGAAGGCGTTTCCGGTGCGCGTGCGTCGTTGAGCGAGACCCCGGACCACCTTCCCGCGCGGCTCTGGTGGCTGCTCGCCGCGCTGACGCTGGCTTGGGGATTCAATTGGGTAGCAATGAAGCTGGCGCTCGCCGAAGTGGCGCCGTGGACCTTCCGCTCGATGTGCCTCGGCCTGGGATCGGGCGTGCTTTTCCTTGTCCTGCATCTCAGTGGCCAGAAGATCGTCTGGCCGCGAGGTCAATGGGCGCGCCTGTGCATGCTCGCCTTCCTGAACATCACGGGCTGGAACATCCTCGTTGCGTACGGACTGAAGCTCATTCCATCGGGTCGCGCATCCATCCTTGGCTATACCATGCCGGCCCTCGCCATCCCGCTCTCCGTGTGGCTCCTCGGCGAGCGCCTTACGGCGGCGAAGGCCGTCGGTCTCGCGCTTGGCCTCGCCGGTCTCGCGCTGCTGCTCGGTGAAGGCTTCGCGGCGCTGGGCGCCGCGCCCGTCGGCTCTCTCCTCGTGCTCGGTGCGGCCGTGAGCTGGGCGTTGGGCGCCGTGCTGCAGAAGAAGTACCCGGTGGCGATGGCGCCGGGGCCGTATACGGCATGGCTGCTCCTCCTCGGCGGCGTGCCGATCTATATCGGTGCGGCGCTCCTCGAGGACCCGCGGGCGCTGGCCGAGGTCGGCGCGAGCGCATGGTTGGGAACCGCGTACAACGTCTTTATTGCTTTCGCCTTCGCGAACTGGGCGTGGATCAAGCTCGCCACTTCGGTCTCGGTGACGGTGTTCTCGCTCAGCATCATGGTGATACCGGCCGTCGCGGTGCTCGGCGGGATCGTCTTTCTCGGCGAGCGGCCGAGTGTGACGGAGCTCGCCGCGCTGGTGCTCGTGCTCGCGTCGCTCGCTACGGTGGTAAGGCCAGCGCGCGCCGCGGTGAAATAAGCGCCGGGTTCCAGTTGCGCACCGCTTCGTCGAGCGACGTCGCTTCCGGCTGGCCCAGGAAGCGCAGGGCGCGGCGCAGGGTCGCCATCGACGGCTCGATCGCCTGCGCGCCCGTCTGCTTGGAGAGCTTTTCGCCGGCCGCGTCCACTGCCACCGGCACGTGCAGGTAGCGGGGCATCGGGACGCCCAGCAGGCGCTGCAGGTAGATCTGCCGCGGCGTCGAGTCGAGGAGATCGGCGCCGCGCACGACATCGGTGATGCCTTGCTCCGCATCGTCGACCACTACGGCGAGCTGGTAGGCGAAAAGACCGTCGGCGCGGTAAAGGACGAAATCGCCGATGTCGCGCTCGAGCAGCTGCGCCTGGGGACCCTGCAGGCGGTCTTCGAAACCGATCCTGTCGGAAACTCTGACCCGTAAGGCGCGGTGCGCGCCGGAGGTTCCGGCACGGCATGTCCCAGGATAGATCGGCGCTCCGTCGACGGCGAGGCCAAGCGAAGAGTCGGCGATCTCGCGGCGCGAGCACCCGCACCAATACGTATGCGCCGCGAGGCGCTCGAGCGCGCGGCGATAGAGCGGTTGGCGCTCGCTCTGATAGACCACTTCGCCGTCCCAGTTAAGGCCGAGCCTCGCGAGCGCATCCAGGATGGCGTGCGCCGCGCCGGGCATGACCCGCGGTCGATCGAGGTCTTCCATGCGCACGAGCCAGCGTCCGCCGGCGGCGCGCGCATCGAGCCAGCTCGCGAGCGCGGCGACCAGGGAGCCCGTGTGCAGCGGGCCGGTGGGCGAGGGCGCGAACCGGCCGATATACATGATGGTCTAGAGTACACTGCCCCCTTTTTTCGGAAGGACCGCCGTGGCCACCATCGACCTCACCCAGGACAACTTCGAGAAGACCGTCAACGAAAACCCGATGGTGATCGTCGATTTCTGGGCGCCGTGGTGCGGTCCGTGCAAGGGCTTCGCGCCGGTCTACGAAAAGGCCTCGGAGACGCACGGCGATGTGGTGTTCGCCAAGGTGAACACCGACGAGCAGCAGGAGCTCGCCGGCTCGTTCGGCATCCGCTCGATCCCGACGCTGATGGTGTTCCGCGACAAGGTGATCCTGTTCCAGCAGGCGGGCGCGCTGCCGGCCAACGCGCTCGAGCAGGTGATTACGCAGGCGAAGGCGCTCGACATGGCGAAGGTCCACGCGGAAATCGCCGCGCAACAGCAGCAGAAATGATCGAGCTTCGCCGCGCGAAGGAGCGCGGCTACGCGGATCACGGCTGGCTGCGCTCCTTCCATAGCTTCTCGTTCGCGGACTACTACGACCCGAAGCACATGGGCTTCGGGCCGTTGCGCGTCATCAACGAGGATCGCGTGCAGGCGGGCGCCGGCTTCGGCACGCACGGCCACCGCGACATGGAGATCATCAGCTACGTGCTCGACGGCGCGCTCGCGCACAGGGACTCGATGGGCAACGGCTCGACCATCGTTCCCGGCGACGTGCAGCGCATGAGCGCCGGCACCGGCGTGCGGCACAGCGAGTTCAACGACAACCCGACCGGCGTCACGCATTTCCTGCAGATCTGGATCGAGCCCGCGCAGGCCGGCATCGCGCCCTCGTACGAGCAGAAACATTTCGGCGATGCAGAGAAGCGCGGCCGGCTGCGCCTCATCGCCTCGCCGGACGGCGCCGACGGGTCCGTGAAGATCCACCAGGACGCGCTCGTCTACGCGGGCCTCTTCGACGGCGCCGAGCGTGCCCAGCTCGACATCAAGGGGCGCAAGGGCTACGTGCATGTGGCGCGCGGGTCGATCAAGGTGAACGGTCAGCCGCTCGGCGCGGGCGACGCGCTGAAGACCGACGAGCGGGGGTTGTCCTTCGCCGAAGGCGACCAGGCGGAAGTGCTGGTCTTCGACCTGCCGTAACATAGCCGCCGGGATGCCCGGCCCAATCGAAAAAAGCCGCACAGAGAAGGACAGTTTCGGCCCCATCGAGGTCCCCGCCGACCGGCTGTGGGGCGCGCAGACCGAGCGCAGCCGGCGCTTCTTCCGCATCTCCGGCGAGCGTATGCCGCTCGCGCTGGTCTACGCCCTCGCCCGAATCAAGAAGTCCGCTGCCGCCGTCAACGCCGGCCTTAGCCTGCTCGACAAAGACAAGGCGCAGGCGATCCAGCACGCGGCCGACGAGGTGCTCGCCGGCCGCCACGACGACGAGTTTCCGCTGATGGTCTGGCAGACCGGGTCGGGTACGCAGAGCAACATGAACGTGAACGAGGTGCTGGCCAACCGCGCCTCGGAGCTGCTCGGCGGCGAGCGCGGGCAGAAGCGGCTCGTGCATCCGAACGACGACGTCAACATGGGCCAGTCGTCGAACGATGTCTTTCCGACGGCGATGCACATCGCCGCGGCGCAGGCCCTGCACGCCGTATTGCCGACGCTGGAAACGCTGCGCGCCACGCTTGCCGGCAAGCGCGACGCCTTCACGGCCGTCATCAAGATCGGGCGCACGCACATGCAGGATGCGACGCCGCTGTCGCTCGGCCAGGAATTCTCCGGCTATGTCGATCAGCTCGAGCAGGCGCAAGGCGCGCTGCGTGCCGCGCTGCCAGGCCTGTATCGCCTGGCGATCGGCGGCACCGCGGTCGGCACGGGGCTCAACGCGCATCCGCAGTTCGCGCGCCGGGTGTGCGAAGCGCTGAGCGCCGATACCGGCCTGGCGTTCGTCGAAGCGCCGAACAAATTCGCCGCGCTCGCCGGGCACGAGGCGATGATCTTCGCGCACGGCGCGATGAAGACGCTCGCGGCGGCGCTGTTCAAGATCGCGAACGACATTCGCCTCCTTTCGTCCGGGCCGCGCTCCGGTCTTGCCGAGCTGCGCATCCCGGAGAACGAGCCCGGCAGCTCGATCATGCCGGGCAAGGTGAATCCGACGCAGGCGGAAGCGCTCACCATGCTGGCGGCGCAGGTGCTGGCGAACGACGTCGCGGTGAACATCGGCGGCGCTTCCGGCCACCTCGAGCTCAACGTCTACAAGCCGCTCATCGCCAACGCGTTCCTGCAAAGCGCGCGGCTGCTCGCCGACGGCTGCCGGTCCTTCGAAGAGCATTGCGCGCGCGGCATCGAGCCGAACGCGCCGCGCATCCAGGAGCTGCTCGAGCGCTCGCTGATGCTCGTCACGGCACTGTCGCCGCACATCGGCTACGACCGGGCCGCCGAGATCGCCAAGAAGGCGCACCACGATGGCAGCACGCTGCGCGAGGCGGCGCTCGCGCTCGGCTACGTCAGTGCGCAGGACTTCGATCGCTGGGTGAAGCCTGAAGCGATGATCGGGCCGTCGGCGTGAACCGGCGGCAATTTTGATCGTCGTCCTCATTTCCGGCCGCGGCAGCAACATGCAGGCGCTGGTGGAGGCGGGGCTGCCGGTCGGCGCCGTGATCAGCAACCAGGGGCAGGCCAAAGGCCTCGACTTCGCGAAAGAGCGCGGCATCGCGACCGCGGTGGTCGAGCATCGCTCGTTCGCGAGCCGCGACGCCTTCGACGCGGCGCTCGGCAGCGCCATCGAGCGCTTCTCGCCGCACCTCGTCGTGCTCGCCGGATTCATGCGCGTGCTGACGCCGGGGTTCGTCGCGCGATACCACGGGCGCATGCTGAACATCCATCCCTCGCTCCTGCCGGCGTTTCCCGGCCTGCACACGCACGAGCGCGCCATCGCGGCCGGCGTCAAGCTGCACGGCTGCACCGTGCACTTTGTCACCGCCGAGCTCGATGCCGGGCCGATCGTCATCCAGGCCGCCGTGCCCGTGCGCGCGGCAGACACGCCCGAAACGCTCGCCGCACGCGTGCTGCGGCAGGAGCATGTGATTTATCCTCGCGCGGTGCGGTGGTTCCTGGACGGGCGGCTCGTCATCCGGAACGGCGTGGCAACAGTTAAAGGAAGCGAAGCACAAAGACAGGGAGATGATGCGCAACTGGTTATGGCTGCTGATTAGTATTGCCGGGACGGCGAGCGTCGCCGGCGTCGCGGCCGCGGAGCCGCCGCCGCGCATCGAGATCACGTACCACGTGAACCGCAACGACTCGACGATGGCCGAGATCGTCGAGCATCTCGAATACTCGAGCGGCAACTATTCGCTCACCGAGACCTGGAAGGGCCGGGGAATCTACGCCCTCCTCGGCAGCGCGAAGCGCGTCAGCCAGGGCACCATCGAGAACAATGTGCTCAAGCCGCGCGAGTTCTTCGACGAGCGCTCGGGGCGCGACACCGCCCGCGCCTGGTTCGACTGGAAGGCGCACACGCTCACCATGCAGTACAAGGGCAGCAAGGGCACCGAGCCGCTGCCGCCGAACGCGCAGGACCGGCTCTCGTTCTTCCTCGCGCTCAGCCTGCTCCCGGGCAACGCCAATTCCGTGAGCTACAGCATCGCCGACGGCAAGGGACTCTCGCGGCACACCTACACCGTGGTCGGACGCGAGCGCGTCAAGGTGCCGGCGGGCGAATTCGACGCCGTCAAGGTGGCGCGCAACAGCGACCCGAACGAGAGCGCGGAGCTGTGGCTTTCGGTGCCGCACAAGTACATCCCGGTGCGGCTTCTCGTGGTCGAGAAAAACGGCGACCGCTTCGACCAGGTGGCGACCAAGATCAGCCAGTGAGAGTCACCGCCGCGCTCCTCGGCCACGCCGAGGCGGCGCTCGCGGAGCTGCTGCGCTTCGCGGCGCCGGCCGACCAGGTGCTGTCGCACTATTTCCGCCGCCATCGCAGCCTCGGCCAGAAGGAGCGCGCGTTCGTCGCGGAGGCGAGCTTCGCCGTGCTGCGCCGCCGCCGCTCGCTCGAAGCAGCCGCCGGCTCGACCGAGCCGCGGGCGCTCCTCAGCGCAGCGCTCCTGCGCCATCTAGGCTTGTCGGCGCGAGCGCTCGAGGGGCTCGTCGATGAGGCGCTGGCGCAGCGCGTTCGCGTCCTGCGCGCCGACGCGCTGCCCGACGCCGTGCGCGCCGACCTGCCCGACTGGCTCTGGGAAAGGCTGGCCGCCGAGCACGGCCGCGGCGAAGCCCTGCGCGTCGCGCAGGGCTTGCTCAATCCCGCGCCGCTCGACCTGCGCGTCAATCTGGCGCGCATCGCGCGCGAGCAGGTTCTCGAGCGCCTGACGAACGACGGCATCGAGGCGGCGGCGACGCCTTACTCGCCCGCCGGTGTGCGCCTTAAGGCGAAGCCGGCGATCAACCATCATGCGCTCTTCCGCGATGGATTGATCGAGGTGCAGGACGAGGGCAGCCAGCTCCTCGCCTGGCTGGTCGCGCCGCGGCGGGGCGAGATGGTGGCCGACTACTGCGCCGGCGCGGGCGGCAAGACGCTCGCCCTCGCCATGCTGATGCGCGGTGCCGGGCGCATCTATGCCATGGATGTTTCCGCCAAGCGCCTGTCGGCGCTGGCGCCGCGAGCGTCGAGGGCGCAGGTGAGCAACATTCATCCCATCGCGCTCGCTGGCGAGAACGACGCCCGCGCGAAGCGGCTCGCCGGCAAGCTCGAGCGCGTGCTGGTGGATGCGCCCTGCAGCGGCTTCGGCACATTGCGACGCAATCCCGATCTCAAGTGGCGCCACGGACCGCAGGCCGTGGCCGAGCTCGTCGAAAAGCAGCGCCGCATCCTGGAGGCCGCGGCGCGCCTCGTGAAGCCGCGCGGGCGCCTCGTCTACGCGACCTGCAGCCTGCTGCGCGAGGAAAACGAGGCGATCGCCGACGCGTTCGCGTCGACGCAGAAGGATTTCACGAAAGTTCACGCCGGAAACCTTTTGGCGGTGCACAAGATCGCGCTTGAAGCGGGTGAACAATTTCGCTTGTGGCCGCATGTGCATGGCACCGATGCGTTTTTTGCCGCGGTTTTTGAGCGCGCGTGAACGTCGCCCGGGGGCGACAAAGTACTTAACTTTTCGAAATTTACGCGCGCCCGGAGCCTTCACGTACAATGGCGGTCGCCTCAAAAACCATTACCTAAAGGCACTCCGCTTACATGATGTTTTCCGGCTGGTTCGACCTCCCTTGGTGGGGGCTAGTCCTTGCTGCGCTCGCGCTGACGCACGTCACCATCGCGGGTGTCACGATCTACCTGCACCGTTGCCAGGCGCACCGCGCGCTGGAACTGCATCCGATCGCGTCGCACTTCTTCCGCGTCTGGCTGTGGCTGACGACCGGGCAGGTGACCAAGGAGTGGGCCGCCATCCATCGCAAGCATCACGCGAAATGCGAGACGGCCGAGGATCCGCACAGCCCGCAGGTCTACGGCATCAACCGCGTGCTTTTCGGCGGGGTGTTCCTGTACGTCAAGGAATCGCACAACAAGGAAACGATGGAGCGCTACGGTCACGGCACGCCGGACGACTGGATCGAGCGCAACCTGTATACCCCGTACTCGTTCATGGGCGTGGTCGTCATGCTCGCGCTCGACCTCGCGATGTTCGGCATCGTGCCGGGCGTGCTGATCTGGGCGACGCAGATGGCCTGGATCCCGTTCTGGGCGGCCGGCGTGATCAACGGCGTCGGCCATTTCTTCGGCTATCGCAACTATGACGTGGTCGATGCGAGCACCAACATCGTGCCGTGGGGCATCCTGATCGGCGGCGAGGAGCTGCACAACAACCACCACGCGTTCGCCTCGTCGGCCAAGCTTTCGTCGAAGTGGTACGAGTTCGACATCGGCTGGATGTACATCCGGATCCTGTCGGCGCTCGGCCTCGCGACGGTCAAGAAGGTGGCGCCCAAGCCGCGCTTCGCCGAGCCGCGCGCGGTCGACCTGCACACGGTGCAGGCGGTGCTGGCCAACCGCTACGACGTCCTCTCGCGCTACGCGAAGCTCGCGAAGCGCACCTATGCGCACGAGATTGCGCGCCTGCGGCACTGGTCGCCGCGCGACGCCGAGGTGCTGCGCTCGCTGAAGCGCGCCCTGCTGCGCGGCCAGGCGATGGCCGGTCACGAGAGTGCGCGGCTGTCCGAGGCGCTGAAGCACTCGCGCGCCCTCGAGATTACGCTCGCCATGCGTCACGAGCTCGCCTCGATGTGGGAGCGCTCGAACGCGTCGAAGGAGCAGCTCGTGCGCCAGCTGCAGGATTGGTGCCGTCGTGCGGAAGCCAGCGGCCTCGCGCCGCTCGTCGACTTCTCGCAGCGCCTGCGCTCCTACGCGCCGGCGTAGCAATACCGGTTCCCGCCTAGTAATCCGATTGACATACCGCCGCGCGTGCGTCTAGCGCGCGCATCCGGCGGCGGCGACAGAAATATCGCGTGAGCGCGACTAGGCGCGCGCAAAAAATCGCCCATAGCATCCGGACATCCTCATTTTCCGGGTGCCATCATGAAGACTGCAGTTCTGGCTTTACTTTCCGTGACCGCCGCCGCGGCTGCGCTGCCCGCCGCCGCGCAGCCCACGGACACCAATCCCAGCAGCTTGCGCATGCCCTACCAGAGCGAATTCTGGACGACGGGGCACGTGGGCGCTGCCTTCGGCCGCGCGCGAAGCGACATCCCCTGCCCGGCGGGCGGCAGCTGCGACTCCAATACCAACGCATTCAAGGTGTTTGGCGGCGGGCGCTTCAACAACGTGGTCGGCGGCGAGGTCACCTATCTCAAGACCGGCGAGTTCGGGCGCTCTCCCGGGGGCGACATCGACATGCAGGCGCTCAACTTCGGCCTGCTAGCCGGTATCCCGCTGCCACACAACTCGTCCATCTTTGGCAAGCTGGGGGTTCTGTGGGGGCACACGGAGGCGGGTGACCAAACTCAGAACGGCTGGGGGCCGAGCTTCGGGGTGGGTGGCATGGTCGGCCTAACGCGCAACATCGCGTTGCGGCTCGACTGGGATCGCTACCGATTCAAGCTGCCCGGCGGCGGCGGCGACCGAGAGAACATCGACATGCTGACCCTCGGCGCGCAGTACACCTTCGGTGGCCCGCGCTAAACAAGAAGCCCGCTTCGGCGGGCTTTTTCTTTATTTCAGCTTCGTCTCTTTGTAGACGACGTGCTTGCGGGCGACGGGATCGTATTTCCTGATCTCGATCTTGTCGGGCGTGGTGCGCTTGTTCTTGGTCGTCGTGTAGAAGTGGCCGGTGCCGGCCGAGGACTCGAGCTTGATTTTCTCGCGCATGGCTTAGGCCTTTCCTTTCCGTGCCTTGATCTCGGCGAGGACGGCCTCGACGCCGACTTTGTCGATGCGCCGCAGGCCGGCCGTGGAGACGCGCAGGCGCACCCAGCGGTTCTGACTCTCGACCCAGAAGCGCCGGTAGTGCAGGTTCGGCTCGAACGTGCGGATGGTCTTGTTGTTGGCGTGGGACACGTAGTGGCCCTTCATCGGCTTTTTGCCGGTGACTTGGCAGACGCGGGACATCGGTCTCTCCGGGGGAAATGCGCGGGAATTCGCGAAAGCCGCGGATTATACAAGGAAAACTAGAGCAATCCACGCTCGGCAAAGGAAATCGCCTGGTGGCCCGCGACGATGAAGTGGTCGAGGACCTTCACCTCGATCAGCTCCAGGGCGTCCTTGAGGTTGCGGGTGAGGAGCTCGTCCGCCCGGCTGGGCTGCGCTACCCCCGACGGATGGTTGTGGGCGAAGATCACCGCCGCCGCGTTCAGCCGCAGCGCCGTTTTCACCACCTCGCGCGGATAGACGCTGGTCTGCGTCAGGGTGCCGCTGAAAGCTTCTTCGACCTTGATCACGTGGTGCTGGGCATCCAGCCAGACGCACAGGAACGCCTCGCTCTTTCGCGCGGCAAGCGTCAGGCGCAGCAGGTCGCGCACCGCCTGGGGTGACGTCAGCGCCGGCGCCTTCTCCACCTTTTCGCGCAATGCACGCCGCGCGAGTTCGATCGCCGCGGCGAACTGGGCGCGCTTCGCCGGTCCGAGACCCTTGATGTTCTCGAGGTCATCGGCTTCCAGCATCTGCGTCACGCCCTTGTAGCGCGCCAGCAGCTCGCGCGCGAGGTCTACGGCGCTCTTGCCGCGAACACCCGAGCGCAACAGCACGGCGACCAGCTCCGCATCGCTCAGGGTGTCGGCGCCCTTGTCCAGCAGCCGCTCGCGCGGGCGCTCCGAAAGGGGCCAATCGGTGATCTTCATGGCTAGGGCTTACAATCCTCTCCCCTTAACGGCCCCATGGCTATGACGTTGACCGGCAAGCGCATCCTGCTCGGACTGACCGGCGGCATCGCCGCCTACAAGTCGGCCGAGCTCGCCCGTCGCCTGGTGAAGGCGGGGAACGACGTGCGCGTGGTGATGACGGAAGCGGCCGGCCGCTTCATCACCCCCGTCACGATGCAGGCTCTGACCGGCCAGGCCGTGTGGTCGGACCTCTGGGATGCGCGCGTGCCGGACAACATGGGACATATCGAGCTGTCGCGCGACCGGGACCTGATCGTGGTCGCGCCCGCATCGGCGGACTTTCTCGCCAAGCTGGCGAATGGCCTCGCCGACGATCTGCTCTCCACGCTGTGCGTCGCGCGCCGTTGTCCGCTCCTCGTGGCGCCGGCGATGAACGTGGAGATGTGGCAGAACCCGGCGACGCAGCGAAACATCGACCGGCTGCGCGGGGACGGCGTGATGTTTGCCGGCCCGGCGGCCGGCGACCAGGCGTGCGGCGAGGTGGGCCTCGGACGGATGCTGGAGCCGGCCGATATCGCCCGCGAGGTCGAGGCGCTGTTCGCGCCCAAGGCGCTCGCCGGCCGGCGCGTACTCGTTACCGCGGGCCCGACCGAAGAGCCGATCGACCCGGTGCGCGTCATCACCAATGCGAGCTCCGGCAAGATGGGATATGCGGTGGCGCGCGCGGCGCACGAGGCCGGCGCGGACGTTACGCTGGTGAGCGGCCCGGTATCACTCGCCACGCCGGCCGGCGTGGCGCGCGTCGACGTGCGCACGGCACAGCAGATGTTCGACGCGGTGAAGAAGGCGGCGTCGGCGAGCGACGTCTTCATCTCGGTCGCGGCCGTCGCGGACTACAAGGTGAAGACGCCGTCTTCGAGCAAGATCAAGAAGGCGAACGGCAAGCCGGTGACGCTCGAGCTCGAGGAGAACCCGGACATCCTCGCGTACGTTGCCGGCCTGAAGGACGCGCCATTCTGCGTCGGCTTCGCCGCCGAGAGCGAGGATCTCGAGAAGAACGCGATGGACAAGCGCGCCAAGAAGAAGGTGCCCGTCATCGCCGCCAACCTCGCGCCCCAGGCGATCGGCGCGGACGACAACGCGATCCGCCTGTACGACGCGCGCGGCGCCCACGACCTCGGCCGCGGGCCGAAGATCGAGCTCGCGCGCAAGCTGGTCGCCTACGTCGCCGGACAGCTACCGCGGAGAAAATGAGGAAGCTCGAAGTGAAGATCCTCGACGAGAGGATCCGCGGCATGCTGCCGCACTACGCCACGCCCGGCGCCGCCGGGCTCGACCTGCGCGCCTGTGTCGAGGCGCCGCTCACGCT
>DATMIG010000391.1:0-1991 GCA_035554335.1 Burkholderiales bacterium
CTTCATCACCTGAGCGTAGGACAGAAGCGCGAACAGCAGCGTGCCGCCGATGATGTTGCCGGCGAGCACCGGCAGCGTGAAGCCGGTGAGCATCGCGCCGATGCCGGTTTCGCCGGCGAGCGCGAGCATGAACGATTCGACGCTGCCGGCGACGATGTGCGCCGAGCCGCTCGCGCCGATGAGGTAGGCCATCAGGTAGACGACGAAGAACTGCGCGCCTTCCGCGGCGGGCATCAGCCAGACGAGCGCGGCCATCAGGAAGCCCGCGGTGATGCCGTGGAAGAGCGCCTGCATGGCGTCGTGCGGCATGGCGTGCCGGCTGACGGCCAGCATCGCCTCGCGCAGGTCCGGCGTTACCACCGGGGTGAAACTGATGAGCAGGGCTGCGAGCAGCGTGCCGACCAGGTTGGCGGCGAGGACGATGCTCCACAGGCGGGCGGCGCGCTTGAAGTGGTACGCCGTGGGCTCGGCCATCACCGGCAGGACGACGGTGATCGTGTTCTCGGTGAAAAGCTGCTGCCGGGAGAGCACGACCATGACGAAGCCGACCGGATAGCCGAGCGCGACGATCAGCTCCCGCCATTCAGCCTCGGGAAGGTGCTGGCGCAGGATCGCCTCGGCGAGGAGGGAGAAGCTCATCGACAGGCCGGCGGCGAGCCCCGACCACCAGAGCGAGACGACCGGGCGCTCCATCTCCTGCGCGCCCATGCGTCGAACGACGTCGTAGATGACTGGCGTCGGCGGGGTCGAATGCTCCTCGACGCGTTCCGCCTCGCGCCTAATGTCGTCGTTCGGCACGGCTACTGAGCGAGGTGATACGCGCTTTCACTGCCTCTTGCCACCTTGGAATGGACGCTTGCGCGGCCCGCGGGTTCCGCTGAGCGCATCGGCGCATCCGGCGTCCTTAAGGTATGCGGCTTGCTCGCCCGTGGTGGGAAAAGCGAGGCGCTGCCATGAATACGACCAAACTGAATCTTTCACCGCGGGAGCGCGCCATTCTCGAGGCGCTGCTCGAGCGCCCCGGCCGCCCGATCTCGCGCCGGCAGCTGAGGGAACGTCTCTACGGCGCCAGGGAGCCGGAGGTGCTCGGCAATCCGGTCCAGGTGCACATCCACAACCTGCGAGCCAAGCTCGGCGAGGGCGTGATCCGCACCATCAGGGGATTGGGCTACTTCATCGTTTCAGAGCGGACTTGACCGAGTGCGACGATGAAGAGGCCTCGGATTCTCGCGCTGTGCTTCTTGTCGCTGGCCTTGGCCGGCTGCGCACGCATGGGCTTAAACCGCCCCCCGGCCACGGCGGCGGCCGGCGGGACCGCGCCGCGATTGGCATCCGTCAGCTTCCTGGAAGCCGACACAGACGGTGACGCCCGCATTACACGGCAAGAGTATGAGGTGCACTTCGCCCGCGATGGCGCTCGACGCGAGAGCTTCGAGGCGGCCGACGTCAACCGCGACGGCGTACTGACCCTTGACGAGTGGCAGGCGCTCAGACGCGAATGAGCGCAAGGCCCGACGCCGCGTCGTGCTCGCGTACCAGCACGGCGGGCGATTCGGTCAGCACGACCTCCAGCGTAGGGCGGACCTTGGCCTCGAGCAGGTGGCCGCCGTGCGCGCTGCCATCGCGCTTGCCGAGCACGACGTGCGCATGGATTTTGGGCCCCTTGTCGCCGATCGCCACGTCGCCGACCAGCGAGAGCACCTCGACCTGCTCGCGGATCGGGATGCGCAGGTAATCCTTCTTCTCCCAGTCGAAATACCCGACCACCACTTCGCGAAAGGCGCCGATCGCGGTGAAGCGTGCCGCGGTCAAATTGTGCTCGCGCGCGAAGCGCTCGAGCAGGCTCACCGGCTCGTCGCCGGTGTCGAAGATGAGCGCGAAGGAGCGCTCGCCGGCTTCGTTCAGGACTTTGCTGCGCATGGCTACTCCGCTGGAAAGGCCATCGTGGAGAGAAGGGCGAGCGCCTCGTGCCGCGAGTCGAGGCGCGTGTG
>DATMIG010000392.1:0-5876 GCA_035554335.1 Burkholderiales bacterium
GCCGGGCTCGAATGGCTGGTACTTCAATCTCACGAACGGCCGCGGCGAGCAGGGGGTGAACCAGAGCACGATCTTCGGCGGTCTGGTTTTCTTCAGCACAAACCGGCCGGATACCTCCATTTCCGCCAACTCCTGCAAGGCGAACCTCGGCATTGCGTACGGTTACGCGGTAAACCTGTTGAACGCGTCCGGAGCGGTCGGTACGGAGGCGCTGTGCGGCGGCACCAGCCGCTCCGGCGTGTTTACCGGCGGCGGCCTGCCGCCGTCACCGGTGACCGGCACTGTCCCGATCGCCGGTAGGGACGTAACCGTCATGATCGGCGGCATCCAGCGCACGGGATCGTTCAGTTCCCCGATCGGCTCACAGAAGGTGAAACCCGCCATCGCGCAGAAGCGGTCGCGCACCTACTGGTACCGCTCCGTCGATCAATAGCATGGGCGTAGTGCGCTCGCAGCGTCGAATCCGGAATTCGGATCTAATCCGAAGAACCACCTCGGGAGTGATAAATGCGCCTCGGCCTCTTCGATGCAAAAGTGCCGCCCCTCTTCGGCTTCGATATCAGTTCGTCGTCGGTCAAGTTGGTGGAGCTGGCTGAATCCGGAAAAGGCACTTACCGGGTCGAGCGCTACACGATCGAGCCGCTTCCGGCCGACGCCGTCGCCGACGGGAACATCAATAACCTCGAAGCGGTAGGAGAGACAGTCAAGCGCGCCTATAAGAGGATGGCTACGCGCCTGAAACACGTCGCCATGGCCGTGCCAAGCGGCGCTGTCATTACCAAGAAAATCGTGGTGCCGGCGAGCCTTCGCGAAGAGGAACTCGAAATCCAGGTGGAGAGCGAAGCGAACCAGTACATTCCCTTCGCCCTTGAAGAGGTCAACCTCGACTTCCAGATACTGGGCCCATCGCCGGCTACACCCGAAGAGCAGGAGGTGCTCATCGCGGCCACGCGCAAGGAGAAGGTCGAGGACCGGGTGGCCGTCGCGCACCTCGCCGGGCTGAAGCCCTTGGTGATGGACGTCGAAGCGTTCGCCCAACAGAGCGCGCTTTCGCTCGTGGTGCAGGCGCTGCCCAACGGCGGCAAGGACCAGAACATCGCCGTCGTCGATGTCGGCGCCCACGTGATGAACGTCACCGTATTGCGCAACGACCAATCCATCTACTCGCGCGAACAGGCGTTCGGCGGCAACCGGTTGTCGCAGCAAATCGTGACGCGCTATGGCATGAGCCCGGAAGAGGCGGAAAACGCGAAGCGTGCCGGCGGATTGCCGGACGACTTCGAACCGGAAGTGCTCAATCCCTTCAAGGAAGAGCTGTCCGCCGAAGTGCAGCGGGCATTGCAGTTCTTTTTCACTTCCACGCAATACCATTCCGTCGAACACATCCTGCTCGCGGGCGGATCGGCGGTAATTCCGGGCTTGGATGAAGTGGTGAATACCCGGTCCCAAGTACCCACCAGCGTCGCCAATCCATTTGCCCAAATGCAGACCTCGCCGCGCGTACAGCTGAAGCGACTGATGACCGATGCGCCGTCGCTGATCGTGGCGTGCGGACTGGCGCTTCGCCGCTTCGATCCGATAGCGTAGCGGCGGAAAAAGGCGACGGTGAACGACGCTCAGGCGAAAAGGCAGTGAGGGGGGAGAAATGAAACCGGCCGTGATGCTATTTGCCTGGGCGGTTACCGCAGCCGCTTACGGCCAGACTTACAAGTGGGTCGACCAGGACGGCAGGATCCGCTATGGGGATACGCCTCCGCCCGGTGCCAATGCCAGAGCCTTGAAGGCGCCGTCGCGTCCCCCCGCGCCGGTCGAGAAGAAGGACAACAAGGACAGCAAGGACAGCAAGGCGGGCGACAAGGAGAAGGAGCTCAGTCCCGAAGCCGCGTTCCGCAAACGGCAGCAGGAGCGCCAGGAAGCGGAGCAGAAGGCCGAGAAGGAGCGCGCCGATGCCGCGCAGAAGCAGCAAAACTGCGCCAGCGCGCAGACCTATCTGCGCACGCTGCAGACCGGCCAGCGCATCGTGTCGACCGACGCCGCGGGGGAGCGGGTCTACATGGAAGAAGGTCAGCGCCAGCAGGCGATCGAGCGGGCGCAACGGTCGGTCGGAGAGTGGTGCAAATAGGGGCTGTCGAAATCCTGACTGATCTGCCGCCCGCGGGCGCTTGCACAAACTGACACGGGCTCGGCCCGGCTCGGCCAATAATCGCGCATGGCCGACCCTCTCGAAGCTTCGATTCCCGCCGGGGTAGAAGACCTGGTGCCGGCCTTTCTCGAAAACCGCAGGAAAGAGCTCGACGCCCTCAAGGCGGCCGTCGCGACGCGGGATTTCGCGACCGTGCTCCATATCGCCCACCGGATGAAGGGCGTCGGCGAGCCCTACGGCTTCCCGACGATTTCCCTCATCGGCGTGGACCTCGATGGCGCCGTGCAGCGCGCCGACATGCGCCGGCTACTCGAGCTGGTCAGGCAGTACGCCACCTACCTCGGTAACGTGCGCATTCACTGCGCTTCTACGTAGGCGCGCAGCGAGTCCACCGTGTACTTGCTGCCGGTCGGGTCCTGCACGAGGACCGGCGCGCGGATCAGCACCTTGCGGCTGGAGTTGAAGCTGGACCAGTTGTAATAGCCGAACTTCGCGTAATCGCGGTATCCCGGCGTGTTGAAGCCGATCGGTCCCGAATAGTCGACGATCTGCTGGCCGTCCATCCAAACCTGCAGCAGGCCTGAATTGTCGGTGGCGTGACGGAACTTGAAGACGAATTCCGTCCATTGCCCGAAGCGGATCGGGATCTCCGGGTACTTCACCATCGTCTGGCTCGTGCCGCTCGTGTTGGAAGTGCGGAACACCTGGAAGGTGCGCCCGCCCGAGCTGCCGTAGGAGACGAGCGAGAACGACGGGCTGAAGCCCTTGCTCGAGTCGCCCGAATGCACCTGCGTGCCGAAGAGCGCGTCGTCGCCGCTCGGGAGCGAGCCCCAGTCCTGCACGTTCAGGCTGAACGCGATCCAGTAAGTCTTGCCGTTCTCGACGTTCGGCGGGAACTCGAACTCCGAGCGCTTCGAGCCCGACGTGGTGGGATCGTTCGGCCCGAGCTGGAAGGCGAAGACCTTCAGGTTCGGGTTCCAGGGATCGAGCACCTTGCCGAGGCGCAGCGTCTCGCCGTTCGGAAGAGTGCTGTAATGGATGCCGGTTTCCGGGATGTCCTGTGCGTCGGGGAACTGGCCGATGACCTGGCCGTTGTAGCCCGACTGCTGCGCGAACGGCGTGTTCGCATCCGCTTCGCCAAGGATGTCGCCGGTGTCGATGGCAGAAGCGGCGGCTCGCGCCTGCTGCGAACTGCCGCTCGACGTCGAGCCCGCGCTGCCGGATGGCAGCGACTGGGAACTGGTCTGGTTCGGCTCGCCGCCGCCGCCACCACCGCAGGCGGCGAGCGTCACGAGAAACAGCGCGCACAACGAGTTGCGCAGCGAATCGCTGCGCGATTCTTGACGACGATCCATCTCCCTCTCCCTGCCCGCGACCCTCTGAGGGGACTGCGAGCCGTAGTTGTTGGGATCATAATAGTCTCGCGAAACCGACTACAGCCTGCGTCCGAGACAAACGGCACGGTCTGCGGACGAGCGGGTAGGAGAGCACCGATTTCGACGCCGCGCGGCGACAGAAAAGGACTGCAAAACCGCGGAGAAGTAATGCTTCGCGCTAGTAGATTTTCACAACGACGTGCCGGCGCGGCGCCAATAATCGGCCATGTCCCTGGAAGACCTGTTGCCGGTTTTTCTGGAGAGCCGGCGGAGCGAGCTCGATGCGCTGCTCGAGGCCGTTGCGTCGAACGATCTCGCCACGGTGCGCCGGATTGCGCACCAGATGAAGGACGCCGGCGGGCCGCATGGCTTCGCGGCGATCTCTCTCATCGCCGCCGACATCGACCAGGCGGCACAGAGGCCGGACAAGCGCAGGCTCGTCGAGCTCGTGCAGGAATATGCGAGCTACCTGAGCCGCATGCGCATTACCGGCTGAGCCGCGCTTCGTTCAGCCGGTAGATCGCGAAGCAGACGATCGCGCCCAGGAGGAAGGGCAGCGCCGACCACATATACAGCTGCTGCACCGGCATGGTGACGAAGAGCGCGCCGACCAGCGGGCCGATGATCGCGCCGATGCGTCCCACCCCCAGCTCCCAGCCGGAGCCGTTCGCGCGCAGCGAGGTCGGATAGACGAGCGCGCCCGCGACGTTGATGCCGGACTGGATGCCGAGCACGCAGAATCCGGCGACGAAGCAGGCGGCGAGCAGCACCGTTTTCGTCGACCCGGCGCCGATGAAGCCGAGCGCGCCGACCACCGGAACGGCGATCAGGAACAGCACCGTGATGGCTGCGAACTGGTAACGATCGAGCCAGCGTACCAGCGCGAGCGATCCGACCGTGCCGCCGAGCTGCAGGAGCGCGATGCTGAGGGCGGCGGTCTGCGGTGGCAGCTTCGCCGCCGTGAGCAGCGTGGGCGTCCAGCTCAGCAGGAAGAAGAAGCCCATCAGGTTCAACGCGAAGAGCAGCCACAGGAGCGGCGTGATCAACGCCAGGCCGTCGCGGAAGAGGTACCTCGGGTTCGAGCTCGGGAACTGCTTCTCGTCCTCGACCACGAAGCGCGCGCCTTCGGGCACCGCGTATCCGGGCGAGAGCTGCCGGATGAGCTTCACCAGGTTCGCGCGCTGGCTCTCGTGCAGGGTCATGTACTTGATCGACTCGGGCATCCAGAAGATCGCCAGCACGCCGATCACCACCGGCGCGATGCCGCCGATATAGAAGAGGATCGGCCAGCCGTGTTGCGGCACCAGCATGGCCGACACGAAGCCGGGTACGGCGCCGCCGATCGGCACGAGGCCGGTGGCGATGAGGCCGAGCGTGCCGCGCAGCCGCCGCGGCGCCGACTCGATGTTGATCGCAATCATGTTGGGGATCACGCCGCCGATGCCGAAGCCGGCGATCAGGCGCAGCCAGGTCATCTGGGTCAGGTTGGTGGCGTGCGCGCCGAGCCAGGTGAAGATGCCGAACAGGAAGAGCGAGCCGAGCAGCGCCTTCTTGCGGCCGTAGCGGTCGCCGATCCAGCCGAAGAGCATTGAGCCGAAGAGGATGCCGACCAGGCTCGCCGACAGCACCGGCCCGAGCGCCGCGCGATCGACGTGCCATTCGCGCACGAGATGCGGCGCGGCGAGCGAGATGGCGGCGATGTCGTAACCGTCGAACAGCGCGATCAGCGCCGACCAGAAGATCAGGCGCACGTGAAAGGAAGTGATGCCGCGCTGGTCGAGCAGCGTGGATACGGCTACGACGGGTCTGTCAGTCATCGTCAGGTCTCCTCCGCCCCGATGGTAGAAGAAGCGAGTCGCGCCTGTCACGCCGCTACAATCCCCGCAGCCATGCACTCCACTGCCAAGGGCGGCTCGCAGGTCGACATCCTGACGATCGTTGCGGTGCTGCCGTTCGTGGCGGTGTGCATCGTCGCCGCTTTCCTCGAGGCGGAGCAGGCGCGCACCAGCGCGCTGAACGATGCGCTCGGCCGTGCGCGCACGGCGATCAGCGCGGTGGATTTCGAGCTGCGCGGCCACGTTCTCACCGTGCAGGCGATGGCGACCTCGCGCAGCTTCGAGAAGGGCGACCTGCGCGCCATCCACGACGAGGCGAAGCGCATCCTCGCTTCACAGCCGGCGTGGCTGAACGTCGGCTTGCAATCCGGCAACGGCACCCAGGTGTTCAACGCCATCGAGCCGTTCGGCACGCCGCCGGTGCCGCAGGCCGACCAGGAGTCGCTCGAGCGCGCGCTCGAGCTCGGCACGCCGCAGATCGGCAACGTGGCGATCGGGCCGGCCATCGACAAGGCCGCCACC
>DATMIG010000393.1:0-4900 GCA_035554335.1 Burkholderiales bacterium
GCTTCACCAGCGCGAGCTGGTCCTGCGAATCGAGGATCTGGAACGCCTGCGGCAGGCCGGCATCGCGGTGATGCGCTCGCAGCATGCGGTTGGCGAGGCCGTGGAAGGTGCCCATCCACATGCCGCGCGGATTGAGCGACATCATCGCCGTGACGCGCGTCAGCATCTCGCGCGCCGCCTTGTTTGTAAAAGTGACAGCGAGCACGCGCGACGGAATCGTGCGCCCGCCCTTCACCAGCCACGCGATGCGGGTGGTCAGCACGCGCGTCTTGCCGCTACCCGCGCCGGCGAGGATGAGCGCGTGCTCGTCGGGAAGCGTGACGGCGGCTAGCTGTTCGGGATTGAGTAGTTCGAGATGAAGCGACAAAGCACGCGCATTATAGGGCGCGCGTACGGCGGCTTAACCTATTTCTTGTCCTTGTCGCGACCGGCGTCCCACATGATGTAGACCATCAGGAGAAGAACGAGGAAGGCGACGATGGTGGAAATCGTTTCGCGGTCGAAGCTCATAGTGTCTCCAGTCGCCGGATTCGAGACTCGATTTGGCGGTGAAGAAACAAGCTGAATAAGCCTAGCAGCAATACCCCCAAGCAGTGCCAGCGGGTATGCCGGCGCGCGCGCCGCATCTCCAGCCGAAACAAGCCAGCCCGGCCAGACCTTCAAGTAAGCGATCTCCTCCCTTACGCGATCGAGCGTAGCCAAGCGGCGTTCTCTCCGGCGTTGTGGAAAAGCTCGTGCACCGCTTCCAGCGGCACGCATGGGTCGCGGTTCGGATGAGGAAAATCGTTGAGGTTCCGCTGCACGATGCGCAGATCCGCGTGGTAGCAAAGCTCGATCTCGCACATGTACTGCACGTCCTCCAGGATGTCGGCAAGCTCTTCGGCGCCGAGGCGCGCGGCCGGCATGAATTCCAGCGCGGCGCATTCCGCTCGCACGATGGGCTCCGCTATGCCGAGATCGCGCAGCGCCGTGCCGACCGCCGCGCACAGGCCGGCGGAAAACCGCGCCCGGCCTTCGAACGGGAACAGCGCAGTCAGGCAGGTGCGATCGTTGACGGCAATGACCAGATAGCGCTCGCCGTCACGAAAGAGCTTCGCGCCCCACGAGCCGAGAAGGACGCCGGCGAACGTCGCCGGGTGCGCCGGCGTGGTTTCGCGCCGCACGCCCAGTCGCTGCCACAGCCTGCCTTTGCACCGGATGACTGCCATGTCTCCGGTAACGACGCCCCAAGCAGCAGGTTGACGAACCGATGACGCTGCGGTGCAACGAGGTTGTTTTCGACTTAGTCGCGCGCTATCCGGAGATTCGTCCGCTGAGGATCACCGGCCCGGTTGGCTTGCCGGTGGGCGAGCCGCCGGTGGGCTCGACGCTCACCGCGAGCGTGGCGCCTGCGCGCAGCCGCTGCCGCTGGCTCTCGTCGATGACGAAGCGCGCGTCGAGCGCGCCGAGCACGGCGAGCGAGATCGGATCGCCGCCTTCCGCCGGGACGAGCCACAGCTCGTAGCTCTGGTTCGTGCCGGCAACCATTGCCTCGCTCGCGGTCAACGCGAGCGTGCGGCCGTCCCGTGAGCGGTGCGCGGTGACGTGCACCGATTGATCTTTGCCGGAGAGCTCGGCGAGCTGCACCAGCCCGCGCGCCGGCTCCTCGACCTGGTGGATGAACGCGAGGATGAGCACGACGCTCGCCACGGCGGCGGCGATCGCCGCCCAGGATTCGCGTCGCCGGAACCATGGCTCGCGGTATTCCTCGAGCCCGAGCTCCTTCTCGAGCCGCGACCACACGCGGCGCGGCGGTTGCACTTCGCCCTTCGTCGAATAGCGCGGCGTCATTTCGTGCCAGTGGCGCAGCCGTTGCGCGACGCGCGGCTCTTCGCGCAGCGCGCGCTCGAAGCGCCGGCGCGCGGCGCCGCGCAGCGTGCCGACGATGTATTCGCCGCACAGCGCGTCGAGCAGCGCATGGTCCGCGAGCCTCACGTGGCGCCTTCCATGCAATGCCGCAGGTTCGCCATGCCGCGCCGCACCCAGCTCTTCACCGTGCCGAGCGGCTTCTGCATCTGTGCGGCGAGCTCGCTGTGGCTTAGCCCGTGCTGATAGGCGAGCACCAGCGCCTGCCGCTCCGCCGCCTGCAGTCGCGCGAGGCAGTCGCGCAGCCAACGGGTATTGCGGCGACGGTCCTCGGCCTCATCCGCGCCCTCGCTCCAGTCGAACAGGGTGTCGAGCATGTCCTCTTCATAGGGATCGACGCGAGCGACGTCATGGCTCGCGACCGTGTCGAGGGCACGATTGCGCGCGATGGCCACCATCCACGCCACCGGGCGCGTGGCGAGCGGATCGAAGGTCTGGGCGGTCTGCCAGATGCGGACGAAGCTGTCGTGGAGGATCTCCTCCGCGAGCTCGGTACGCCGCACGATGCGCAGGGCGATGCCCATCATGAGCGGCGCGCAAAGGCGGTACAGGCGCTCGAACGCGTCCGCCGAACCCGCATCGCGCGCCGCGGTGCGCAACAGCAGTGCCTTTATCTGCCGGTCGTCCAGCATCTCGCTTTGTACGGTGCGCGGGGGAATTGTCTCGCGCCTCCCATGAAAGGGGTACTCATGATTCAGCGCGCTGGTCGCCGCGCTCGGCGGCCTGAAAGGCGACCTCGTCGGCCGTTAACCGCGCCAGAGGCGGTAGGCGTCTACCGCCTTCGCAACTCCCAGTCCGGCCGCGCCGCCCACGACGAGCGCGACCGCGAGAACCAGCGCGACGCCGAGGGCGACGCCCATCGCTTGGCCCAGCGCGGCGCCGAGGGGTGCGCCCACCGCGAGCGCGAGAAGGATCGCAGGCACGACGGAGGCAGCGATGCCGCCCATCACCGCCCTTGTCAGAAGACGATGCCGGAAGAGCGCGCTGGCGAGCGAAAGTCCAAGCGCGACGCCGCCGGCGATGCCGAAGGCGGCGGCTATCCAGCTCAGCCCGAAACCCTCGGTTCAGCGATGCCGAACTTGCCGCGCAGCGCATTGCCGAGCGCCTCCGCCTCGCCGCGCGACGGCAGGTGGCGGATGCGCACGCGATACGCCATCTTGTCCGCGTCCTTCACCGGCGAGATTTCCGCCGGATAGCCGGCGTTGCGCAGCTGGTCTTACATCGCGAGCGCGCCGGCCTGCTCGGGGAAGCTGGCGAGAATCACGCTGTAGCGGCCGCCCTGCCGCAGTACGCCCTTGCCCATTTCGGTATCCGTCTCGAGCGACCATTGCGCGAGCTGCACCGGGTCGACGTTGCCGACCGGCTGCGTCTTGTTGTCCACGCGGCGATAGAACTGCAGCGGGTGGTCCATCTTCACGGTCGGCTCGCCCTGGGCGCCGACCTCGATCTCGCCTTCGATCAGGCAGACGACCTCGTTGCCGGCGCGCGAGCGTCCCCAGAGATCGGTGCCGCGGATGCCGGCCGTGACCTGCCCGACGCGGACGCTGACCTCGCGCCGCGTCTGCGCCTTGGACACGATGTCGGTCGTGAAGCGGAACGCGCCCTGCAGCACGTCGAGCGCAGCCTTGAACAGATCGGTGCTGGAAGCGACTTCGGCGAACGTCATCTGTGCGTTCTCGCCGAGCTTCACCACGCTGCCCTCGGCGAGCTTGATCTGCAGACGCGCCCCGGCGCCGGTGACCACCTGGTCGCCGGCGCGCAGCTGCGTCCCCGGCAGCAGCGGCAGGCGGCCGCCGGCGCGCTGCACCCAGGCGGGCATCTGCACGGCCTCGATGGTGCCCGCCACCTGCGCGAACGCGGGCAGCGCCACGAGCAGTGCGATAAGGAAAACGGCGTGGCGAAGGAGTGCTTTCATGACCGCCTCGTTTTGTTGTTCTCGTCTACGAGCACCAGCGGAGAACGGATGCACCCTATCGCTATAATCCGCCGCTTCCCGTGCACTTTCTCACATGCAAGACACTTACGATCCTCAGGCGGTAGAGCGCGAAGCCCAAGCTTTCTGGGAGAGCCGGCGCTCGTTCCACGCCGAGGAAGACAAGGCTAAGCCGAAGTTCTACTGCCTGTCCATGTTCCCCTATCCCTCGGGGAAGCTGCACATGGGCCACGTGCGCAACTACACCATCGGCGACGTGCTGACGCGCTTCTACCGCATGCGCGGCTACAACGTGCTGCAGCCGATGGGCTGGGACGCGTTCGGCCTGCCGGCGGAAAACGCGGCGATGGCGAATCGCGTGCCGCCGGCGAAGTGGACCTACAGCAACATCGAATACATGAAGGGCCAGCTGAAGAGCCTCGGCTTCGCCCTCGACTGGGAGCGAGAGCTCGCCACCTGCAAGCCCGACTACTACAAGTGGAACCAGTGGCTCTTCACGCGCCTCTTCAAGAAGGGCCTCGCCTATAAGAAGACCGGCGTCGTGAACTGGGATCCGGTCGACCAGACGGTGCTCGCCAACGAGCAGGTGATCGAAGGCCGCGGCTGGCGCACCGGCGCGCTGGTGGAGAAGCGCGAGATCCCGATGTACTTCTTCCGCATCACCGCCTACGCCGAGGAACTGCTCGCCGCGCTCGACCAGCTGCCCAACTGGCCCGAGCAGGTGAAGCTGATGCAGAAGAACTGGATCGGCCGCTCCGAGGGCGTGCGCATCGGCTTCCCCTATGAATTGAACGGTCAGAAGCAGGTTCTTTGGGTATTCACGACGCGCGCCGACACGCTGATGGGCGCGACGTTCATGGCGGTTGCGGCCGAGCATCCGATCGCCGAATACGCCGCGAAGCGCGACCCCAGGGTCAAGGCGTTCGTCGACGAGTGCAAGCGCGGCGCGGTGATGGAAGCCGAGCTCGCGCAGATCGAGAAGAAGGGGGTCGATACCGGGGTTTTCGTGTCGCATCCCATCACGAACGAAAAGATTCCTGTCTGGGTCGGCAACTATGTGCT
>DATMIG010000394.1:0-13354 GCA_035554335.1 Burkholderiales bacterium
GCATCGTCGGCCAGATGCAGCACGATCTCTTCCACGTCTATACGGTCGATCAGCACATCCTGATGGTGGTGCGGAATCTGCGCCGCTTCACGCAACCGGAGTTCGCGCACGAGTTTCCGCTGGCGAGCGAGCTGATGAGCGGCTTCGAGCGGCACTGGCTGCTCTATGTCGCCGCGCTCTACCACGACATCGCCAAGGGTCGCGGCGGCGACCATTCGCACCTCGGCTCGGCCGACGCGAAGAGCTTCTGCCGCCGCCACGGCATCGCACGCGAAGACGCCGAGCTCGTCTCGTTCCTGGTCGAGAGCCACCTCGCGATGTCGCACGTCGCGCAGAAGCAGGACGTCTACGACCCGGAAGTCGTGCGTGCCTTCGCCGACAAGGTGAAGACCGAGCGCCGCCTCGTGGCGCTCTATCTCCTTACGGTCGCCGACGTGCGCGGCACGAGCCCCAAGGTGTGGAACGCCTGGAAGGGCAAGCTCCTCGAGGATCTCTTCCGCGCCACGCGGCGCATCCTCACCGGCGAGCCGCTCGCCCGGGACGCGGCGATGGCAGAAAAGCAATCCGAAGCGGCCCGGCTGCTGCGCCTGTATGCGTTATCGGACGGAGTGAAAGACAAGCTGTGGGCGCAGCTCGACATCGCCTACTTCCTGCGCCACGACGCGCAGCAGATCGCCTGGCATACGAGGAATTTGCATTACCGGGTAGACGCCGACAAGCCCGTGGTGAAGGCGCGCCTCGCCCCCTTCGGCGAAGGCCTGCAGGTGATGATCTACACGAAGGACCGCGAGGCGCTCTTTGCGCGCATCTGCGGCTACTTCGACCGCGCCGGCTTCAACATCGCCGAGGCGAAGGTCCACACGACGCGGAACGGCTACGCGCTCGACACCTTCGTCGTGATGGGCATGGGACGCGACGCGCACTACCAGAACCGCATCGCCATGATCGAGTCCGAGCTCGCCGAGGAGCTGAAGTCGGACGCGCCGCTCGGTCCGCCGCGCGGCGGGCGTCTGTCGCGCCGCGTGCGCCATTTCCCGATCTCGCCGATCGTCGACGTGCGGCCCGACGAGCGCGGCGCCTACCAGGTGCTGTCAGTGGTGGCGAGCGACCGGCCGGGACTGCTCTACGGCATCGCGCGCATCCTCGCGAAGCACCACATCAGCCTGCAGACCGCGCGCATCAATACGCTCGGCGACCGCGTAGAGGACGTCTTCCTGGTATCGGGCGAAGCGCTGACGGCACCGAGGACGGTGCTCGCCGTCGAGCAGGAGCTCCTCTCGGAGCTCAGTCTTCCGCAGGCAGCTCCTGCCCTGGAAACAGCGCTTCGTTGAAGCCGAACTGGCTGAGGTCGCGGATCCGCATCGGGTAGAGGATGCCATCGAGGTGGTCGACCTCGTGCTGCACCACGCGCGCGTGGAAATCCGACACCTCGCGCTCGAACGGCCGGCCGTTCTCGTCGAAGCCGCGATAGCGCAGGCGCTTGTAGCGCGGCACGAGACCGCGCATGCCGGGCACTGAAAGGCAGCCTTCCCAGCCCTCTTCCAGCTCGGTGTCGAGCGGCGTCAGCACGGGATTGATGAGCACCGTGTCCGGCACCTCCTCGACGCCCGGATAGCGGGGGTTGGCCCGCACGCCGAAGATCACCACGCGCAGGTTGACGCCGATCTGCGGCGCGGCAAGGCCCGCGCCGCTCAGGTGCGCCATCGTGTCGCGCATGTCCTGCAGGAGCTCCTTGAGCTCCGGCGTCCCAAAGCCCTTGATTTCATCCGAACGGCGCAGAAGGCGCGGATCGCCCATGCGCAGCACCTCGCGAATCACTGCGCCCTCCTCATTGCTTGCAGCACTCCTCGATGATGCGGCGCACGCGACCCATGGCCTCCTCGAGGATGGCGCCGATCTTGTCGAGCGGCACCGCGCGCTTGCTGTCGCCGCGGCCCGCTGCCCAGTTCGCCACCACCGCGATGGCGGCGTATTCGAGGCTGATCTCGCGCGCAAGCGCCGCCTCCGGCATGCCGGTCATGCCGACGAGCGTGGCGCCGTCGCGCGCCAGGCGCTCGATCTCGGCCGACGTCTCGAGCCGCGGGCCTTGCGTCGCGGCGTATACGCCGCCGTCGGCAACGGGCTCCTTGCACTCGGCGGCGGCGTTCAGGATGCGCCGCCGAAGGCTGCGGGAGTACGGCTCGGTGAAGTCGATGTGGTTCACCGGCGCGCCCTGGCCCTGGAAATAGGTCGACGCACGCCCCCACGTGTAGTCGATCACCTGGTCCGGAACGACAATCGCGCCCGGCGCGTGGTCGCCGATCGCCCCCACCGAGGCGACCGACACGACTTCGGAGGCACCGGCGTCCTTCAGCGCCCACAGGTTCGCGCGGTAGTTCACTTCATGCGGCGCGATCGTGTGGCCGTAACCGTGGCGCGCCAGGAACACCACTTCGCAGCCGCCGATATGGCCGAAGGTCAGCGCACCGGAAGCCTCGCCATAGGGCGTGCGCGAGACCTTGCGCTTCGTCACTTCCATGTTGCCGAGCTTGGAAAGCCCGCTGCCGCCGATGATGGCCAGCATCAGGACGCCCGCATCGCGCGGATCTCGGGCAGGTTGCGCCAGTAGCCTTTCGCGTCCATGCCGTAGCCGAAGACGAAGCGGTCCTCGATCTCGAGCCCGACGAAGTCGGCATGGATCGGTTTTTTGACTTTCAGTTTTTTCTCCACCAGCACGGCGCAATGGAAGCTCGCCGCGCCGAGCTCGAAAAGTCGCGAGCGGATCGCGTCCATCGTCTGGCCGCCGTCCAGGATGTCGTCCAGCACGAGCACCGCGCGCCCGCGCACGCTGGCGGGCGGCTTTACGCGCCAGTCGACGTCGGCGCCGCGCGTCTCGGCGCCGTAGCGCGAGGCGTGGATGTAGTCGAAGTCGATCGGAAAGCGCAGCAGCGGCAGGATCTGCCCGGCGAAGATCACGGCACCACCCATCACCACCAGGACGACGGGATAGCTCTTCGACAGCTCGGCGGTGATTTCACCGGCGACACGCTGCAGCGCCGCCTGCACCTGCTCGGCGCTCGCGATCGGGTCGGAATCCTCGAGGAAACGCCAGGCGCGCTGGACATCGCTCATCAAGCCGAGTCTAGCGTGACTTGAGATAGCGCGCGAAGGCCTCGCCGACTTCGGGATGGCGCAGGCCGAGCTCGACCATCGCCTGCAGGTAGCCGAGCTTCGAGCCGCAGTCGAAGCGCCGCCCGGGCAGGCGCACGGCGAGCGCCTTCTCCTCCTTGAGCAGCGCCGAGATGGCGTCGGTCAGCTGAATCTCGCCGCCCGCGCCGGGCGTGACCTGCGCGAGCAGATCGAAGATGCGCGCCGTAAGCACGTAGCGGCCGATCACGGCCAGATTGGACGGTGCGTCGGCGGGCTTCGGCTTCTCCACGATGCTGTGGATGCGCGCGCTGTCGCCCACCAGCTTGTCGATGGTGACGATGCCGTAGCTCTGCGTCTGGTCGCGCGGCACCTCCTCCACGCCGAGCAGCGAGCAGCCCTCCTTCTCGAAGATCTGCGCCATGCGCGCGATGGCCGGCGGATCCGAGTCCATCAGGTCGTCGGCGAGGAGCACGGCGAACGGGTCGTTGCCGACCACGGGCTGCGCGCAGAGCACGGCGTGCCCCAGCCCGAGCGGCTCCGCCTGGCGGATATAGATGCAGCGCACGCCTTCCGGCAGTACCTCGCGCACCTGCGAAAGGAGCGCCTCCTTGTTCTTCTTTTCGAGCTCGGTCTCGAGCTCGTAGGCCTTGTCGAAATGATCCTCGATGGCGCGCTTGTGGCGGCCGGTGACGAAGATCATGTCGGTAATGCCGGCGGCCGCCGCTTCCTCGACCGCGTACTGGATGAGCGGTTTGTCCACCACCGGCATCATCTCCTTCGGACTCGCCTTGGTGACCGGCAGGAACCGGCTGCCGAAGCCGGCGACCGGAAAAACCGCTTTCTTGAGCCTGGGCATCTAGTCTTCCTTCAATAGCCGGCGCAACGCTTCTTCATCGATGACCCGCACGCCGAGCGCGCGCGCCTTGTCCAGTTTAGACCCGGCATCGGCGCCGGCCACCACGTAGTCGGTCTTCTTCGACACCGACGACGCCACCTTGTGCCCGCGCGCCTCCAGCGCCTCCCGCGCCTCGTCGCGCGTCATGCCGGGCAGCGAGCCGGTCAGCACGAAGGTCTTGCCCGCTGCCGCATTTGCCACGCCTGCCGGGCGGGCCGTCGCCGAAATCTTGACCTCGCGCTCGAGCCGATCGATGACATCCCGGTTGTGCGGCTCATCGAGGAACTTCTGGATGCTGTCGCTCAGCTCCGGCCCGATGCCTTCCAGCGGCACCGGCTGCAACGCTTCGCCGCGTTTCTTGCGGCCCGCATTGTCCTTGCGAATCGCCTCCTTGTCTGCCGCGAGCTTAGGCCAGTCGGCGGCGCGAAGGTCGGCCAAGGTACCGAAATGGCGCGCCAGGATCTTCGCCACCTCCTCGCCCACGCCCGGCATGCCGAGCGCGTAGATGAAGCGGTTCAGCTCCGCGCTGCGTGCGCTATCGATGCTGCGCTTCAGGTTCTCGGCGGACTTCTGCGCCATGCGTTCGAGTCCCGCGAGGGTTTCAGCGCCGAGGCCATAGAGGTCCGCCGGGTTCTTCACCAGCTCGCGCTCGACCAGCTGGTCGACGATCTTCTCGCCGAGCCCCTCGATGTCCATGGCGCGCCGGCTGGCGAAGTGGAGCAGCGTCTGCTTGCGCTGCGCCTTGCAATAGAGCCCGCCGGTGCAACGCGTGGCGGCCTCGCCTTCCACGCGCACCACGGGCGAGTCGCACACCGGACACCGGGTCGGCATCTCGAAGCGATCCGCCGGGCGACGCGGCCCCGGCGTGCGCACCGCCACGATCTCGGGAATCACGTCCCCGGCGCGGCGGATCACCACGGTGTCGCCGACCCACACGTCCTTGCGGCGCAGCTCGTCTTCGTTGTGCAGCGTGGCGTTGCTCACCGTGACGCCGCCGACGAACACCGGCTTCAGCTTCGCCACCGGCGTCAGCGTGCCGGTGCGGCCGACCTGCACCTCGATCGCCTGCACTTCGGTCACTTCCTCCTGCGGCGGATACTTGTGCGCCACCGCCCAGCGCGGCTCGCGCGCGACGAATCCGAGGTCGGCCTGGGCTTCGAGGTCGTTCAGCTTGTAGACCACGCCGTCGATGTCGAAGGGCAGCTTCTCGCGCCGTTCGCGTATCTCCGCGTGATAGGCGATCAGGCCTTCCGCGCCGTGCACCACCCTGCGATGGCGCTCCACCGGCAAGCCGAAACCCTCGAAGGCATCCACCATCTCGCTGTGGCGGGCGAGCCGCAGGCCACGTACCACGCCCCAGCCGTAGGCGAAGAACGACAGCGGCCGCTTGGCCGTCATCTTGGGATCGAGCTGGCGTACCGCCCCCGCCGCCGTATTGCGGGGATTGATGAAGAGCTTCTCGCCGGCCTCCGCCTGGCGCCGATTCATCTTCTCGAAGGCCGCGCGCGTCATGAAGATTTCCCCGCGGACCTCGAGCACCGCGGGCGCCGTGCCTTTCAGCTTGAGCGGGATGCTGTGGATGGTTCGCACATTGGCCGTGACGTCCTCGCCCACCTCGCCGTCGCCGCGCGTCGCCGCGCGCACCAGGAGTCCGTCCTCGTAGCGCAGGCTGATGGCGAGGCCGTCGAGCTTCAGCTCGGCCGCGTACTCGACCGGCGGATCGTGCGGCCCGAGGCCGAGCTCCTTGCGGATGCGCGCGTCGAACTTCGCCGCGCCGCTATCCTCCGTGTCGGTCTCGGTGCGGATCGAGAGCATCGGGATCTCGTGCCGCACCGGCGCGAGGTCGCTCGCCGGCGCGCCGCCGACGCGCTGCGTCGGCGAATCGGGCGAGGCGAGCTCGGGATGGGCCGCTTCGAGCGCCGCCAGCTCGCGGAACAGGCGGTCGTATTCCGCGTCGGTGATCTCGGGCGCGTCCTCGACGTAATAGAGGCGGTTGTGACGCTCGAGCTCGCGGCGCAGCCGCTCGATCTCGGACTGCGCGCGGCTCATGAAAAGACGCGAAGGGCGAGCGGGCTTCCGGCCTCGATGCCGCAGCCGGCGAGCTGCCGGCGCACCGCATCGATGCTGCGGCCGATGGCGGCGAGCGCGCGCTCGTCGAGCTCACGCCCCTCGTCGTCGACGATGCGGCCGCCGTGCGACTGCGCGAGCTGGCGCCCGGCGCGCGCCATGGCTTCGTACGTGCGCGCCGGCTCGGGCGTGCGCGCCACGTCGAGCGTCAGCGTGACGCCATCGGCGCGCGGCGTGGCCTGGAACGGCTGGTCCGCAAACTCCGCGGCAGCGCCGCCGATGCCGATCACGTGCAACGCCACCTGGATGTCGGCGTCGGCGCAGGTGCGGTCGAGCTCGCGCGCGGCGTCGAGCGCGGCGCGCATCTCCGGCGCGCGCACGCCGGCGCCGAGCCGCGTGCCCAGCGTCTCCACCATCGAGCGGAACTCGAGCAGCTCCGCATCGCTCACCACGCCATCGCGGCTGATGAGCTGCATGGCCGCGCGCTGGCCATCGAGAAACACCCGGCGGGAGAAGCGGCGCTCGATCTCCGCCCAGCCTTCGTGCAGCTCGGCTGGCGGCACCGCGCGGGTGAGCTCCATCACGTAATCGATTTTCTCGGCGGCCTGCACCCTGGCTCGCGGCGGCTCCGGCGGCGGCTCGGGCCGAACCGGCAGCGAGGGCTCGCGCCGGCCATCGAGGAGCACGTCGCTGTGCGAGGAGGCGAACGCCCTCTGCGCCTCGCGCCGCGCCGAGCGTTCCTGCCAGCGGTTGTAGACGACTACGGCGACGACGGCGACGCCGCCGATCACCGCCAGACCGATCTGCAGATCGGTCATCTTTCGGCGATCTGCAGATCCGTCAGGCGGCGAGCTCCTCCCGGATGCGCAGCGCTTCGTCGATGTCCACCGCCACCACCTTGGACACGCCCGACTCCGGCATCGTCACGCCGATCAGCTGCTGGGCGAGCTCCATGGTGATCTTGTTGTGGCTGATGAAGAGGAACTGCGTGTTCGACGACATCTTGCGCACCAGCTCGCAGAAGCGGACCGTGTTCGAGTCGTCGAGCGGCGCGTCGACCTCGTCCAGCAGGCAGAACGGCGCCGGGTTGAGCTGGAACAGCGAGAAGACGAGCGAGATCGCCGTCAGCGCCTTCTCGCCACCCGACAGGAGGTGGATGCTGGAGTTGCGCTTGCCCGGCGGCTGCGCCATCACCTGCACGCCGGCGTCGAGGATCTCCTCGCCCGTCATGATCAGCTTCGCCTCGCCGCCGCCGAAGAGCGACGGGAAGAGCGAGGAGAAGTGGCGGTTCACGCTGTCGAACGTCTCCTTGAGGAGCTCGCGCGTCTCGCGGTCGATCTTGCGGATCGCGTCCTCGAGCGTGCCGACGGCCTCTTCGAGGTCGGTGGCCTGCGAGTCGAGGTAGCCCTTGCGCTCGGTGCTCGTGCGCAGCTCTTCGACCGCCGCCAGGTTCACCGCGCCGAGCTCGCCGATCTGGTTGGTGAGCTTGGTGATCTCGCCCTGCAGGTTCGACGGGCGCGGCGCGTCCTCGGCGGCTTTCGCCAGCACTTCCTCATTGGCGGCCGCCTCGCGCAGCTGCGTGTCGAACTGCTCGAAGTTGATCTGCGCCGCCTGCTCCTTGAGCTTCAGCTCGCCGAGCCGCTCGCGCAGCGGCGCCACCTTGTTTTCGATCTCGAGGCGGGCTTCCTCGATCTGGCGCAATGCGCCGGCGGCCTGCTCGACCGTGTCGCGTGCGCCGGCGAGCGTCTTCTCGCATGCCATGCGGGCCTCGACCGCGACGTCGAGCTGCTGGCGCACTGCGGGAATCGGGTCGGCGGCGAGCTCCTCGGTCAGCTTGGCGATCTCGACGTCGGCGCGCTCGATCTGCTGGTCGATGACGCGCACCGAGTTGTCGATCTCCGCGATCTTCGAGCCGCATTCGCGCTCGCCGAACAGGGCATCCTGCGCCTCGCGCTCGGCCTGCTGGATGGCGCGCCGCTGCTGGGCGAGCGCCGTCTCGGCGCTCACGTAGGCGCTGCGCGAGCCTTCCAGGCGCTCGCGCGCATCGGTGATCTCGGCGCCGATGGAAGCGGACGCCGCCTCGCACTTCCGCATGGCGGCCTGGTTCTCCTCGGCCTCGGCGGCGAGCTCGTTGTCCTCGGCGTTCAGCTTCGCGCGACGCTCGCGGTAGCGCTCCTGCGCCTGCGCGAGCTTGAGCTGCTCGATCTGCACGTCGTGGCGCGCCTTCTCGTGGCGGGCGATCTCGACGCGCGCCTCCTCGAGCGCGGCTTCGCGCTCGAGGCGGGCGTTCTCGGCGTGCTCGTGCGCCTGCTGGGCCGATTCGAGGCTGTGGCGCAGCTCGCCGCAGCGGCCCTCCAGTGCCTCGATCTCCGCCTGCCGCGCCAGGATGCCGGCGTCGGCGCGGTCCGGCGCGTGGAAGCTGATGGTATGGCGCGTGAACTGGTCACCCTCGCGGTTGACGAGCACCTGCCCCGGCGAGAGCTGCGCGCGGGTCGCGGCGTCGGGCGTACCGTCGACCACCTCCACACCCGCAAGCCAATCGGCGAGCGCGCCCGAAATGCTGGCGTCCAGCACGTGCACTTTTGCCGCAAGCCCCGTCGGGACGCTGCCCGCACCGGCTTCGAACAGCGCCGCCTTGGTCGGCGGCCTGGCGCCCGTCGCGAATGAACCCGACTGCAGGGCATGCAGGCGCTCGCGTAGCACGGCCTCGACCGCGGTTTCCCAGCCGGCATCGATGCGCAGCTTGTGGAAGAGCGGCTCCGCGCCGCCCAGGCCGAGCCGCTCGATCCATTCGCGCAGCGGCGCGTTGCTCTCGGCCTCGGCCTGGATCTGGCGCAGCGTGGCGAGCTGCGCCTCGGCGGCCGCATGCTCGCGCTGCGCGACGCTCACCGCCTCGGCGGCCTTCGCGCTCTGCTCCTGGAGCTCGGCGCATTCGGCCTGCAACGCTTCGAACGCGTCGCGCGCGCGCTGCAGATCCTCGTCGACCTGCGCGACGCGCGCTTCCAGCTCCTGCGCGAGCGCGCTGTCCGGCTCGACCAGCGCTTCCAGCTCGGCTTGCAGCCGCTCGCGGCGCTGCGCGAGCGCCTCGGCGGCGCGCTGCAGGTGCGTGCGGTTGGCCTGCTCGAGCTGCAGCCGGCTTTCCGCCTGCATCAGGAGGCTGCGCGCCTCGTTGAGCTTTTCCTGGCTCGCGCGGAAGCCTTGTTCCGCCTCCGGCAAGCGCGCGTTTTCCGCTTCGACCTTTTCCCTGGTGACCTGGACGTGCTGCTTCGCCGTCCCGGCCCTTGCCGCCCACATATGCAGCGCCTGCGTGAGCTGCGAGCGTTGGCCGCGCCACGACGCAAGCTGCGTCCGGCGCTCCGTGTGGTGGCTTTCGAGGCGCGCCCGCGTTTCTTCGGCGTGCCGCAGCTCCGATTCGAGGCGTGCCACTTCCGAGTTGGCGCCGTAGAGCGCGCCCTGGGCGGCGTTCATCGCGTCACCCGCCTGGTAGTGCGCGGCGCGAGCGGTCTCGAGCTGCGATTCCAGGTGGCGCGAGTTCGCGTTCTCGGACTCCAGCTCGTTGCCGATGCGAGTCAGCTCGGCGGAATGGCGCTCGCGCTCGTTCCCGGCATCGCGCCGCCGCAGATACCAGAGCAGATGGGTCTTCAGCTGCAGGTCGGCCTGCAGCTCCTGGTAGCGCGTGGCGACGCTCGCCTGGGCTTCGAGCTTCTCGATCTGCGTGCCGAGCTCGAGGCGGATGTCGGTGATGCGCGCCAGGTTCTCGCGCGTGTCGGCGAGGCGCGTCTCGGTTTCCTTGCGCCGCTCCTTGTACTTCGAGATGCCGGCGGCTTCCTCGAGGAAGACGCGCAGCTCTTCCGGCTTCGCCTCGATGACCCGCGAGATCATCCCCTGCTCGATGATCGCGTAGGCGCGCGGCCCGAGGCCGGTGCCGAGGAACAGGTCGGTAATATCGCGCCGGCGCACGTGCGTGCCGTTGATGAAGTAGCTCGACTCGCCGTCGCGCTGGAGCACGCGCTTCACCGCGAGCTCGGCGTACTGCGACCACTGGCCGGCGGCGCGGCCGAGCGAATTGTCGAAGGTCAGCTCGACCGAGCAGCGCTGCAGCGGCTGCCGGTTCACCGAGCCATTGAAGATCACGTCCTGCATCGAGTCGCCGCGCAGGGCCGATGCGCGGCTCTCGCCGAGCACCCAGCGCAGCGCGTCGATCACGTTCGATTTGCCACAGCCGTTCGGGCCGACCACGCCTACCAGCTGGCCGGGGACATGAATCGTTGTGGGATCTACGAAGGACTTAAAACCAGACAGCTTTATTTGAGTTAACCGCACCCGAAAATGATAGCGTTTTCCGCGCGCCGTTTGGGAAATGAGTGGGCGCATCCGAGCCCCGACAGACGGTGTTGACAGCAGGCGCGTGATACTATCCGTCGCAGCTCCCTTCGGTTGTTTCCCGAGTGCCCTCGCGTCCCTCCAAGCAGCTAGAAACGTTCGCCAATCCCGCGCCGGAGCGCCACTACCGGATCCATATGGAGATCCCGGAGTTCACCTGCGTGTGCCCGATGACGGGCCAGCCGGACTTCGCCCACCTGGTGCTCGACTACGTGCCCGATCGGCTCTGCGTGGAGCTGAAATCGCTCAAGCTCTATGTCTGGTCCTACCGCGACGAAGGCGCCTTCCATGAAGCAGTCACCAACCAGATCCTCGACGACCTCGTGAAGGCGACGAAGCCGCGCTGGATGCGGCTCGAGTCGCGCTTCGCCGTGCGCGGCGGGATCACGACCTCCGTCTTCGCCGAGCACCGCAAGAAGGGCTGGTCCGGCCAAACTTGAACCCGCTCCTCGCCAAGCTGCAGCCCTACCCGTTCGAGAAGCTGCGCGCGCTGACGGCCGGCGCGACGCCGAACCCGGCGCTCAAGCCGCTCAACCTCTCGATCGGCGAGCCGAAGCATCCGACTCCCGCGCTGGTCAAGGACGCGCTCACCCGCGCGCTCGACGGCCTCGCCGCCTACCCGCTCACCATCGGCTCGCCGCAGCTGCGCCAGGCGATCGCCGCCTGGCTCGCGCGGCGCTACGGCATCCCGCAGCCCGACCCGGAAACGGAAGTGCTGCCGATCAACGGCTCGCGAGAGGCGCTGTTCGCGTTCGCGCAGACGGTGATCGACCCGACGCGCGCCGCCAAGGTCGTCTGCCCCAACCCGTTCTACCAGATCTATGAAGGCGCGGCCTTGCTAGCCGGCGCGATCCCCGTCTACGGCACGCCCGGGAGCTGGGACGGCGTGCAACTGGTCTACGTATGCTCGCCGGCCAACCCAAGCGGGCATGTGATGGGCCTCGACGAGTGGCGGCAGGTGTTCGAGCTCGCCGACCGCCATGGCTTCATCATCGCCTCCGACGAGTGCTACTCGGAGATCTATTGCAACGACCCGCCGCTCGGCTCCATGCAGGCGGCACGCAAGCTGGGGCGCTCGTACGAGCGTCTGGTGGCCTTCTCGAGCCTGTCGAAGCGTTCGAATGCCCCCGGCATGCGCTCCGGCTTCGTGGCCGGGGACGCAGCCCTCATCAAGAAATTCCTGCTCTACCGCACGTACCATGGCTCGGCGATGAGCCTGGCGATCCAGGCGGCATCGATCGCCGCCTGGAACGACGAGAAGCACGTGCAGGAGAACCGGCGGCTGTACGCTGAGAAGTACCGCGCCTGCCTGCCGCGCGTGAAGGCGCCCCTGGAAACCGAAATGCCCGACGGCGGGTTCTATCTCTGGATCCGCACGCCGATCGACGACGCCGAGTTCACCCGGCGCCTGCTCGCCGAGCAGAACGTCCTCGTCCTGCCCGGCAGCTACATCGCGCGGGCGGTCGATGGGGTGAATCCCGGCGCCAACCACATCCGTGTCGCGCTCGTGCCGCCGGTAGCCGAATGCACCGAGGCCATCGAGCGCATCAGCCGTCTTGCCCAATCACTATGAGCACCCAACAGACCATCGACCATGCCTGGGAGCAGCGCGCCTCCCTGAATCCCGCCAGCGCGCCGAAAACCGTCAAGGACGCGGTGGAGGAAGTGATTGCCGGGCTCGACGCCGGACGCCTGCGCGTCGCCGAGAAGAAGGACGGCCAGTGGGTGACGCACCAGTGGATCAAGAAGGCCGTGCTGCTTTCCTTCCGGCTGGAGGACAACCGCGTGATCGAAGGCGGCGGCACGCGCTATTACGACAAGGTGGCTTCCAAATTCGGGCCGAAGTTCGACTTCGGCGCGGCCGGCTTCCGGGTGGTGCCGCCGGCGATGGCCCGGCGCGGCGCGTTCATCGCCAAGAACGCGGTCCTGATGCCGTCCTACGTGAACATCGGCGCCTACGTGGACGAGGGCACGATGGTCGATACCTGGGCGACCGTCGGCTCGTGCGCGCAGATCGGCAAGAACGTGCACCTCTCTGGCGGCGTGGGAATCGGCGGCGTGCTCGAGCCGCTGCAGGCGAATCCCGTCATCATCGAGGACAACTGTTTCATCGGCGCGCGCTCGGAGGTGGTCGAGGGCGTCATCGTCGAGGAGAACAGCGTGATCTCGATGGGCGTGTTCCTCGGCCAGAGCACCCGCATCCTCGATCGCGCCACTGGAGAGATCCTGTATGGGCGCGTCCCGGCCGGATCGGTCGTCGTTTCCGGTAATTTGCCCTCGCCGGACGGGAAATACGGCCTCTATTGCGCGGTGATTGTAAAAAAGGTGGACGCCAAGACGCGCGCGAAGACCAGCCTGAACGAACTCCTGCGAGGGGATTAAACTAGCCGAAATTCAGGGGGGTCCGATGTCCGCAATGAAGCGTCTGTTCCAGGTGATGGCCGACAAGAAGGCGTCGGACATCTTCATGTCCGTGGGTGCGCCGATCAACATCAAGATGAACGGCGTCGCCATGCCCGTGAACCAGACGATCATGACGGCCGAAACGGTGCAGGAGCTCCTCTACCAGGTGCTGAACGAGCGCCAGATCAAGGAGTTCGAGGAGGAGATGGAGCTGAACACCGCGTTCCAGCTCGAAGGCGTCGGCGCCTTCCGCATCAGCGCCTTCCGCCAGAAGGGGTCGCCCGCGGTCGTGGTGCGCTTCATCCCCGGCTCGATTCCCGCGCTCGATACGCTCGGCCTGCCCGAGGTGCTGAAGGAAGTCATCATGCAGAAGCGCGGGCTGATCCTGATGGTCGGCGCCACCGGCTCGGGCAAATCCACCTCGCTCTCCTCGATGCTCGACTTCCGCAACGAGCGCAAGTCGGGACACATCCTCAC
>DATMIG010000395.1:0-7819 GCA_035554335.1 Burkholderiales bacterium
CTCGTGCGCGATAGGCGGGGCTTGAGCCACCGCCACAGGCTCTGCGTCTGCGGCTCGCGGCCGAACTGGTGCAGCGCGATCAGCACGCCGCCGAGGTAATCGTCGCCCGACGGCGTGAGGCCGGGACCGAGGCCGATCAGCGCCTGCGCTTCCTCATCGAGCGTGTTGCCCACCAGCCAGCGGTCGATCGCCTCGAGCGCGGGCTGCGCGTGGCCGGAGAGCACGTTGTGCGCGTCGACGATCAGCCCGCCGAGGCCTTCGCGCGGGACGCGGTGCTTCGCCGCCTCGCGCAATGCGCGCAGATTGGGCGAGGCAGTCGCGGGCAGCGGTGCCGGGGTCCAAAGCGTGGCGCCGTCGAGCAACAGCGATACGCGGGCGCCGATGGCGGGCGCATGGAAGTCATCCAGCAGGGCGTTGAGCGGTCCGCGGCCGAGCGAGGCGTCGCCGATGCACACGTATTGATTTCCGAAGCGTGCGTAGCAGCTGCGCCGGAACACCGCGCGAACCTCGCCTTCACCCCGCGCCGCGTCGAACGCGACGCGGCCGGCGATGCTAACCCGCCACGACATGCGTGCCGCTCCTGCCGGCGAGCGCGGCCTCCGCGTGGTCGAGATGGCCGATGATGGCGCGGCGGCCGCCGGCGGCGACGTGGCGGATGGCGGCCTCGACCTTCGGCGCCATGCTGCCGCGTCCGAAGTGGCCGGCCCGCTGGTACTCGCGCAGCTCGGAGAGCGTAACGCGCTCCAGGTCGCGCTGCGAGGGCTTGCCGAAATCGAGGGCGACGCGCTCGACGGCGGTCAGCATCAGCAGGTCCTGGATGCCGAGCTGCTTCGCGAGAAGCGCTGAGGTGAGGTCCTTGTCGATGACGGCCTGGACGCCGGTCCATTCGCCGCGACCGTCGCGCGTGACCGGCACGCCGCCGCCGCCACCCGCGATGACGAGGAGGCCCGCGTCGAGCAGGCGGCGAATGACGTCGGCGTTCAGCACCGAGCGCGGCTCGGGCGAGGCCACGCAGTGGCGCCAGCCGCGGCCGGCGTCTTCCATCATGCGCCAGCCCTTCTGCTCGAATTCGTGCGCTTCTCGCTCGGAGAAGAACGGGCCGATCGGCTTCGATGGATCGGCGAACGCCGGGTCGTCCGGATCGACCTCGACCTGCGTCACGACGCACGTCACGTCGTGCCGCGCGTTGGTCCGGCGCATCTCGTTTTCCAGCGCCTGGATCAGCATGTAGCCGATGCCGCCCTGGCTGTGCGCCACGCAGACGTCGAGGCGCATCGGCGGCACCGCGTCGCGCGTGAGCATCATGCGCAGCAGGATCTTGCCGACCACCGGTCCGTTGCCGTGGGTGATGAGCAGGCGATCCGTGGCATTGGCGAGCGGCAGCAGCACGCGCGCCGCGTGCTCGGCGATGCGCTCCTGTTCCTCCGTGGTGCCCTTGATGTTCTCCGGATGGACGGCGTTGCCGCCGATGGCGACGAGGAGCGACATCTAGGCTGCCGCCTCGAAGGATTCGATGAAGCGGAAGAGCGTGCGCGCGCCGGCGCCGGCGTCGTCGGCGCTGATCGCTTCGGCCGGGTTGTGGCTGATGCCGCCCTTGCAGCGCACGAAGAGCATGGCGATGTCGGCGATGCTCTTCAGCGCCATGCCGTCGTGGCCGGCGCCCGAAGGGAGTTTTCTTACGGCAAAACCCTCTGCCGCGACCGCGCGCTCGAGCTGGCGCATGAGCCAGGGCGCGCACTTGGCGACGCCGAGCTCCTGCAGCGTCTCGATCTCGCATCGAACGTTGCGGCGCTGAGCAATCGATTCGACCTCATGGATCGCGGAGCGCACTGCCTGGGCGCGCAGCTCGTCCCGCGGCGCGCGAACGTCGATGGTGAAGTGGACTTCGCCCGGAATGACGTTGATGGCGCCCGGCTTCGCTTCGATGCGCCCGACCGTGCCGACCAGATCGGCGTCCCTCTTCGCGATGCGCTCGACCGCCAGCACGCATTCGGCCGCCGCGGCGAGTGCGTCGCGGCGCAGGTTCATCGGCACGGTGCCGGCGTGGCCGGCGAGGCCGCGCAGCGCCACCTTTAGACGGGAAAAGCCATTGATGGCGGTCACGACGCCGACCGGGAGTCCTTCGGACTCGAGCACCGGTCCCTGCTCTATATGGAGCTCGACGTACGCCAGCACGTCGCTCTTGCGGCGCGCGACCGCCTTCACGCCGGCGGGATTCAGGCCGAACTCGCTGAGCGCCTGCCGGATGGTGACGCCGCGCGCATCCTGCTTGTCGAGCACCGCCGGATCCACTACCCCGGCGATCGCCTGGCTACCGAGCATCGTGGTGCCGAAGCGCACGCCTTCCTCGTCGCCGAAGCCGACCGCCTCGATCGCGAACGGCAGCTTGCGGCCCTTCAGCGCGGCGACGCACTCGATCGCGGTGACGACGCCGAGCATGCCGTCGTAGCGGCCGGCGTCGCGCACGGTGTCGAGGTGCGAGCCGAGCATCAGGCACGGCAGCCCGGCGCGCTCGCCTTCGTAGCGGCCGACGGCATTGCCGATGTCGTCGAGCCGGGCGCTCATGCCGGCTTCACGCATCCAGCCGAGCACCAGGTCCGCGGCGGCGCGGTGCTCGGGCGACAGGAACACCCGCGTCAGTCCGCCGGCGAGCTCGGAATGACGCGCGAGCTCGTCGCAGCGCTGCAGGATGCGGCCGGCCGATACCATCCGCCGATAATATAGGCACATGGTCCTCGTCATCGGCAACAAGAACTATTCGTCGTGGTCGATGCGGCCGTGGGTGCTGCTGCGCCAGGCGGGGATCGCCTTCGAGGAAGTCCAGCTCAAGTTCGGCGACAACCGCGGCCGCCTCACGGTGCCGGGCATCGAAAAATATTCGGCCGCCGGCAAGGTGCCGGTGCTCGTGATCGACGGCGAGCCGGTGTGGGATTCGCTCGCCATCGCCGAGACGCTCGCCGAGCGCTTTCCCGACCAGCAGCTCTGGCCGGCCGAGGCGAAGGCGCGCGCCCACGCCCGCTCGATCTGCGCGGAGATGCACTCCGGCTTCCAGGCGCTGCGCGGCAAGATGCCGATGAACATCCGCGGCCGTCATCCCGGCCAAGGCCTCACCGAGGAAAGCCAGCGCGACATCGATCGGATCGCCGCCATCTGGACGCAATGCCGCGAGCGCTTCGGCAGCGGCGGCCCCTTGCTCTTCGGCCGGTTCAGCATTGCGGACGCCTATTACGCGCCGGTCGTCATGCGCTTCCAGACCCATGACGTGAAGCTGCCGGCGGCGGCGCAGGCCTACTGCGAAGCGGTGCTCGCCCTGGCAGCGGTGCGCGAATGGATCGACTCGGCCAAGCGCGAGCCGGACTTCGTCCCGGAAGACGAGCCTTACAGCAAGCAGTGAGAACCTACGTCGTCGGCGGCGCCGTGCGCGACGAGCTGCTCGGCCTCCCCGTCCAGGATCGCGACCATGTGGTGGTCGGCTCGACGCCGCAGGAGATGGAGCGCCTCGGCTACAAGCCCGTCGGCAAGGACTTCCCCGTCTTCCTGCATCCCGAGACGCACGAGGAGTACGCGCTCGCCCGCACCGAGAGGAAGAGCGGCCGCGGGTACAAGGGATTCACCGTACACGCGTCGCCGGAGGTGACGCTCGAAGAGGACCTCCAGCGCCGCGACCTCACCATCAACGCGATGGCGAAGGCCGACGACGGCACGATCATCGACCCGTTCGGCGGCCGCAACGATCTCAAGAAAAGAATCCTGCGCCACGTGAGCGATGCGTTCGTCGAGGATCCGGTGCGCATCCTGCGCACGGCGCGCTTTGCCGCGCGCTTCGGCTTCTCCATTGCGCCGGAGACGCTGGCGCTCATGAAGCGCATGGTCGACTCCGGCGAGGCCGACTATCTCGTGCCCGAGCGCGTCTGGCAGGAATTCTCCAAGGGGCTGATGGAGGACGAGCCCGAGCGGATGTTCGAGCTCCTCGAGGCGACCGGCGCGCAGCAGAAGCTCTTCCCCGAGCTGCGCGAGCGGGTCGGCATCAGCGGCTCGCTGCCGGTGCGCTTTGCCCGCCTCGCCTGGCCGCTCAAGGAATCCGAGGTGCAGGCGCTCTGCGAGCGCCTCAAGCCGCCGGGTGAGGTGCGCGAGCTCGCGCTCCTCGCCTGCCGCAATCGCGTCGCGTTGCGCGCCTCGCGGCTCGCGACGCCGCAAGCGCTGCTCGAGCTGCTCAGGCGCGCCGACGGCTTGCGCCGCCCCGAGCGCTTCCAGCAGCTCGTCGAGGTCGCGCAGCGCGACGTGCCGGTCGTCGACACCGGCCGGCTCGAGCGCGCGCTCGAGGCGGCGAGCGCCGTCGATGCGGGAGCAATCGCTGCTGCAGCCGACGACCCGAAGCGTATTCCCCAGCTGATCGACGCAGCGCGCGTGCAGGCGATCGAGCGCGCATTATGAAGTTCTACCTCGTCGCGCTTTACCGCAATCTCCTGGCGGGCGCGCGGCTCGCGCTCTTCATGCGCGTGCGGCCGTACGACTACCGCGTCTCGCCGCTGGACTACAGCCTGCTGCTCGTGTTCAATTTCGCGCTATGGGTCGGGTCGGCGGCCATCTCCGCCAACCTGGAGGGCGACTTCAACCCGTCCGCGTTGCCGGTGTACCTGGCCTCCATTCCGCTCGTGCTCGGCACGGCGATGCTGATCGTGCTGTCGTTCGGTGCGCGCGAGCGCCTCCTGCTGGTCGCCACCGCGCTGACCGCCAGTGATCCGGTGATCGAGATCGTCGGACTCGCGTTGCCCTGGCTCGTCGTCCAAACCGGCCAACCGCGCATCGCGATCCTCGCGTTGCTGGCCTGGATGTGGGTCGTCTCCGTGCGCGCCGTCACGGTCTGCATGGGGACGCGGCGGCCCGACATCCTGAAGGGCGCCCTCGCCGTCACGGCGATGCTGGCGGTAACGTTCTTCGTCTTCCCGCGCACCGACGTGTGGCAGCTGCCGCCGGAAGAGGACGAGCCGGCTGCGCTCGCCGACGAGCACACGTTCCATCTCCAGGGGCAGCTGATCGAGCAGGCGCTCGCGGACGTGGCGAAGGGCCGGGAAGGCGTACGCGAGCTCTATTTCGTCGGCTTCGCGCCGGATGCGAGCCAGGACGTGTTCGTGAAGGAAATGCGCTACGTGAAGAAGCTCTTCGACGAGCGCTTTGGCACCACCGGCCACTCGATCGCCCTCGTCAACAGCCAGGACGCGCTGGACGAGTTTCCCATCGCGAGCGTGACGAACCTGTCGCGCGCGCTCGGGCGCGTCGGCGAGGCGATGAACGGCGACGAGGACACGCTCTTTCTGTTCCTCTCGGCGCACGGCTACCCGGACCACCGGCTCTCGGCGGTGCAGCCGCCGCTCGAGCTCGCCTCGCTCACGCCGACCGCCCTGTCGCGCATGCTGCACGAGGCGGGGATCAAGTGGCGCGTGATCGTCGTGTCGGCCTGCTATTCCGGCGGCTTCATCGAGCCGCTGAAGGACGCGAACAGCGTCGTCATTACCGCCTCGGCGCCGGATCGCACCTCCTTCGGCTGCGAGCCGGGCCGCGACTTCACCTATTTCGGCCAGGCCTACTTCCGCGATGCGCTGGCGGGCACGCGCTCGTTTACCCGGGCCTTCGAGGCCGCCCGGGAAGGCGTGGCGAAGATGGAGGCGGCGGAGGGCATGGACCCGCCGTCGGAGCCGCAGATGTGGGTCGGCGCGGCAATGGCCGAGCGCCTAAAGAAGGCGGCCGATGCCCCAGAGAAGGAGTGACAGGACGATGGTGCTCATGAACGGGATGTAGTAGACCCGTCCCCGCACCGCGAAACGGAAATCGCCCGGCAGGCGGCCGATTGCGAGACGGTCGCGAAGCACCGGCATAACCGCCGATAGAATCGCCAGCGCCAAGAACAACGTGACGAGCCATTTGACCATGATCGAACTTTATACCTGGAGCACGCCGAACGGCCGCAAGGTGTCCATCATGCTGGAGGAGTGCGGCCTGCCGTACAGCGTGCACAAGATCAACATCGGCACCAACCGCGAGCAGTTCACGCCGGAATACCTGGCGATCAATCCGAACGGCAAGATCCCGTCCATCGTCGATCCGGACGGGCCGGACGGCAAGCCGATCGCGATGATGGAATCCGGCGCGATCCTCGTTTACCTCGCCGGCAAGACCGGCCGCTTCCTGCCGAAGAACGTGCGCGGCAAGTACGAGGCGCTGCAGTGGCTCATGTTCCAGATGGGCGGCGTCGGCCCGATGTTCGGCCAGGCGCACCACTTCATGCGCGCGAAGAAGGACGAGATCCCCTACGGCAGCGAGCGCTACGGCACCGAGGCGAAGCGCCTGTACGGCGTGATGAACAAGCACCTCGCCTCGCGCGAATACTTCGCCCCCGACTATTCGATCGCCGACATGGCGATCTATCCCTGGGTCGCGCGCTACGAATGGCACCGCGTCGACCTCGCGCAGTTCCCCAACGTGAAGCGCTGGTACGACAAGGTCGGCGCGCGGCCTGCCGTGCAGAAGGGGATGGCGGTTCCCCAAGTCTGAAAACAGGGACAGACCACGTTTTCGTTTTTTCCTTCGTCCGAAAAACGTGGTCTTAGCGTTTGGCGAGGACCTCTGAAAGTTCTGCCGCCTCCACCGGTTTCACCAGGTGGAGATCGAATCCCGCTTCGCGCGTGCGGGCACGGTCTTCGGGTAGGCCGTAGCCGGTAACGGCAACAAGGTAGGGCCGGCGCGCGCCGCCGATCTCGGTTCGGATGCGCCGAGCGAGTTCATAGCCGTCCATGCGCGGCAGGCCGACGTCGATGAGCGCGATCTCCGGCACCGCGGCGCGCACGGCGTCGAGCCCGGCGAGGCCGTCCGAGGCGACGCGCACGCGATGGCCTTCCAGCTCGAGCATGCGGCGCAGCGTCTCGCGCGCGTCGTCGTTGTCCTCGACGATCAGCACGTCGCGCGGCTCGACCAGGGCCGGCGCCGATGGCGCGCGCTTCATCACCGGCGGCTCGATCGCCGGGATGCGCACGGTGAACACGCACCCCTTGCCAGGCCCTTCGCTCGCGGCGCTCGCCGTGCCGCCGTGCAGCTCGGCGAGCCGGCGCACGAGCGTGAGGCCGATGCCGAGCCCGCCATGCGAGCGATCGAGCGGACTCTCGCCCTGCACGAAGGGCTCGAATACGCGCTCGACGAGCGCGGCCGGCATTCCCCTGCCGGTATCCGCCACGCGCAAAACGGCATCCGTGCCTTCGCGCCCGGCCCACACGCTGATCGAGCGCCCTTCGGGCGTGAACTTGAGCGCGTTGCCGAGCAGGTTGCCGAAGATCTGCTCCACCCGCGTCGCATCGGCGTCGATCCACACGGGCTGCGTAGTGAGCGTGAGGCTGCGACTGCCGACGCGGCCGCTGCCGCGCAGCGTGAATACGGCGCGCGACGCCGCCTCGGCGAGGTCGAGCGGCTGGCGTTGCAGCACGATCTTGCCGGTCATCGCGCGCGCCGCATCGAGAAGGTCGTCGGTCATGCGCGTCAGGTGCTGCACCTGGCGCGTGATCACGCCGCGTGCGTGCTCGCGCGCTTCCGCACTGCCGGCCTGGAGGAGCTGGCTCGCGTTGGAGATGGCGCCGAGCGGGTTCCTCAGCTCGTGACCGAGCATGGCGAGGAACTCGTCCTTCGAGCGATTGGCCGCCTCGGCGATGGCGCGCGCCTGCTGCTCGCGCTGCAGGAGCTCCTCGCGCTGCGCCTCGATGCGCGCCCGCTCGTCGGCGGCGCTCATCAGCGAATCGGCCACCTGGCGGATCTCGGCGATGTTGCTGTCCGG
>DATMIG010000396.1:0-1962 GCA_035554335.1 Burkholderiales bacterium
ATTAGGGTTGGAGGTGGCTGTGCACGAGCTCGAAGGTCACGCCGCCGAGGTAGGGCTGCGTCAGCGCGCCCTTTTCGCTCGGCTGGACGGTGCCGCGGTCGACGAAGACGATGCCGCGGCCCTTGAGCTCCTTCACGGCGGCGGGCACGTCGGCGGCGCCGAGGCCGACCCGCACGAGGCCTTCTTCCCAGCGCACGTCCTCGCTGCCCGGCGGCGGCTCGACGAGCTGCAGGTAGAACCTGTGGCACGGGCTCTCGAGCAGGGTGCCCTTGGGCAGCACGCCGAAATATTCGCCCCGCGGTAGGACGGAGAAGCCGAACAGGTTCTGGTAGAACTCCAGCCAATCGGCGGTGCGGTCGCCGAGGATCGACTGCACGATGCCGAACCAGTGCAGTCCCGCGAGCGCTGGCGGCTTGGCCTGCGTGCCGGCGAGCGGCACGAAGTCGACATCGTAGATCGAGAAGTCGCGATAGCGGTCGACGAAGTAGACGAGCGTGTCCGCCACGCCGTGGACGCCCGGAATGTTGAGCTCCATCGCGGAGGCACGCGTCGGCATGTCCCACGCACCGAGCTCGAGCGAATGGCGGTGGGCATGCGCCGCGTCGCGCACGCGCAGCGCGAAGGCGGAGAGCACCGGCGTCGGCCCGCCGGCCTCGTGCGCGTTGACGATCAGGTTCATGCCGCCCTGCCGGTAGAGCATCACCTCGCGCGAGCGGTGGCGCGCGACGGCGGCGAAGCCCATCTTCTGCAAGAGCGCGCCGAACTGCTGCGGCTGCGAGGTGGCGTACTCGACGAACTCCAAGCCGTCGATGCCGAGCGGGTTGGAGGGCTCCGGCACCTTCTCCGCGATGGTCATGGCTTCGATATCATTGCACGGGAATTGGCAAGGCTGTTAAATTTAACTTGCCATGTCGTTAATTCCAAGGACGGCCGACCGCGGCGCCGCCATGCGCAAGCCGAAGGCGCCGCAGGTGAACCGCGCGCGCATCGTGCAGGCCGCGATCGACGAGTTCGCCGCGCGCGGCTTCAAGGGCGCCAGCATGGACGCCATCGCGGCGCGCACGCACACCACGCGCGCGCTGATCAACTACTACTTCGGCAGCAAGGAAAAGCTCTATATCGCCGTGCTCGAGCAGGTCTACGGCGAGATCCGCGACGCCGAGGCCGAGCTCGACCTCGACCACCTGGCGCCGGTCGACGCCATCCGGCGCATCGTCGAATTCACCTACGGCTACTACGTCGCGCACCAGGGCTTCGTGCGCCTCGTGGTGGCGGAAAACCAGGCGCGCGGCCGGCACCTGCGCAAGTCGAAGGCCATGCGCACGCTCAATCGCCCGATCATCGATCGCCTCGCGCGCGTGATCGAGCGCGGGCAGGCGCAGCGCCTGTTCCGCGCGGACATCGACCCGGTGGAGGTGCACCGGGCGATCGCGGCGCTCGGCATGTTCAACGTCACCAACCAGTTCACCTTCGGCGCCATCTTCCAGCGCGAGATGGGCTCGAAGGGAGACGTCAAACGCCGCCGCGAGGTCGTGGCGGACATCATCGTCAGCTATCTCAAGGAGGAGTCATGAAACGTCGCACCGTTCTCAAGGCCGGCGCCGCCCTGGCGGCCGCCGGCGCCCTGCCTGCCTGGGCGCAAGCGAAGCCGAAGCTGCGCTTCGCCGCGGTGTTCTCGGACAAGGACATCCGCGCCGACATGATCCGCATGCTCGCCAAGGACGTCGGTTCGGACGTCGAGATCGAGCCGTTCTATAACGGCACGCTCTTCAAGCAGGGCACCGAGCTCGTCGCGCTGCAGCGCGACAACCTGGAGATGGGCAACATCGCGCCGCAGGACTTTTCCAAGCAGCTGCCGTCCTGGTCGCTGCTCACTTCCGCGTATCTCTTCCGCGACGCGGCACACCTCGATCATTTCTGGTCGGGGGATCTCGGCGCGCAGTTCAAGAAGGAAGCCGAGTC
>DATMIG010000397.1:0-4293 GCA_035554335.1 Burkholderiales bacterium
ATGCAGCGCGAGCGCAACGGCAAATCCATCTAATCAGGGACAGACCACGTTTGATTTTTGCTAGGCGCGCCGCCGCATCGACCTGGGTTGGCGAAAGTAAATGGTTCTAGCTTTTGGACTCCTGTGGAGACCGCCGGCACGCTCTTCGGCGGACGCCGGGGCGAGGAGCAGGTAGCCGCCGACGAGGTCCTTGAATACGGCGGACGCCTCAGCGGTGTCTCAGAACGTGCCGATGCTGCCTGTCCGAAAAGGGCGGGTCTGTCCCTGTTTTCGGCGTTGCGGATAAATGCAAACGTGGTCTGTCCCTGATTAGCTTTGCTTGCCCTCCTCGGGGCGGCCGATGAGGAAGCCCTGCAGGTAGTCGCAGCCGCAGCGGACGAGGAACTCGCGCTGCGCGTCGGTCTCGACGCCTTCGCCGATCACCTCGATCTCGAGCGCGTGGGCGAGCGCGATGATGGCGGAGACGATGGCGCCCTGCTCGCGGTCCTGCGGCACGTCGTCGACGAAAGTGCGGTCGATCTTCAGCTTGTCCACCGGGAAGCGCTTGAGATACGCAAGGCTCGAGTAGCCGGTGCCGAAGTCGTCGATGGCGATCGAGACGCCGAGCGCGGTCAGGCGCTTCAGCGTGGCGAGCGTGGCGTCGGTGTTCTGCATGGCGAGCGTCTCGGTGATCTCGAGCTCGAGGAGCCGCGGCGGCAGGCCGCTTTCCTTCAGCGCGCGCGCGACCACCTGCGCGAGCTGCGGATCGGAGAACTGGCGCGGCGAGAGGTTGACGGCGATCTGGAGTTCCGCGCCGCGCCTCGCGCCCTCGGCCCAGCGGCAGGCCTCGCGCAGCACGCGCTCGCCGATCTTCAGGATCAATCCCGTCTCCTCGGCGATCTGGATGAATTCGCCCGGCGCCACCAGGCCGCGCTCGGGATGCTGCCAGCGCACCAGCGCCTCGAAGCCGCGCAGCTCGCCGGTCCTCGCATGGACGATGCGCTGGTAGTGCAGGCGCAGCTCGTCCCGGCCGATGGCGCGGCGCAGGTCCGTCTCAAGCGCGAGGCGGCGCGACGCCGCCTCGTTCATCTCCTGGGTGAAGAACTGGTAGTTCGCGCGGCCGAGCTCCTTGGCGTGGTACATCGCCGCGTCGGCGTTGCGGATCAGCGTCTCGGCATCGCTGCCGTCGTCCGGGAACACCGCGATGCCGATCGAGCAGGAGACGGCGAGCTCGCGCTGGTCGACCTTCACCGGCATCGACACCTGCTCGATCACCTTCTGCGCCACCTGCGCCGCGTCGGACGAGCGCTTCACCTCCGGCAGCACGACGACGAACTCGTCGCCGCCGATGCGGCAGATGGTGTCGCCGACGCGCAGCTGGCTGACGAGGCGCTGCGAGACTTCCTTCAGCAGCACGTCGCCCACCGAGTGGCCGAGCGAGTCGTTGATCGGCTTGAAGCGGTCGAGGTCGATGAACATCACCGCGGTCTGCTTCTTGTTCCGCTGCGAGAGGGCGAGCGCCTGGGTCAGCCGGTCTTCCAGCAATCGCCGGTTGGGCAGCCCGGTGAGCGCATCGTGGTCGGCGAGGTGCTGCGCGCGCGCCTTCGCTTCCTCGAGCTCCGCGGTGCGCTCGGCGACCGCGCGCTCGAGCGCGTCGCGCGAGGCCTCGAGGGTGGCGCGGGTGATGTGCTCGGCGGTGACGTCGTCGTAGATCCAGATCGTGCCCTGCAGCGGATTGGCCGGGTCGATCGCCTTGCCGACCAGCTTGCACCAGAACGTCGTGCCGTCGCGGCGCCGGTACTGGCGCTCGGTGGTGATGGCGAGGCCGTCCTTCATCTGCTCGTACCAGACCGCGTCGGCGTCGTGCTCCTCGTGCGTGCGGTAGATCTCCTCGGTGCTGCGGCCGATGAGCTCGCCCGGGCCCCAGCCGAACATCTGCTCGAAGGTCGGGTTGCAGCGCTGGTAGGTGCGGTTCTTGATGAAGGCGATGCCGACCGTCGCGTTGTCGAGGATCAGCTCCTGCTCGGCGAGCGCGCGCTGCACGCGGAAGTCGGCCTCGCGCTCAGCCGTCACGTCCTCGAAGCTCCAGATCCATTCCTGCAGCTCGTCGCCCACGTCGATGCGCCGGCCGCGCGTGCGGCAGCGGAAGGTGGTGCCGTCGCGCCGGGCGAAGCGCCACTCCGCATCGTGCGTGCCGCCGGGCGGCGTGGTCATGTAGGCGAGCGAGCCGGCGCGCTCCCAGTCGTCGGGGTCGGCGAAGAGCGTCGACGAAGCCTGGCCGACCAGCTCGCCGGGCCCCGCGCCCACCATCTCCTCGAGGAAGCGGTTGGTGCGCTGGATGATGCGGTTGCGCACGAACGCGATGCCGACGGTGGCGTTGTCGAGAGTCAGCTCCTGCTCGGCGAGCGCGCGCTCGATACGCTCTTCGGCCTCGTGCTGGCGCGTGATGTCCTCGAAGAGCCAGACCGAGCCCTGCGCCGGATCGCCTTCCTGCACCGCGCGGCCGGAGAGCGAGCACCAGATCAGGCTGCCGTCCTTGCGCACGTGCAGGCGGCGCAGCTGCTGCGTCTCGCCGCGCCACACCGCGGCGTAGACCGGCTCGCCGCCCGCCTGGTATTCCTCGTCGTTCCTGAACATGAAGCGCGTCGACTGCCCGATCAGCTCGCCGGGCGAGTAGCCGAACAGCTCCTCGAAGCGCCGGTTGCAGCGCACGATGCGCCGCTCGCGCACGAAGATGATGCCGGCGAGCGCGTTCTCGAGCACCGCGTCCTGCTCGCGCAGCAGGCGGTGCAGCACCTCGTCGGAGCGCTTGCGCTCGCTGATGTCCTCGAACAGGAACACGTAGCCGCGCGACGGATCGCCCGGCTCCACGGCGCGCGCCGAGATGCGGCACCAGAAGCCCGAGCCGTCCTGCTTGCGCATCCACGCCTCGCGCGAATGCGTGCGCCCCTCGTCGAGCGGACCGTAGATGTCGGCGCGGCGCGCGTACTCGTCGTCGGTGAAGTAGAGCTCGCGGAAGCTCGCGCCGATGGCCGCCGCCGGCGAAAAGCCGAACAGCTCCTCGAAGCGCCGGTTGCAGCGCGCGATGGTGCGATCGCGCGAGAACGCGATGCCGACCACCACGTTGTTGAGGAGCGCCTGCTGCTCCGCCAGCACGCGCTCGAGCTGCTCGGACGCCTTGCGCGCATCCGTGACGTCATCGCAGGTCCACACCGAGCCCTTGTGCGGGTCCTGCGGATCGACGGCGCGGCCGTCAATGCGCATCCAGAACGTGCTGCCGTCCTTGCGGCGGCGAAGCTCGGTGCGCCGCACCGTCTGGCCGCGGGCGAGCTCGGCATAGACCTCCGGCGAGCGCGCCGCGTCGGCCGGGTCGCCGTACAGGATGCTGGTCGGCTTGCCCTCGAGCTCGCCCGGCCCGTAGCCGTACATCTCCTCGTAGCGCCGGTTGCAGCGCACGATGCGCCGGTCCTGGATGAAGACGATGCCGACCGAGGCGGTGCCGAGGATCGCCTGCTGCTCGCGCGCCAGGCGCGCCACCTCGTCCGCCTGCCGGCGGCGCTCGGTGATGTCCTCGGCGATCCACACCGTGCCGTGCTGCGGGACCTGCGGGTCGAGCGACTTGGCGATGATGCGGCAGAGGAACGGCGTGCCGTCCTTGCGCCGCAGCTCCCATTCGATGTCGAGCTGCCTGCCGGCGGCGAGCAGCGGCACCGCGATGCGGCCGAGCGCCTGGTAGCTGTCGTGCGAGGGATAGACCAGCTCGCCCGGCTGGCCGATCAGCTCGCGCGCCTCGTAGCCGAGCATCTCCGCGAACTTGGTGTTGCACAGGAAGAAGCGCCGGTCGCGCGTGAACGCGATGCCGATCGACGCGTTGTCGAGCAGCGCCTGGTATTCGAGCTGCGTGTAGCGCGTGCGGCCGGCGTAGCCCGCGTCGTCAGGACGAAGGCCCGCCTCGGTTTCCAAGGGCGCGAGCGGGCGCGGCTCGTTCATCGGGCGAGCTTGCGGAAATCCTCGGCGTAGCCGCGCAGCTTCTTCTGCCCGCGGGCGCGCTGCTGGGGCGAGAGGCTCTTGTCGATGTCGAGCGCCATGGCGAAGTATTCCTTGCGCGTCGCCTCGAGCGCCGCCGCGTACGCCGGGTCGCGGCCGCTCTGCCAGTTGACGGCGGCCTCCGGCAGCCGCTCGCGGCACTGGCGTGCGCGGATCATCTTCAGGAGCTCGGCCTGCAGGCGCTTGTGGTCGCGGTCGCGCATTTCGTCGAGCAGCGGAGCGCGGGCCGAGTACTGCGCCACGCGGTCGATCTGCGCCTGCGACAGC
>DATMIG010000398.1:0-4820 GCA_035554335.1 Burkholderiales bacterium
TCTGCGCCGCCGCGGCCGTTTCCTCGAGTCCCGGCTTGCAGACCGAGGAGAGCATCTGCGGCACACCGAAGGCCGCGGCGCCGCGCGCGGCAGCCGCCGCGCCGCCGTCGACGATCGATTCGAGTCCGCCGATGGGTGCGAGCATCACCGGCAGGCGGACTTTGCGTCCGAGAAATGCAGAGCTGCTGTCCACCGTGCTGACGTCTCGCAGCACGCGCGGCCGGAAGGCGATCGTGTCGAGCGCATGGCGGTTGCGCTTGACCGTCGTCTCGGTCTCCGCGCCGCCGATCAGGTATGCCCACGGACCGGGCTTCAGGTTCCGCTTCGCTGCTTCGTAGATTTCCTGCAGCGTGAGGAACTGTTCGTTTAAGGGGGCGTTCAAGACTTAACAGGAATGACCGGCAGCATGAACCAGGAGTCGCGCGAGCCGCCGGTGTGCAGCGTGACCGTGCCGTCGAAGATCTCGGGCGGACGGTCGCGGGCGTCGTTGTGCATGAAGGGGCCGACGCCGGTGAACTCGTTCTTCATGTTGGAGAGCTTGCCGCCGGTGCCGCCGGGATAGGTGTAGTCCTTGCCGCGCACGGTGAGCGCGATGCGGTAGCCGGCGGGCAGGGCGATGCAGGTCGGCCAGATCTCGATGTCGAGCTCGTAGACCTGTCCCGGCGTGAGCGGCTCCTTCGACTTGTGCGGGTGATAGGGTCGATACGGCTTCGAGCGCTCCGGATCGAGCTTGCGGTGCGACGCGCGCAGCCAGCCCTGCGCGAGCGGCGTGTGCGGATCGAGCGCGCCCATGAAGACCACCTCCTTCATGTTCGGATCGAATGCCCGCACGATGAGGAAAAAGTCCGCGTCCTTGGTCGAGGACGAGATGTGCAGCTTCGCCGCAAGCGGTCCGGTGATCTCGGTCGGTTGCTCGAGCGGCGGCAGGAAGAAGGTGACGCCTTCGGACAGGCCTTGGTAGCTGAGCTTGCCTTCCTCTTTCACGGGAGTGCGTGAAAGGCCATAGTTGCGCGCATCGAGGTGCAGCTTCGTCCACTGCGTGCGCGCGAGCGGCCATTCGTTCTCGGCGCGCTCGACGAACTTCTCGCCCGGATGGCGGATCTGCAGCAGCACCTTCGGCTGCTGGTCCCAGCCGTTCTTCTCGCCCTTCAGGTAGTACCCGAAGAACTTCTTCTGCATGGTGACGCCGTAGTTCGTATAGAAGTGCGTCCAGTGCGCGTCGCCGTGCATCTCGAGCCACTTCTCCTGGCTGGCCGACGCCAGGTAGCCCTCGGTGTTGCCGCGCGGATGCAGTCCCTGGCCGCCCCAGTTGCCGTTCGAGAGGAACGGCACCTTGATCCTGGAATAGTCCGGCGTGCGCGAGCGCCAGAAGTCGTCGTCGAACTCGTGCTCGAGCGCGAGCCTGCCGAAATCGAAGCGGTTGGCGTGCAGCTGCTCTTCGGGCAGTGTCTGCGGCCCGCACACCCAGTCGCCCGTCATCGGGCTGCGATAGCCGCGCGTGCCGAGACCGTGCTGCACGGTCTTCACCTGCATGTCGTACCAGTTCTGGATGAACGTGCACAGGATGCCGCCGTGGCCGCGCACCTCGCGGTACCAGTCGTTCGCCCCTTCCCAGGCGCAGAACGCGGCGAGGTGCTTGGGCTGCTGCGCGGCCGCCTGCCAGGCGTTCATCGCGTAGTACGAGATGCCGTTGATGCCGACCTTGCCGTTCGACCACGGCTGCACGCCCGCCCAGTCGATGCACTGCGCGAAGTCCTGCGCCTCGCGCGCGCTCCAGAGCTCGACGTAGCCGGGCGAGCGCCCGCAGCCGCGTGAGTCGACGCGTACGCAAGCGTAGCCGTCCGGCACCCACTTCTCGGGATCGACCACCTCCCAGTTCTGGTAACGGTTGCTCGAGCCCGCCGGCACCTCGGGATGCTCGGCGACCATCTTGTCCCAGCAGGTCTTGTAGATCTGCTCGAAGTGCAGCCACTTCGCATAGGGGCCATAGGTGATGATCACCGGGTACTTGCCGTCCTTGATGGGGCGGAACACGTCGCAGCGCAGCACCACACCGTCTTCCATCTTGATCGGCACATCCCAGTCGATCCGCATGCCGTCACGGACCTCTGTTTTGAATTCCGCGCTCATTAGCTCTCCTCGTTGCCCGGCTATCGTAGCGCCCGCGTGTTAGCTTTGGCGCGGAGGAGGCGAAACAATGACTAGAGTCCTGCTGGCGTGCATTGCGCTGTGGATGGCGGCGAGCGTGCACGCACAGTCCTATCCCAATCGTGCCGTGCGCATCGTGGTGCCGTTCCCGCCCGGCGGCACCTCCGACATCCTCGCGCGCACGATCGGCGCGCGGCTGTCCGATTCGCTCGGCCAGCCGGTGGTGATCGACAACCGGCCGGGCGCCGGCGGCAACATCGCCGCCGAGCACGTCGCGAAGTCGACGCCCGACGGCTACACGCTGATCATGGGCACGAGCTCGCTCGCCATCAGCCAGAGCCTGTATCGCAAGCTGAACTACGAGCTCACGCGTGACCTCGCGCCGATCACGCAGGCGGTGAACTACGCCAACTTGCTGGTGGTGAACCCGTCGACCGGGCTCAATAGCGTCAACGATTTGCTCGCGGCAGCCAGAGCCAAGCCCGGCGCGCTCAGCTACGGCACCGCCGGCAACGGCACGCCGCCGCACATGACGGGCGAGCTCTTCAAATCGTATACGCATGTCGACATCCAGCACATTCCCTACAAGGGCGGCGCTCCGGCCATCGCGGACCTCATCGCCGGCCAGATCCCGGTCATGTTCGACAACGTGCCGCCGCTCCTGCCGCACGTGAAGGCGGGGCGCATGAAGGCCCTTGCGGTGACGAGCCTCAACCGCATCTCGGTGCTGCCCGACGTGCCGTCGCTGCACGAGCTGGGACTGAAGGACTTCGACGCCGTCGGCTGGAACGGGTTGCTCGCGCCGACGGGCACGCCGCGCGAGGTCATCGCGCGCGTGCACGACGAGGTCGTGAAGATCCTCGCCGAGCCGCAGGTGCGGGACAAGCTGCTCGCGCAGGGCGCGGACATCGTCGGCAACACGCCGGAGCAGTTCGCCGAGTGGATCCGCGTCGAGATCAAGAAATGGGCGGAGGTGATCCGCGTCTCGGGCGCGAAGGTCGACTGATGAAGCTGAAGACGCACGGCCGCTACGACTATTCGGCCATCACCGAGCGCAAGGACTACAGCTGGCCGGGCGGCAAGCGCCTCGCGGTGCACTTCTGCCTGAACGTCGAGCACTTCTCGTTCGGCGAGGGCCTCGGCAACGACTACGGCGCGCCGCACCCGCAGCCCAACTCCCGCAGCTTCGCCTGGCGCGACTACGGCAACCGCGTCGGCGCCTGGCGGCTGCTCAAGCTGGCGGACGATTACCAGCTGCCGTACGCGCTGCTCGTCAACACCGCGCTCTACGACTATTGCCCGCAGATGGTCGCCGCTTTCAGCAAGCGCGGCGACGAGATCGTCGGGCATGGGCGGAGCAATGCCGAGCGGCAGGCGGATCTAAAACCCGAGCAGGAAAAAGCGCTCATCGAGGAAGCGGCCGCCACGATCGAGAAGCACGAAGGCAAGCGCCCGCTCGGCTGGCTCGCGCCGTACATCTCGCAGACGAACGACTCGCTCGATCTGCTGCGCGCCGCGGGCTTTCGCTACATGATGGACTGGCCGCTCGACGACCAGCCGGTGTGGTTCCGCACGAAGCACGGGCCGATCCTGTCGGTGCCGTACGCGCACGACCTCAATGATTCCTTCGAGGTCGTGTCGCGCCGCACCCCGTCGCAGCTCTACTGCGAGAACCTGGTCGACCAGTTCGACGAGATGCTGGAGGAGTCGGCCGAGCGGCCGCTCGTCATGAGCGTGGTGCTGCACAGCTTCATCCTCGGCGTGCCGCACCGCCTGCGCCGCTTCCGCAAGGTGATCGAGCACATCGTGAAGCAGCGCGACCGCGTGTGGCTCACGCGGCCGGGCGACATCTACCGCCACGTCGAGTCGCTGCCGAAGGGCGTGGTCCCCGGTAGCTAGTTCTGGTTGACGTATTCGATCACGCCGCCGATGGAGGAGAGGTCCTCCTCGCGGCCGCGCAGCTCGACGACGTTGAGGTCCGGGTCGCGCACGAAAACCGACACGTGCCCGTCGCGACCGAACGAGACCGGGCCCTGGGTGATGCGGATGCCGTTGGCGCGCAGCGTCTCGATCACCGCCTTGATCGACCTCACGCGCAAGGCGACGTGCGTATAGCCCGGATACTTCTCGCCGACGTCCATGAGGATGTTGGCGTCCTTGCCGGCGTTGGCGTTGAAGACCAGGTTGAGCTCGACGCCGTTGCGGTTCTTCACCACGGCTACCGCGTCGTTCGTCGCCTTCCAGTGCAACTCGAAGCCGAGCAGCGAGTAGAACTTCATCGCCCGCTCGAGATCGCGCACGCGCACCCCGATGTGGTCCACTGCCGCGATTTCGATCATCACGCCTCCCTCAGGTATCCCCACGAGTGCAACCGGTCGCTGTCCTCGGCCCAGCGCTCGCCGATGTCGTCGCGATAGTACATATAGGGGATCATCACGTTACGCACGCGGTTGTAGGCCTGGCGCTGCGCCTGCGCCATCGTCGGCCCGGTGCCGCAGACGACGAGCGCCACGCCGGAGTTGCCGGTCACGCGCCACTCGCTGCCGACCCGCTTCAGGTCCTCGATGTGGATGCCGTCGCGGCTGGGCGTCTTGAAGAGCACCACCGCGTCCTTCGAGGTGCTGGCGAACGTGGCGAGGTCCCGGTAAGGGAAGGGCGGCAGGACCACGCGC
>DATMIG010000399.1:0-5781 GCA_035554335.1 Burkholderiales bacterium
CACCATGTATTCCGAGATGGCCGCCGTGCACCGCGAGCGCTTCGCCGCGCACCGCGATCGCTACGGCTGGAAGCTCGCCTGCCTGCTCGACGCGGGCGCGGCCGTCTCGGCGGCCGACTACCTTCGCGCACAGCAGGTGCGGCGCGTGGCAGCCCGCGAGATCTCCAAGCTCCTGGCGCAGGTGGATTGCCTGCTCACGCCCACCACGCCCGCCCCGGCGCCGCAGGGCCTCAACGCCACCGGCGACTGGCGCTACAACCTGCCCTTCAGCAGCTCAGGTCATCCGGCGCTGTCGGTGCCGGTCGCGCTCTCCAGCGCCGGATTGCCGATCGGCGTGCAGCTCGTCGCCGCCCGCGGCGCCGAAGACAAGCTTTTCCATTGCGGCCAGCTCGTCGAGCGCGCCGTTCCCTTCAGGCACCAAGCTCCATGCCACTAAAGAAAAAAGCCAGCTGGGTGGTGGGCCTCGACATCGGAGGCACCTTCACCGACGTCATGATGGTCGACCCGGGCTCCGGCCGCTCGGTGCGCTACAAGTCGCTCACCACGCCGGCCGATCCGGCGATCGGCGCGCTCGACGCGCTGCAGGGCGTGCTGCGCGAGGGCAAGGCCGCGCCGGAAGAGGTGGCGGTGCTGCTGCATGCCACGACGCTGGTGTCGAACGCCCTCATCGAGCGCAAAGGCGCGCACACGGCGCTCGTCACGACTCGCGGCTTCAAGGACGTGATCGAGATCGGGCGCGAGAAGAAGTTCGACATCTACGACCTGCTGCTCGACAAGCCGGCGCCGCTGGTCGATCCCGAATGCCGCTTCGAGCTCGGCGAGCGCATGGCGGCGGATGGCGCGGTGGTGGAGGCGCTGACGCCGGAAGCGTCCGGCATGGTGGTCGAGGCGCTCAAGGCCTGCGGCGCCGAGGCGGTCGCGGTGTGCCTGCTGCACTCGTACATGAATCCGGCGCACGAGCGCGCGCTGCGCGATGTCGTGTGCTCGGCGTTGCCGAATGCGAGCGTGTGCATCTCGAGCGACATCCTTCCCGAGATGCGCGAGTTCGAGCGCGCGTCCACCGCGGTGGCCAACGCCTACGTGCAGCCGCTGACCTCGGGCTACATCGATCGCTTCGCCGCCGGCCTGCGCGACGCGGGCCTCGGCTGTCCGCTCTTCATCATGCTGTCGGAAGGCGCGATCGCCGCGCCGGAAGTGGTGAAGAAGATGCCGATCCGCATCTGCGAATCGGGGCCCGCCGCCGGCGCGGTCACCTCGGCCGCGGTGGCGCAGCAGCTGAAGGAGGACCGCATCCTGTCCTTCGACATGGGCGGCACCACGGCGAAGACCTGCGTGGTGCACGACGCGCGCCCGAGCGTAACCACCGAGTTCGAGGTGGCGCGCATCTATCGCTTCAAGAAGGGCAGCGGGCTGCCGCTGCGCATCCCCGTGGTGGATCTCATCGAGATCGGCGCCGGCGGCGGAAGTCTCGTGCACGTCGACGCGCTCGGCCTCCTCAAGGTCGGGCCGGAAAGCGCGGCGGCCGATCCGGGGCCGGTGTGCTACGGACGAGGCGGCGAGCGCGCGACGGTGACCGACGCGGATCTCGTGCTCGGCTATCTTGGCGTCGACAGCTTCCTCGGCGGTCGCATGTGGCTCGATGCCGCCGGCGCCCGCCGCGCCCTCGGCGAGCACGTGGCGAAGCCGCTCAAGCTGGACGTGGAGCAGGCGGCGCTCGGCGTCTACGAGGTGGTGAACGAGAACATGGCCAACGCCTCGCGCGTGCAGGCCGTCGAGCGCGGCCACGATCCGTCAGGGCATGTGCTCGTCGCCTTCGGCGGCGCAGGGCCGGTGCATGCGTGGGGCGTCGCGCAGAAGCTCGGCGTGCGCACCGTCGTCATCCCGCCTTCGCCCGGCGTCGGCTCGGCCTTCGGCCTTCTCCTCGCGCCGCGAGCGCTGCAGCTTGCGCGCACGTACATCGGCACCCTGGACAGCCTGGACTGGAAGCGCGTGCAGCAGGCTTACGACGAAATGGTCGCCGAGGCGATGGAAGCGCTGGCCCAGGCCGGCGTGCAGCGCTCGGCCGCGCGCTTCATGCGCAGCGCCGACATGCGCTATCTCGGCCAGCGCAAGGAGATCACCGTGGAGGTTTCCGCGGAGCGCTTCGAGCCCAGACGCGCCGGCGCGCTGCGCGAGGCGTTCGAGTCGCGCTACGAGAGCATCTATCACCGTCGCCACGAAGGCCATCCGGTCGAGGTGCTCTGCTGGCGCCTGGAAGCGCGCGGGCCGCAGACCATGGAACTGCCTTCCAAGCCGACCCGCTCGTCCTCGGCGAAGGCCAAGCCCCGGTCGCGGCGCCCGATGCTGTTCGCCGGCTGGACGCGCCACCGCGTCTGCCCCGTGTACAGCCGCTACGAGCTCGCCGCCGGCGCGAAGCTGCGCGGGCCCGCGGTGATCGAGGAGGATGAATCCTCGACCGTCGTCGGCCCCGGCGGCAGCGCGAGCGTCGACGGCTTCGGCAATCTCATCATCAGCGTGCCCGCGGCAGGAGGTGGACGATGAAGAAGCGCAAGTTCGATCCGATCGAGCTCGAGGTGAGCTGGAACCGGCTGATCTCCATCGCGAGCGAGCAGGCGGCGGCGATGGTGAACAGCTCCTTCTCCGCCGTGCTCGGCGAGATGGAGGACCTTTCCGCCGGCGTCTTCGACGCCACGGGCGCGATGATGGCGCAGTCGGTGCAGGGCGCGCCGGGCCACCTCGGCAGCCTGAGCGCCGGCGTCAAATCCTTCACCGGCATGTTCACGCCGAAAAACCTGCGGCCAGGCGACGTGCTGATCACCAACGATCCCTGGCTCGTCTCCGGCCACAAGCACGACATCACCGTCGTGACGCCGGTCTTCCTCGGCAAGCGCGTCGTCGGCTTCACGGCGAGCAACTGCCATACGGTGGACATCGGCGGCCGCATCTTCTCGGCCGGCGCGCCGGAGGTGTACGAGGAGGGGCTACAGATCCCGCGCATGAAGCTCTTCGACGCCGGCCGGCGCAACGAGACCCTCTTCCGCATCATCGAGGAGAACGTGCGCTCGCCCGAGCTGGTGCTCGGCGACCTGATGGCACAGGTATCCGCCAACGAGACGGCGGCGCGGCGCGTGCTCGAGTTCATGCGCGAGCACCGGCTCGATTCGCTCGCCGAGCTCTCGCACGACATCATTTCCCGTACCGCGCGCCTGATGGCGGACGCGATCCGACACGTGCCGGAAGGCGTCTATAGCGACCGCGCGAGCCTCGACGGCTTCGACACCTCGCTCGAGATCTGCGCTGCGGTCGAAGTCAAGAACGGGATCATCACCGTCGATTACGCCGGCAGCTCGGCGCAGGTGCCGAAGGGCATCAACTGCGTGCTCAACTTCACCGAGGCCTTCACGCGCTACGCGTTGAAGTGCCTGCTGGCACCCGAGTCGCCCAACAACGATGGCAGCTTCGCTCCCATCCGCGTGAAGGCGCCGCAAGCATCCATCGTCAACGCGCGCCATCCCGCTCCCGTGGGCGGCCGCCATCTCGTCGGCCTCTACATCCCCGGCATCATCTTCGGCGCGCTCGCCAAGGTGCTGCCGGAGCGCGTGCTGGCGGACAGCTCCGTGCTCTCCGCCGTCACGCTGTCGGGCCGCGACACGCGCGACAAGCCCTACGTGTTCACCTTCTTCTCGAGCGGCGGCATGGGCGGACGAAATGGCAAACCGGGCCTCGATGCCACCGCGTTCCCGAGTAATGTCGCGAACGTGCCGGTGGAGGTGATGGAGCAGGCGACGCCGGCGATCGTGACGCGGCGCGAGCTGATCGCCGACTCCCCGGGCGGCGGACGCTATCGCGGCGGCGCCGGGCAGCGGATCGGCGTGCGGCTGCGCGGCACCAAACCGGCGATGGTGTCGTGCATGGTCGAGCGCACGGAAGCCGCGCCGCGCGGCCTCCTCGGCGGCGAGCCGGGCCGGCCGGCGGCGGTGCTCCTCGACGGCAAGCGGATCGATCCCAAGCACGCCTTCACGCTCAATCCCGGGCAGGAGCTCGTGCTGGAGACGCCGGGCGGCGGCGGATTCGGAAAGGCGGAGAAATGAAGAAGGCGCTGGCATCGCCCAAGGTCGCCAAGACCAAGGGCCCCTACGTCCAAGGCGTCGCCGTGTCGGACGGCACGCTCATCTACACGTCGGGCGTGGTCGCGCGCGACGTGAACGGCAAGATCCGCGGCCGCGGCGACATCGCCGCGCAGACCCGGCAATGCCTGAAGAACATCGAGAACATCATCCGCGCCGGCGGCGGCCGGCTGCGCGATCTCGTCAAGGTCACGGTGTTCATCCGCGACCTGCGCGACTACCAAGCCATGAATGAAGTGCGGCGCGAAGTGCTCGCCGACATCCCGTTCGCGAGCTCCACGGTGCAGGCGCAGCTCAACGCGCCCGACGCGCTGGTCGAGATCGAAGCGGTTGCCTTTGTCTCTAATTCCAACGGAGGAGGGAAGCAATGAAGTCTCTCAAGCTCGGAACCATCGCCCTGGCGCTCGCAGCGAGCATGGGCAGCGCCCACGCGCAGCTGCGCATGGGCCTCATCGACATGTACGGCGGCGGCTTCGCCGCGCAGGCCGACGCCATCCGCACCGGCTTCCAGATGGCGATCGACGAGGCGAATGCCGCCGGCGGCGCGAAGGGCCAGAAATTCTCGCTCACCACCGCCGACATGGGCATCAGCGTCGAGAAGGCGATCACCGAGGCGCGCCGCATGATCCTCGACGAGAAGATGAAGTACGTAACGGTCGGCAGCCATAGCGGCGCCGCCGTCGCGCTCGCCGACCTCGTGCGCAACCAGAACGTGCTCGGCCTCGGCGCCTTCGCCACGACCAAGCGCTTCACGGGCGAGGAGGGCAACGAGATGATCGCCCGCGGCAACTTGAGCACCTACGAGATCGGCCGCATCATGGCCGAGCACATCAAGGGCATGCCGAACGTGAAGCGCATCGCCACCATCGCGCCCGACTTCGAGTTCGGCAAGAACTTCGTCGAGGACTTCATGTCCGCGATCAAGGTCGCGCGGCCGGACGTGCAGGTGGTGCGCCAGGAGTGGCCGAAGTTCGGCGCCGCCGACTTCACGCCGCAGGCCACCGCGCTGCAGGCCGCGAACGCCGACCTCATCGTCTCCGCGCTGTTCAGCGCCGACCTGATCAACTTCCTGAAAGCGGCCAAGGACTACGACCTCTTCGGCGGCAAAACCAAGTTCTTCACGAGCGGGGCGGACCTCGTGAAGATGACCTCGATCCGCGACGCGATGCCGGAAGGCTCGCTCGTCACGGTCTGGTACCCGTTCTATGCCATCAACAGCCCGGAGAACACCCGCTTCGTCGAGGAAGTGAAGAAGCGCACCAACACCTACCCCGTCGGCTCGACGGTGGTGGGCTACGTCTCGGGCAAGATGCTGACGCTCGCCATCCAGAAGGCCAAGGACCCGAACGACCCGCACTCCGTCGCCGCGGCGCTCAACAACCTCGAGTTCACGAGCCCGGTCGGCCCGGTCAAGGTCCGCTCCTGCGACCACATGGCGCTCTACAACTTCTACGTCGGCGCGATCAAGAAGGGCGCGAGCTTCCCGGACGGCATCGGCGTCACGGACGTGAAGCCCTACAACACCGCGAACTTCGCCCGTCCGTGCGACGAGATCGCCAAGGTGCGCAAGCAGCGCTAGCGTGCTCGAAGTCTCCCAGCTCCACGCCTTCTACGGCTCGAGCCACATCCTCTTCGGCGTCGACCTCTCGGTCGG
>DATMIG010000400.1:0-3469 GCA_035554335.1 Burkholderiales bacterium
ACGAGGCGCGCGACGCCGTCGAGCGAACGCGGCGCGCCGGCATCCGCCCGATCCTCATCACCGGCGACCATCCGGCGAGCGCCGCGGTGATCGCCGCGCAGCTCGGCATTTCGAGCGAAGGCGCCGCGGTGACCGGCGCGGAGCTCGATCGCATGCCCGACGCGGCGCTCTCGAGCACCGTGCGCGCGCGCTCGGTCTACGCGCGCGTCAACCCGCAGCACAAGCTGCGCATCGTCGGCGCGCTGCAGCGGGACGGCGCGATCGTCGCCATGACGGGCGACGGGGTGAACGACGCGCCGGCGCTGAAGGCGGCCGACATCGGCGTCGCCATGGGCGTCACCGGCACCGACGTGGCCAAGCAGGCGGCCGACATCGTGCTCGCCGACGACAACTTCGCCTCCATCGTCGCCGCGGTGGAGGAGGGCCGCGCGGTCTTCTCCAACATCCGCAAGTTCCTGCGCTACCTGCTGTCGTCCAACATCGGCGAGGTGATGACCATGTTCCTCGGCGTGCTGTTCGCCGGGGCCCTCGGCCTGCGAGGCGAGGCCGGCTCGCTTGCGCTGCCGCTCCTCGCCACCCACATCCTGTGGATCAACCTCGTCACAGATGGCGCGCCGGCGCTTGCCCTCGGGGTCGATCCGGCGCATCGCGGCGTGATGGCGCGGCCGCCTCGTCCAGGCGACGAGGGCGTGATCACGCCGCAGATGTGGCGCGGCATCCTGTTCGTCGGCGTAGTCATGGCGGCCGGCACCGTCTTCGTCCTCGACGCGAGCCTGCCGGGCGGATTCGTCGAGGGCCGCGGCGACCTGCGCCACGCGCAGACCATGGCGTTCACGACGCTCGTCCTCTTTTCGCTGTTCACCGTCTTCAATGCCCGCTCGGATGAGCGCAGCGCCTTCGCCGATCTGTTCTCGAACCGCTGGCTATGGGCGGCGGTGCTCGCGTCGCTCGCGCTGCAGGCGGCCGTGATCTACGTGCCGGTCCTGCAGCAGGCCTTCTCCACCGTGCCGCTCGACGCCGGCGACTGGCTGCTGTGCGCCGCGGTGGCGAGCTCGGTCCTGTGGCTGCGCGAGCTCACCAAGCTCGTCTCATCGAGGAGGCGCCGTGCCCGCTCGCGCAGCGCCTTATAGGACCGCTCCCGGGCGACGCACAGCGTCGTAGTCGGCGGCGGAGACGATGGAGACGGCATGGTCGTGGCACGCGCCGATGCAGGTCGCGTCGCTGTCGAGGCGTCCGCACCCGCTGCATTGCCAAGCTTTCATCGTTGTGTCATTGCGAAACAAGCTTAGGCGGTGGCGGAAGCGTCGAATTGACCTGAATCAAACCCCCCGGCCCGCTCGGCTCGTACATTGGATCCGTGACCACGATCTCGATCCAATCCGCGCCCGAGCCGCGCCGGGCGGAGTACGCCGGGCCGGCCCTGCTCTCGGCTGGCTTCCGGCCTTTCTTCCTGCTCGCTGCCCTCTTCGCCGCCGCGGCGGTGCCGGTGTGGCTGGCGGCTTATACCCACGGCTATGCCGTGCCGGGCGTGCTGCCGGCGATGCTCTGGCACGCGCACGAGATGATCTACGGTTATGGCCTGGCGGTGGTGACCGGCTTCCTGCTCACCGCCATTCCGAACTGGACCGGCCGCTTGCCGATTGCGGGCGTATCGCTCGCCGCGCTCGTGGTGCTCTGGATTGCCGGACGCATCGCCCTGTTGGCGAGTCCCATGGCGGCGGCCGCCGTCGATCTCGCCTACACCGTGGTCCTCGCGGCGGTGGTGGCAAGGGAGGTTGTGGCGGCGCAGCGCTTCCATAACCTGCCGGTGGTGGGCACGCTCGTTTTCCTCTTCGTCGGCAACGCGCTCGTCCACCTGCACGCGCTCGACATCGCCTACACCGCGGCGCTCGGCAACCGCATGGGCATCGCCACGCTGGTGGCGCTCATCTCGCTGATCGGCGGCCGCATCGTGCCGAGCTTCACGCGCAACTGGCTCGCGCGCATGCGGCCGCAGGCGGCGCTGCCGGCGCCGCACGATCGCGTCGATACGGCCTGCCTGCTCGTCGTCGTCGCCGCGCTCGTCGCCTGGGTGGCGGCGCCCGACAGCACGATCACCGGTGCCATCGCCATTGCCGGGGGAGTGGCGGCAGGCGTGCGCCTTGCGCGCTGGCGCGGGCTCGCCACCTTCCGCGAGCCGCTGCTCTTCATTCTGCATGTCGGCTACGCCTGGGTGGCGCTCGGACTGCTGCTGATCGGCGTTAACGTCCTCACGGCCGTCGTGCCCGCGGGTGCGCCGCTGCATGCGCTGACCGCCGGCGCCATCGGCACGATGACGCTCGCCGTGATGACGCGCGCGTCGCTCGGCCACACCGGCCGTACGCTCGTCGCCGGGGCGGGCACCGTCGCCATCTACGTCTGCATTACGCTCGCTGCGCTCCTGCGCGTGGCAGCCCCGCTTACGCCGTCGCCGGTGGTCGCCACGTCGCTGGCCGGATTGGCGTGGACCACCGCGTTCGCCCTCTTCGTCCTCCTCTATGGACCTTTGCTGATCCGGAAAAAACAATGAACAAACCCGTCCTCGCTGTCGCGCTCGCCTGCCTTGCCGTCGCCGCCTGCGACATCCCGGCCCCCAAGCCGGGCCACAAGATCGAGCTCAAGTCGCCGCCCGCGAAGGTGAGCGCCGAGCGCCACAAGGGCGCCTTCGCCGAGGGCTCGGCGCTCAGCACCGGGGCGGAGCTGAAGCCGCTCGATCCGGCCCCGGTGAAGACCATCCGCCTCGACACGACGCACAAGGTCATCGAGATCGCGCCCGGCGTGAAGTTCAGCGCCTGGACCTTCGGCGACCAGGTGCCGGGACCGACGATCCGAGCGCGCGTCGGCGACACGATCAAGTTCTCGATGACCAACCGGTCGGATGAGGCGGTGCCGGGGATCCAGCTCGTCGCCGCGCCGATGATGCACTCGATGGACTTTCACGCCGCGATGGTGTCGCCGCAGGACAAGTACCGCTCGATCGCGCCGGGCCAGACCATCGAGTTCGAGTTCACGCTGAACTATCCCGGCGTCTTCATGTACCACTGCGGCACGCCGATGATCCTCGAGCACATCGCCTCGGGCATGTACGGCGCGCTGGTCGTCGAGCCGAAGGACGGCTATCCGACCAAGGTCGACCGCGAATACGTCGTGATCCAAAGCGAGTTCTACGCCAAGGCGCCGGCGAAAGGATCCAAGGCGCAGGTGTATACGCTCGACGGCGAGCGCCTGCGCGCCGCCCAGCCGACCCACACCGTGTTCAACGGCGTGCACAACGGCATGGTGGCGAATCCGCTGGCCGCCAAGCCGGGCGAGCGCGTGCGGCTCTATGTCATGAACGTCGGCCCGAGCAAGACGTCGAGCTTCCACGTCGTCGGCACCATCTTCGACCGCGTGTGGATCGAGGGCAACCCGAAGAACGAATTCCACGGCATGCAGACGGTGCTGCTCGGCT
>DATMIG010000401.1:0-10149 GCA_035554335.1 Burkholderiales bacterium
GGCGAGAAGCCATGATCGCGGCACACAACCTGCAAGCTGGCTCGTCAGGATGCGCGCACGCTGCCGAGTCGCCCTTGCCGCCGCCGTGCTTGGCATGGCGGCGTGCACGTCAACGGCCCGCCACGCAGGGCTAACGCCCGCCGAGGCGGATGACGACGTCCAGGGTTTCTTCCAGCGCTATGACAGCAACCACGACGGCTTGATCTCGCGCAAGGAAGCCGAGGAGGACCCGGACCTGATGCTCGTCTACGACAAGGCCGATGCAAATCACGACGGCGTCCTCGATCGGATCGAGTTCCGCCGCGCCGCGCTGCTCGCCGTCAACAACCGCCGCCGGGGCGCGGCAGTGGGTTCCGGCGAGTAAACCTAGGAGCAGGCCTGCCGGTAGAACGCGTAGGCCTCGCCGCAGCCTTTGCTGAACTCCCGGCGCGAGAGCTGCGAGCCGCAGCTCATCGTGTAGTACTGGCGCGCGCGCTCGCAGGCCTGCGGATCGCGCGGCCCCGCATGCGGCTTCGCGTCCGCCTTCGGCGCCTCGCGGCCTTCCAGTTCTTCCTTGCTCAGGCGCCGTCCCGGATCGGGCAGGTCCTGCGCCGCGCAGGGCAGCGCTGCCAAAAATAAATAGGGACAGACCCTAATTAAAAAATAAATAGGGTCCGTCCCCATTTTCATTTCTTCGGCGCGGGGTGGATGTTGTCCACCCAATGGACTTCCTCCGGCTTCTCGACCACCGGAATGTCCAGGTTAACGACCACCGGCTCCTGGCCGCTGCGACAGAGGACGCACGAAAGCGGCTGGTCGTCGCTCGCGTTGATTTCCTGATGAGGGACGTAGGGCGGCACGTAGATGAAGTCGCCGGGACCCGCCTCGGCGACGAACTCGAGCTTGTCGCCCCAGCGCATGCGCGCCTTGCCGCTGACGACGTAGATCACGCTCTCCACCGGGCCATGGTGGTGCGCGCCGGTCTTAGCCTTCGGGTGGATGACGACCGTGCCGGCCCACAGCTTCTCGGCGCCGGTGCGCGCGTGGGTGATCGCCGCGGCGCGACTCATGCCGGGCGTCTGCGCGGTGTTGACGTCGAGCTCGGTGCCCTTGACGACGCGCACGCCGTCGAACTTCCATTTGCCGCTCATTTCGCCTCCATGGGGAAATCATAGCGCTCGCCGCCGGCCCGCTGCAGCCATGCGCCGGCTTTTGTCGTCTTGCAGGCCCATGTCTGCTGCTCGAAGGGCTGCGCGATGGACAAGGCCGCGGGCGCGAGCACGGCGCCGCAGATGCCGCCCGGCACGCGCACGGCGTGGTAGCGGATCCAGGCCACGCCGTGTTTCTGCGCCTCGGCGCCGAAAGCCTGGCATTGCCGCCAGTCGCTCTTCTGCATCCACGTGCCGGTGGCCGCCTTCCAGGGCGCCGCGGTGAGGTCGGCGCAGCGGCCGCGCACGCGGGCCTGAAAGAACGTGTGCTCCGTATGCAGCGCCGTCTCGCGCAGCGCATCGCTGTCCATCAGGAAGCGCCATTTCCAGTACGCCACCTCGCCGCACGCGGTCTTCAGCTCCTCGGCGCCGTACCAGATGCCGGCGTCGTGCGGCTTGCGAAAGCGCGAAGGGAACGGCGAGCGATAGCGGAACGGCGTCGCCAGCAGGTAGTGCCGTCCGTGCGCCGATTCCGGCAGCGCGGGCTTGCTTCCTTCCAGCAGTTCTTCCAGCACGCGCTGCTCCGCGGCGTTGTCGACCAGGCGCATGGTGGCGACGACGTGCTGCGCCTCCACGCCGCGCCACAGGTTCGCCGTCTTCGTGCGCAGCCCGGTCGAGAACCAGGCGCTTTTCCAGCTCACACCGGCGCGCGCATCGCGTCCAGGTAGTTGACGACGGCGACCAGCCCGTCGGCGCGCTGGATGAGGTCGGCCGGGCGGCCGTTCAGCGCGCGGTTGCCGCCGTGCAGCCAGGCCTTGCGCTGGCCGGCGTCGGTGCCGACCAGGGCGTCGAGCGAGCGGTACACGCGCACGAGGAGGAGGGCGAGCTCGCCTTCCTTACTCTGCGGGTCGATGGTGCGCGCGCCCGAGACGAGCCGCGAGACGCTGGCTTCGCTCACCCCGAGGATGCGCGCCAGGTTGGCGTTGGACAGGTCCAGCAGACCTGCGGCGCGCAGCAGCGCCTTCGTCAGGACGATGTCGGGTTTAGGTTGAGCCGCGGGTGCCGGGCGCGTAGCCATCAGTTGAAAGATTATCGCACGAATCTTTCAATTGATGATTCACGGTCACATCGGCAGCGCGAAGGCCCGGTCCATCAGCCGCGGCGCGAAGCTCCAGCGATGCGGCGAGTTGAGGAGGACCACCGTGACCCGCACGCCGTCGCGCTCGGCGAGCGCCACCAGGCAATAGCCGGCTGCGCCGGTGGTGCCGGTCTTGCCGGCGAGCGTTCCGGAGTAGCGACCGATCAGGTGATTCGTGTTGCGCACGTAGAAGCGCCGCCGCCCGTCGAGCGTGCGGATCTCGGTGCTGCGCAGGCGCGCGAGGTGCTGGTATTCGGCGTTCTGCATCACCACCTCGGCGAGGCGGGCGAGGTCGGCCGCGGTCGAATAATGTCCCGGCTTGTCCCAGCCACAGGGATCCAGGAACTGGGTGTTCCTCATCCCGAGCGCTTGCGCGCGCTGATTCATCTTCGCGATGAACGTCGGGCCGACATCGTCGGCGAGCGCGTGGCAGGCGTCGTTCGCCGAATGCATGATCGCTGCCGCGAGGAGGTCCCGGCGGCGCACCTGGTCGCCGGCGCGCAGGCCGATACGGCTGCCCTTCTCGCGCGAGGCGGCGCGGCTCACGACCACCGTCTCGTCGAGCTTGCCGCGCTCGAGGACGAGCAGCGCGGTCATCATCTTCGTGAGGCTCGCCGGCGCATGGCGCACATCGGCGTCCGAGGCCCAGATCAGGCGGCCGTCGCGCTTCACGACATAGGCGTCCGCGGCACGCGGAAAGGGGTTGTCCACCGCATGCGCCGCGGCGGCGACGAGAAGCGCGAGCAAAGCGGCCCCACCCTGCAGCATTGTTATGACTCCCCCGAGCCAGTTTAGCAGCGTCTAGTCGAGGTCGAGGAGGACGAGGTTCGCGCGCGGCTTTTTTGCCGACGGGTCGAGAAAAAGTGCCGCCTGGAGCACTGCGCGATCGTGTTGAGTCCCGCGGGCATTATGACTTAGGCTGCGCCATGCTCGACCTCCTGCTTCGCGGCGCCCGGGTCTACGACGGCAGCGGCGAGAAGCATTTCCAAGCCGACGTCGGCGTGCGCGACGGCGTGATCACCGAGGTGGGCAGCGTGCAGGACGCCGCGCGCCGCACCGTGGACGCTGATGGCCTCGCGCTGATGCCGGGCATCATCGACATCCACACGCACTACGACGCGCAAGTGACCTGGGACCCGACGCTCTCACCGTCGGTCGCGCTCGGCGTGACGACGGCGGTGATGGGCAACTGCGGCTTCGGCATCGCCCCGTGCCCGCCCGCCCTGCGCGAGACGCTGCTCCGCAACCTCTCGGTCGTCGAAGGCATGGACGTCGACGCCCTGCTCGCCGGCACGCAGTGGGATTTCGAGACCTTTCCGCAGTACCTCGACACCCTCCAGGGCCGCAGGCCGCTCGGCAACGTGGCGGTCCTCGCGCAGCACTCGACCATCCGCCACGCCGTCATGGGCGACGAGGCCTTCACCCGCAAGGTGCCCAGCGACGAGCAACTCGCCCGCATGCGGCAGATCGTGAGCGAGGCGATGGACGCCGGCGCCGCCGGCTTCGCCTCCTCGTTCTCGCCGAACCATAGCGGCTGGGGCGGCTGCCCGATGCCGTCGACCATCGCGAGCGACGAGGAGCTCCGCAGCCTGGCCGGCGTGCTGGGAGAAAAAGGCCGCGGCATCTTCGTCATGGCCACAGGCCCGCGCGCCACGCCGCATTTCATGGAATCGATCGCCGCCGACACCGGCCGGCCGGCGTTCATCGTCACCGTGCTCACCATGTACAACCGCGCTCAACCCGAGCGCGCGATGCAGATGTACGAGCAATGCGCACAGGCGATCTCGCGTGGACGCGAGGTGTACATCCACGCCAACTGCCAGCCGCTGTCGTTCGACTTCACGCTCCGTGAGCCTTACCTGATGTACTCGCACGACGCGTTCGACAGCGTTCGCGCGCTGTCCCCCGCGGCAAGGCGCGAGCGGTATCGAAGCCGCGAGTTCCGGGACAGGTTGAAGTACAACTTCGCGCATCCGAAGCAGGGCATCCTGTTCTACGGCGACTGGAGCCAGCTCGAGCGCGACGGGGTGCCGGTGACCGAGCTCGCGAGGCGCGAAGGCAAGGACCCGCTCGACTATGTCTTCGACCTGCCGCTCGACGTGCAGCTCGTCGCCAAGCTTTATCAGAACGACGACGCCGGCGTGGCGCCGCTGCTGAAGCACCCGGCCGGCGTCATCGCGCTCTCCGATGCGGGAGCCCATCTGATCTACTTCTGCGATGCGGGCTACGGGCTGCACTTTCTCGCGCACTGGGTGCGCGAGCTGGGCGAGTTCACGCTCGAGGAGGGCGTGCGCCGCCTGACCGGCGACCCGGCGCGCAAGTACCGCATTCCGCGGCGCGGCCGTGTGGCGGCCGGATGCAAAGCGGATCTCGTGTTGTTCGATCCGAAGACAGTCGGCGTGTCTGCCTTGCGCAAGGTGAAGGACCTGCCGGGCGGTGGCACGCGCATGGTGCGCGACCCGCTCGGCGTGCAAGGCGTATGGGTGAATGGCGTGCAGGTCTTCGACGGCCGGCGCTATACGGCGCTAGACTCCGGGCCCGGGGAGGTCTTACGCCGCTTCGATCGGTAGCCGTCGCGTTGATCGTGCTGGTCGGCGCCTGCGCACAGCGCGGGCCGGAAGGCCTCGAGCTGGCCGCCCACACGTACCTCAAGCTGCCGCGCGAGCTGGTGTTCGTACCGCCCGAGGCAGTTGCAAAGCTGAGTGCAGTCCGTCCGGGCGCGTCGCTTCTCGGTGCCGTCCTCACCCCGGACGAAACGCCGCGCATGCTGCTCCTTTACGACGGCGGTGTCGACGCGCGCGGCCTGCGCAAGGTCGAGCTCGTCGGCTGGGACGATGCGCCCGGCGCGCGGTCGCTGGTTCGAGAGCGGCTCCTCGCGCGGGCACGGAATTAGCAATAGCTCCGAAGTGAAGCCCGAAGCACCGCCGGAGACCGTCTCCCGGGCGGAATTCCTCAACCTTTACCTGGCGGTGTTCCTGCCGATGTTCATGGCGGCGGTGGACCAGACGCTGCTCGCCACCGCCACGCCGGCGATCGCGGCGACGCTGGGCGGCCTGCGCGACACGTCGTGGATTGCGGTCGGCTATCTGCTCGCCTCGGCGACCATCGTGCCGGTCTACGGGCGCCTCGGCGACCTGCGCGGGCGCCGCGAGCTGCTGCTCGTGGCGCTCGGCGTGTTCGCGCTCGGCTCGGCCGCGTGCGGGCTCGCGCAATCGCTGCCGCAGCTCGTCGCCGCGCGCGTGCTGCAGGGACTCGGCGGCGGCGGACTGATGGTGCTGTGCCAGGCGCTGATCGGCGAGCTCGTGCCGCCCCGCGAGCGCGCGCGCTTTCAGGGCTACTTCGCTACCGTGTTCACCGCAGCGAGCATCGGCGGGCCGGTGCTCGGCGGCATCGTCGTCTCGCACGTGAGCTGGCGGTGGCTCTTCCTCGCCAACATTCCGCTGGCGCTCTTCGCCGCGTGGCGCCTCTCGCAGCTGCCGAGCGGCGTGCCGCACGAGCGCCTCGAAGCGAAGTCCGACATTCCCGGCCACGTCCTGTTCGCGATCGGCGCGGTGAGCGCGCTCTTCTGGTTCACTTCCGTCGGCCACCGCTTCGGCTGGCGCTCGCTCGAGAGCATCGCGCTCGTCGCCACCGCGCTCGTCACGCTGAGCGCGCTGGTGTGGCACGAGCGCCGGCATCCGTCGCCGTTCCTGCCGGTCGATCTTCTGCGCGAGCGCACCATCGGCCTCTCGTCGGTGGTGGTCCTGCTCTTCGCCTCGTGCCTCTTCTCGGTGGTGTTCTTCCTGCCGATCTACCTGCAGCTCGGCCACCACGTCAGCGCGCAGTTCTCCGGCTTGCTGCTGCTGCCGGTGACGCTCGGCATGGTCACCGCGGCGATGATCTCGGCGAAGATCCTGCGGCGAACCGGCCGTCCGCGCTGGATCCCGGTGATCGGGTTGAGCTCGGCGGCGACCGCGCTCTGCCTGATCGGCGTGCTGCCGCCGCACATGGCGATGCTCGTCGCGCTGTCCTTCGTGTGCGGCCTGGGCTTCGGCTGCGTAATGCCGACCATCCAGGTGACCATCCAGACGGTCGCCGGACGCCAGCGCCTCGGCGTGGTGACCGCGCTGAATGGACTGGCGCGCTCGACCGGCGGCGCGGCGGGCGCGGCGCTCTTCGGCGCGCTGGTCTTCGCCCTGATCCCGGGCGCGGACCGCAACGCGATCATCGCGGCCGCCAACGCTGGTCACGTCGCCGACATCGTGCACGCCTTCCATCGCGGGTTCGTGTGCGTGGCGATCGTCGCGGGGACCGCGGCGTTCGTGGCGAGCCGCATGCCGGACGTCGCGCTATGGGAAGGGCGGGGAATTTCCTGACCGGCAAGCTTCTTGCGACACGCAGGGAGATCGAGCGGAGCGACACTCCGTGCCAGCCACGGAGCGACGCAGACGCCGATTGTCGGCGGGCCCGGGTCCAACCGGGCCCGCTCCTTATTTGCTAGCGGAACCTCGGCGCCTGGGGAAGGCGGATGGGTTGCGTGCGCTTCTCGGCGGCCTCGGCGGACTTCTCCTTGCGCAGCCGACTGGTTTCCTTGCCGATCTGCGCGACGAGCTTGGAGTACGTCGACACGGCGCGGCAGCGCGTGCAGGCATAGTTGACTTGGGGGCCGGAGAAGTCGGACTCGGGCTGGCGGAAGTCCTTCCCGCCGCAGGCGGGGCACTTCGCGTGGACTTGGCCGACTCGGAACTCCATGGCGCGAGACTAAGCCACGCGCGCCAGGCCGAGCGAGGAATTAATACTTCCTCATTTCTTCCATGAGTCGCGCAGGGTGACCGTGCGGTTGAAGCCGCCGGCCGGGTCGGCGATGAAGTAGCCGTGACGCTCGAACTGGAAGCTCTCGCCGGGCTTTGCCGCGGCGAGGGACGGCTCGAGCTGGGCCTGGACCGTGGTCATCGACGCGGGGTTCAGGTCCTGCAGGAAATCACGCTCGACGCCGGGCTCGGGCTCGCGGAAGAGACGGTCGTAGAGCCGGACTTCAGCCGCATGGGCGCGGCGCGCGCTCACCCAGTGGATGTTGCCCTTGACCTTGTATTTGTCGGCACCGGGGGTGCCCGAGCGCGAGTCGGGGTGGTAAGTGCAGCGTACGACGCCGTTTTCCAGGCCGATGCATTTCACCACGTACCCGAAGCGCAGCCGCACCTCGTTGCCCGGAAAGAGGCGGAAATAGCCCTTCTCGGGCTTTTCCTGGAAATCCTCGCGCTCGATCCAGAGCTCGCGGGTGAACGGCGCGTCGCGCTTTCCCCAGTCGGGCTTCTGCGGATGGTTCGGCAGCTGGACGATTTCCTCGCGCTCGGCGGGGAAGTTCTCGATCACCAGCTTCACCGGGTCGAGCACCGCCATGCGGCGCGGCGCCGTCTCGTTGAGATCGTCGCGCATGCAGTCTTCCAGCACCGGGAATTCGATCACCTGGTGCGCCTTCGACACGCCGATGCGCTCGGCGAAAAGCCGGAAGCCGCCCGGCGTGTAGCCGCGCCGCCGGGCGCCGGCGAGCGTCGGCATGCGCGGGTCGTCCCAGCCGCTGACATGCTTCTCCTCGACGAGCTGGATCAGCTTGCGCTTCGAGAGGACGACGTAGGTCAGGTTCAAGCGCGCGAACTCGATCTGCTTCGACAGCGGTAGCTGCAGGAAGCCGGCTTCCGCGACGCGCTGGTTGAACCAGTCGTAGAGCGGGCGATGGTCCTCGAACTCCAGCGTGCAGAGCGAATGCGTCACGCCCTCGATGCAGTCGGAGAGCCCGTGTGCCCAGTCGTACGTCGGGTAGATGCACCACCTGTCGCCGGTGCGGTGGTGGTGCGCATGGCGGATGCGGTACATCACCGGATCGCGCAGATTGATGTTCGCCGCGCGCATGTCGATCTTCGCGCGCAGCACGTGGCTGCCGTCGGCGTGCTGGCCGTCGCGCATCTCGGCGAAGAGGCGCAGGCTTTCCTCCGCCGAGCGGTTGCGGAAGGGCGAATCCCTTCCGGGCTCGGTCAGCGTGCCGCGAGTGGCGCGCATCTCGTCGGCGCTCTGCGAATCGACGTAGGCCTGGCCGCGCTCGATCAGCGCGCGGGCGAATTGATAGAGCTTCTCGAAGTAGTCCGAGGCGAAGTGCTCGTGCGGCTTCCACTCGAAGCCGAGCCAGCGCACCGCTTCCTTGATCGAGTCGACGTATTCCTGCTCCTCCTTGGTCGGATTGGTGTCGTCGAAACGCAGGTGGCAGCGGCCACCGTATTGCCGGGGCAGGCCGAAGTTCAGGCAGATCGACTTGGCGTGGCCGAAGTGCAGGTAGCCGTTCGGCTCGGGCGGGAAGCGGGTGACGAGCTCCTTGTAGCGGCCGGAGGCGAGGTCGGCCTCGACGACCTGCCGGATGAAGTTGCTAGCGGGCGGAAAAACAGGCTTGTTCACCCCTGAATTCTAAATGCTGCCCTGCCGCAATCCACTTGCAAAGACCGAACTGGCGCCGCGATTCGACCGCGGCGTAGACTGGCCGCTCCCACCAAGGAGGCCACGATGATCCGCACGCTCGCCGCGCTGCTGTTGACCGCGCTGTCCGTGTCTGCCGCATACCCCCACGATGACGATGCCAAGGCCGGCGTCCCGCAGCTCGGCAAGGTGAATTTCCCGAGCTCCTGCAGCGCGAAGGTGAAGGACAGGGTGACCCGCGGCGTCGCCATGCTGCACTCGTTCTGGTGGTCGCAGGGCGAGGCCACTTTCCAGGAAATCGCGGCCGAGGATCCGAACTGTGCCATTGCCGCCTGGGGCTTCGCCTCGATCCTCATGTACAACCCGTTCGTCGGCGTCGTGCCGCCGAAGGAAATCGCGCGGGCGCAGGGTGCGATCGAGAAGGGCCGCCAGATGAAGGCGAGCGAGCGCGACCGCGACTATCTCGAGGCGGTGGCGGCGTACTGGGACGATTTTTCGAGCAAGAGCGAGCGGCAGCGCGCGCTGGCGCGCTCGGCCGCCTACCAGAAGCTGGCGGCGAAATATCCGAAAGACGATGAGGCGCAGATCTTCAACGCGCTCTACCTCATCGCCATCCAGCAGGCCTCGGACCAAACCTACTCGGACTCGCTCAAGGCCGCGGCGATCCTTGAGAAGCAGTTCGCCAAGTACCCGAATCACCCGGGCGTGGCGCATTACCTGATCCACGCCTACGACGCGCCGCCGACGGCGCAAAAGGGCCTCCCTTCGGCGCGCAAGTACGCCAGCATCGCGCCGGCCGCGCCACATGCCCTGCACATGCCCTCGCACATCTTTACCCGCGTCGGTGCGTGGCAGGATTCCGCGGCGACCAACCGGCGCGCCGCGGATGTCGCCATCGAGGGCAAGGATTTCGACGACGCGCTGCACGCGATGGACTACATCGTCTACGCCCAGCTGCAGCTCGCGCGCGACGGCGACGCGCGCAAGACCTATGAAGAGGCCTCGCGCATCACGCCGTCGACGCCTCGCTTCACGGGTCCGTATCCGCTCGCGACGATGCCGGCGCGGCTCCTCATCGAGCGCGGCGCATGGCGCGACGCGGCGCGGCTCCAGCCGCAGAAGAGCCAGTTCCCGTTCACGGAGGCCAATACCTACCTCGCGCGCGCCATTGGCGCCGCGCGCAGCGGCGACGCCGAGTCGGCGAAGGGGGACCTGAAGGAGATCGAGGCGCGACGTGACGCGCTGAAGGCGGCGAACAACCATTACTGGGCGACCGAGGTCGAGGTGATGCGCCTGTCGAGCGCGGCCTGGATCGCGCTCGCCGAGAATCGCAATGATGAGGCGCTATCGCTGATGCGCCAGGCCGCCGACACCGAGGACAGGAACGAGAAGCATCCGGTCACGCCGGGGCGCCTGCTGCCCGCGCGCGAGCAGCTCGGC
>DATMIG010000402.1:0-2325 GCA_035554335.1 Burkholderiales bacterium
TGGGCGGGCTGGCCGGCGCCGTCCAGATGATCGCGACGCTCGGCCGCAATCGCCCGTTCGCCAAAGCGGGGCGCACGATCGCAGCGGTCAACGGCGCGGTGATCGGTCCGGCGCTGCTCATCATGGACCTGCACACGCCGCAGCGCTGGTACAACATGCTGCGCATCTTCCGGCGCACGTCGCCGATGTCGATCGGCAGCTATGTGCTGACCGTGTTCGCCGCGTCCAGCCTGCTCTCGCTTCTGCCGAAGGTGGGCCGCGCGGCGCAGCTGCCCGCCGCCGTCGCCGGCGCCGGGATGGCGAGCTACACGCCGGCGCTGCTCGCGTCGACCGCCACGCCGCTCTGGTCCGCCGCGCCGCGCGCGCTCGGCGCCGAGTTCGCCACGGGTGCCTTCGCATCCGGCGCGGCCGCGCTGATCCTCTGCTCGCGCGAGCGATCGCTCGAGCGCATCGCGTCCGTCGCCACCATCGCCTACGGCGCTTCGGCGCTGGTCGCCGAGCGCGAGTTCAGGCGCAAGCAGGTCGACCGGCCGCTGCGGCGCGGACGCACGGCGCGCATGCACCAGGCCGGGCTCGGGCTCGCGGTTGCGCTGCCGCTCGCCTGTTTCGCGCTCAACGCCGTCGCCGGCCGCTCGCGAGACCGCTCGGTGCTCGGCGCGGCCGGCATCCTCGCCGGGGTGTTCCTCTCGCGCTGGGCGCTCTTCGAGGCGGGCAACGAGTCGGCGCGCAGCCCGCAGGATTACCTGCGCCTGAGGTCGGGCCATGAGTGAGTTCCACGGCCTTTGCGACCAGGCGATTCGCGAGCTGGACGCCGTGCTCGCCGCGAAGCATCCGCCCGAGCGCGATTTGATCGCCGATGCCACGCGCTGCGTCGCGCGCCTGCGCGATGAGCTCATCGAGCGCCATCGCGCGCGCGAGCTGCGCGACGAGTCGCTTTTGCCCCAGGCCAATGCGCTCCTGTCGGAGCTCGTGGCCGCCGAGTTTCCGCTCGTCGGCGTGCGCAAGAAGCGCATCGAGGCGGCGCGCGACGCGTGCCGGCGGCTGCTCGAGCAGGCTAGCGCTTAGCCCACGGCGCGGGCGAGAGGTCGCGCGTCGCGTAATCGGTCGACGACAGGCCGAAGAGCAGCGCCAGCCAGATCACCCCCGTCACCGCCGCGATGCGCAGCAACGGGCCGGCGTGGCGCAGGTGCATGAAGAACACGGCGATCAGCAGCGCCTTCGCGCACGAGATGCCCGTGTTCGCGACCGTGTTCCACGGTCCCATCGCGATGTACGAGCTGGCGAACGTAAGGCCGAGCAGGATCATGAGCGCCAGCCAAGTGAAGACGTAGCCCATCAAGACCGCCCTGGGGTTTTCATGCCGAATACCGCTCGAGTAAATAGAACATGGGATAGAGGAACACCCACACCACGTCGACGAAGTGCCAGTACAGCCCGCTCACCTCGACCGGCGCATGGTCGCCGGCGCCGAAGCGGCGCGCGTGGCGCCAGAGCCAGGCCAGCACGCCGATGCCGATCGTCAGGTGGATGGCATGGAGGCCGGTCATCGCGAAGTAAAGGAAGTAGAACTGGAGCTCGGCGCCGGAGGCCTTCGCCGCTTCGCTCGCCTCCATCCCGTATTCGCTGCCCTTGATGCCGAGGAAGGCGAGGCCGAGCAGCGCGGTGATGACGAGGTAAGTCCTGAGAGACTCCCTGCCGCTCTGCGCGGCGCGCACGGCGAGCGCCATCGTCAGGCTGCTCGTCATGAGGATCGCCGTGTTTAGCGTGCCGAGCACGATGTGCATGTGGTGGCTGCCCGAGACGAACGCCTCGGGGCTGGTCAGCCGGCCGTGCAGGTAGCCGAAGAAGAGCGGGCCGAAGAAGAGCACCTCGGTGGCGAGGAACGCCCACATGCCCAGCATGCCGGCCTCGCGGCGCTCGAGCGTGCTATCGAACGGGCTGGTAGTCATAAGGTCCGCGATCGACGCGCGGCTGCTGCTCGAAGTTGTGCTGCGGCGGTGGCGAGCTCGTCTGCCATTCGAGGCCGGTGGCCTGCCAGGGATTGGCCGGCGCGCGCTTGCCGTAGAAGAGCGACCAGCCGAGATAAGCGAGCGGCAGGAAATAGCCGATCGCGAGCACGGCGGCGCCCGCGGACGAAAACAGGTTCAGCACCTGGAATTCCGGCGGGTACTCGTGGTAGCGGCGCGGCATGCCGAGCCAGCCGAGCAGGTACTGCGGGAAGAAGGTGAGGTTGAAGCCGAAGAAGATGGTGAGCGCCGCGATGCGCCCCAGCGTTTCGGGGTACAGGCGGCCGGAGATCTTCGGCCACCAGAAGTGGATCGCGCC
>DATMIG010000403.1:0-7749 GCA_035554335.1 Burkholderiales bacterium
CCAGATCCAGGAGACCTCGAAGCGCATCAAGCGCCTTGGCGAGAGCTCGCAGGAGATCGGCGAGATCGTGCAGCTGATTTCCGATATCACGGAGCAGACCAACGTGCTCGCGCTGAACGCGGCCATCCAGGCCGCATCGGCCGGCGAAGCGGGGCGTGGCTTCACGGTCGTTGCCGAAGAGGTGCAGCGCCTCGCCGAGCGCTCGGCCGAGGCGACGAAGCACATCGGCGCGATCGTGAAGAGCATTCAGCGCGACACGCAGGACGCGGTGGAGGCCATGGAGCGCAGCACGCGCGGCGTGGTGGAGGGAACCAAGACCGCCGACGAGGCCGACCAGGCGCTGCGCGAGATCGAGAAGATTTCGAACCGCCTCGCCGAGCTGATCGCGGCGATCTCGAACGCGACGCGCCAGCAGGCGGTCTCCGCCGACCAGGTGGCCGGGAAGATGAAGATCATCCTCGGCGTCACCCAGCTGACGAGCGAGGGCACCAAGAAGACCGCCCTTGCGGCGACGCGCCTCACGCAGCTCGCCGACGGACTGAAGAGCTCGGTGGCCGGTTTCAAGGTGGCGTAACGGGACGCGAGTGGCCGATACCACCATCCTTTCCTGGATCAGCGCCGAGGTCGACCAGGCGCTCGAGCGCGTTCGTGGACAGATCGCGAGCTACGCGTCCACGCCGCAGGACACCTCGGTGCTGGGCAACTGCCCGGAGCACCTGCACCAGGTCAGTGGCGCGCTGAGCATGGTCGGGCTGAGCGGCGCCACGCGCTTCTGCGAGGTGCTCGAAAAGAGCTTTTCCGGCCTGAGCGCGGACGCGGCGTCGAAGGTGAGCCGCATCGATGCAGCGGTCGTGCAGCTGAAGAAATACGTGGACGACCTGGTGCACGGCCAGCCCAACGTGGCGCTGCGCCTGTACCCGGCCTATCGCGACCTCGTCGAGCTCTCCGGCCGCGCCGATGCGTCGGAAGTCGAACTTTTCTTCCCGGATCTCACGCCGCCGGCGCCGTCGCATCCGAACCCGCGCGCGGAAGACGGGGCGGAACTCAAGTCGTTCCTGCAGGCCCAGCGCACGCGCTGGCAGCGGGGCATCCTCGCCTGGCTGCGGAAGGATGCGAGCGGCCTGGACGAGATGCGCGAGACGCTGGACGCGGTGCACTCCGTTGCCCATCGGCTGCCCGAAAAGCGCGCGATCTGGTGGGTCGCCGTCGGCCTCGTCGATGCGCTGCTCGACGCGTCGGATCCCAGCCACATCGCGGTGGCGCGGCGGGTGTGGACGAAGATCGACCTCTACCTGCGCGAGCTGGCGAGCGGCGCCGCCCCGGACAACGAAGACCTGCTGCGCGAGCTGCTGCTCGCCATCGCGCGTTGCGCGCCCCTCACGCAGCGCATCCGCGACGTCAAGTTCCTCTACGGGCTCGACGCGCTCGTCCCCGGCACGCCCGGCGCACCGGCGACGGCCAGCGCCGATTCGCTGCAGCCGGTGATGGACGAGGTGCGCGAGAAGCTGCGCAAGCTGCGCAAATTCTGGCGCCAGTACATCGCCGGCGAGCCGAAAACCCGCGACGTGATCCGCGAACGCTCGCGCACGCTGCAGCCCAAGGCGAAGCCGCTGCAGAGCGCGCACCTCGACCGCCTGCTCGACGCGATCGCGCGGGCCGCCGAGCAGCTGCCGGACCCGCATCCGCGCGACAGCGACGACATGCTGGTCGAGATGGCGGCCGCCTTCCTGCTCGCCGACCATATCCTCGACACATTCGGCCGTCCGGCGGATGACCTGGAGGAGCAGGTCGGTCTCCTCACCGGCTGGCTGCTCGACGCCGCCAACGGCAAGGCGAGCGATGCACTTCCCGCCGGCCTGCGGCCGGAGCTCGTCCAGGAAATCGGCGAGATGAAGCTGCGCGCGCAGGTAGCGCGCGAGATCCTCGTCAATCTGCAGAACATCGAGCAGGCGCTCGACCGCTTCGCGCGTGGCCAGGCCGCGGCGAAGGACCTGCAACCGCTGGGAGCGCAGTTGCGCCAGATCCATGGCGCCCTTTCTGTCCTGCGCTGGGAGCGCGCCGTCGGCGTGCTCGAGCGCTGCCAGGAGCTCGTGTCGTCCGTCTCGCCCGGCAGCTCGGAGATCGACTGGCTGGCGGAAGGCCTGTCGAGCCTCGGCCTCTACCTGACCCCCTGCCTCGACGGCCGCGAGCCGCGCGAATCGCCGCTCGATCTCTTCATCGAGCGCTTCGAGAAGCGCGAGCGTCCGGCGCCCGCGCCGGCGCCGAAGGCGCAGGGTCCGGAATCGGACGAGCTCCTCCAGATCTTCCTCGAGGAAGCGCGCGAGGTGCTGGCCAACCTCGAGGCGACCTTGCCCGTCTCGCGGGCCGAGCCGGCGAATCAGGAAGCGCTCGGCACGCTGCGCCGTGGTTTCCATACGCTGAAGGGCAGCGGCCGCATGGTCGGGCTCACCGCGCTGGGGGATGCGGCGTGGGAAGTCGAGCAGGTGATGAACCGCTGGCTCGACGAGAAGCAGCCGGCCACCCCCGAGCTCATCGACATGGCGACGGCCGCGGCGAAGCACTTCGCGACCTGGATCGAGCAGCTCGCCGCCGGTGAAAGGCCGCCGATCGACCCCGGCGTGATCGCCGGCCTCGCGCAGCGGCTGAAGCCGGAGGTCGGCCAGATCTACCTCAAGGAAGCGCGCAGCCACATCGCGACGCTAGAAGCGCAATGCAAATCGTGGTGCGCCAATCGCGGCACTTCGGCGCCCGACGAATTCATGCGCGCCGCGCACACCCTCGCGTCGAGCTCCCGCACAGCCGGTTACGAGCCCGTGGCGGACCTCGCGGCGGCGCTCGAGCAGTGGATGCCGGTCGCCGGCCATACGGTCGAGGAGGCGGATGCGGCGATCGTCTCGAGCGTAGTCGGCCGCTTGGCGGAAATGGTCGCCGCCGTAGCGGACAAGAAGACGCCTGCGCCGGCCGACGAGCTCGTCGGCCAGCTGCAAGCCCTGTGCGCACGGGTCCAGCCGGCGCCCAAGCCAAAAGACAAGCGCATCCTCAAGGATGATTTCGACAGCGAGCTGCTGCCGATCTTCCTCGAGGAAGCGCACGAGCTCGTCCCCCAGGTGGCGGGCGACCTGCGCGACTGGAAGACGAATCCGGAGGACCGCAAGATCGCCGACGCCGTGAAGCGTGGCCTCCACACCCTGAAGGGCAGCGCGCGCATGGCGGGTGCCATCCGTCTCGGCGAATTGGCGCACGTCATGGAAAGCCGTATCGAGTTCGCCCTGGAAGCGGGCGAGCTGTCGGCGGCCGTGTTCGACGATTTGCAGGGCCAGATGGACCGGCTGAGCACGGACATCGACCGGATGCGCCAGGCGCCGGTTGCCGCACCGGCACCGGCGGCCGTTCCGACACCCACAGCGGTCACCAGCGAAGCGACGCAAGCCCTGGCGCCGGCGCCCGCTCCGGTCGCGGCGCCCGCGCCGCAGCCCGCGGCCATGCTGCGCGTCAATGCCGACCGGCTCGACTACCTCATCAACGAATCGGGCGAGGTGGCGATCGCCCGCGCGCGCATCGAGGCGGAGCTGCGGCAGGTCAAGCAATCGCTCGCCGAGCTGGACGAAAGCATCGCCCGGCTGCGCCTGCAGCTCAAGGAAGTGGAGATCCAGGCCGACAGCCAGATGCAGAACCGGCGCTCGGTGCTCGACGAGCGCGAGCAGGAATTCGACCCGCTGGAGTTCGACCGTTATACGCGGCTGCAGGAGCTGACCCGCATGATGGCCGAGGGCCTGAACGACGCGGGCTCGATCCAGCAGGCGCTGATCAAGAACCTCGGCGAAACGGACGCCGCGCTCCTGCAGCAGGCGCGCATCGGCCGCGAGCTGCAACAGGACCTGATGCGCATGCGCGCGCTGCCGTTCGGCAACCTGAGCGAGCGCCTTCACCGCATCGTGCGCCAGACGGCGCGCGACACCGGCAAGAAGGCGGAGCTCGAGATCGACGGCGCGCAGGTCGAGCTCGACCGCAGCGTGCTGGAGCGTATCGCCGCGCCGCTCGAGCACCTGATCCGCAACGCGCTGGCCCACGGCATCGAAGATCCGGCGGCGCGTGCCGCCGCCGGCAAGGCCGAAGCGGGGCGTATCGCCATCGCGCTGCGCCAGGATGCCAACCAGATCGTGATCGTCATCGCCGACGACGGCCGCGGCATCAACTACCAGCGCCTGCGCCAGAAGGCGATCGAAAAAGGGCTGGTTGCCGCCGACCAGGCGCTGTCGGAGGAAGAAGCGTCCCAGCTCCTCTTCCTGTCCGGCCTGTCGACCGCCGAGAGCGTCACCGAGCTCGCCGGCCGCGGCGTCGGCATGGACGTGGTGAAGACCGAGATTTCCGGGATCGGCGGGCGCATCGAGGTAGCCACCTCGCACGGGCGCGGCGCCACGTTCACGATCTACCTCCCGCTCACGCTCGCCGTCACGCAGACCGTGCTGGTGCGCGCGGGCGCGATGAATGCGGCGATCCTGGCGAGCGCCGTCGAGCAGGTGCTGCGCGTGAAGGCGGACCAGCTCGTGGCGCACTATGAAAAGGGCAGCGTGTCGTTCCAGGGACACGATTACCCGCTGCACTACCTGCGCGAGCTTCTCGGCCACCGCGGCGCGACCGACATCCAGGCGTCGAACTCGGTGCTCCTCGTGCGCGGCGCCAACCAGCGTGCCGCGATTCACGTCGACCAGCTCTGGGGCAACCGCGAGATGGTGGTGAAGAACATCGGCCCGCAGCTCGGGCGCCTGCCCGGCGTGAGCGGTGCGACGGTCATGCCGGACGGCAGCATCGTCCTGATCCTCAACCCGGTGCAGCTCGCCTCGCGCCGGCACCAGATCCTGACGCGCACGACCGGCATGGAAGTAACCTCGAACGTCACGGCGGAAGCGCCGATCGTGATGGTGGTCGACGACTCCATCACGGTGCGCAAGATCACCACGCGGCTGCTGGAGCGCGAGGGCTACCGCGTCCTGACGGCGCGCGACGGCGTCGATGCGCTCGAGCAGCTGAAGAACCAGCGCCCGGCGGTGATGCTGATCGACATCGAGATGCCGCGCATGGACGGCTTCGACCTGACGCGCAACGTGCGCGGCGATCCGAAGACCATGGACATCCCGATCATCGTCATCTCGTCGCGCTCGGCGCCGAAGCACCGCAGCCGCGCGGCCGAGCTCGGCGTCAATGTCTACCTCGGCAAGCCCTACGAGGAGTCCGATCTCCTGCAGCAGATCGCAACGTTCGTGCGGCGATGAAGTTCGAGATCCACGAGACGATCGGCAAGTACCCGGTGACCCGGGAGATCGGCTCCGGCGCGACGAGCAAGGTCTACCTCGCGCGCGATCCGTTCGCCGACCGCGACGTCGCCATCAAGGTGTTCCAATTCGACAAGCAGGCCGACGTCTCGCAGGAGCGGCTGCTCCACAAGTCCTTCGTCGCCGAGGCTTCGCTTGCCGGCAAGCTCAACCACCCGCACATCGTCGACATCTACGACGCGGTGGTCGAGCCCGACCGCAGCTACCTCGTCATGGAATACGTGCCGGGCACCACGCTCGAGGCGCATTCGGACGTGTCGACGCTCCTGCCGGTGGGCAAGGTCGTCGAGATCATCTTCAAGTGCATCCGCGCGCTCGAGTACGCCTGCCGCCACGGCGTGATCCACCGCGACATCAAGCCGGGCAACATCCTGCTGTCCGAGTCGGGCGAGACCAAGGTGAGCGACTTCGGCGCCTCGTTCCAGCAGAAGATGCAGGAGACGACCCAGATCACCGGCGTCGGCTCGCCGGCGTACATGTCGCCGGAGCAGATCCGCATCGAGCAGCTCACGCACCAGACCGATATCTACTCGCTCGGCGTGACGATGTACCGGCTGCTCACCGGGCGCTTGCCCTTCGTCGCCTCGACCCAGGCGGCGCTCATGTACGCCATCCTCAACACCGATCCGCCGCGGCCGGCGACGCTGCGGCCGGAGCTGCCCGGTCTTCTCGATGCGGTGGTGATGAAGGCGATGGAGAAGGATCCGGCTGCGCGCTACCAGTCGTGGCTCGACTTCGGCAAGGACCTCAGCCAGGCCTTCGCCAGCCTGCGCATGGCGGGCGCGTCGGTGTCCGAATCCGAGCGCTTCACCAAGCTGCGCGACTTCCCGTTCTTCGTCGAATTCAACGACGTGGCGCTCTGGGAGCTGATCCGCATCGGCGCCTGGAAGACGTTCGGCGCGCAGGCCTCGCTGATCCGCGAGGGCGAGACGGGCGACAGCTTCTACTTCCTGATCGAGGGCGAGGTCGACGTCACGCTTTCCGGCAAGCCGCTCGCCAGCATCAAGGCCGGGCGCTGCTTCGGCGAGCTCGTCTTCTTTGCCGACAAGGCGCAGCGGCGCACCACGACCGTCACGGCCCGCGGACCGATCACGGTGATGGAAGTGAAGGCGCAGGCCATGCGCGCCGCCACGGACGCGCTCCAGTCCGCGTTCACCAAGGCCTGCATGCGCATCCTGATCGAGCGGCTCGTGTATTCGAACGAGCGCCTCGCCCAGGCCGCTTAGACCGGATCCCAGCTAAAGACGTCCTGCGATCGCTCGAGCGGGTAGAAGCCCGCGCGCAGCGCGGGGATCGCCTGCGACGCCACGGTTTCCGGCGTCCAGCCGCCGTCGCGATGGACGGAACGCAGCGGCCGGTTCTGCGAGAAAAGGAAAATCTCGTTCGCGCGCACGCCGAAGATCTGGCCGCTGACGTCGCTCGCCGCCTCCGAGGCGAGGAACACGGCGAGCGGCGCGATCTTGGCCGTCTGCATGCTCTTCAGCTTCTCGACGCGCGCCTGCTGGTCGGGCGTCTCGGTCGGAATCGAGCCGATCATCCGGCTCCAGGCGAAGGGCGCGATGCAATTCGAGCGCACGTGGTAGCGCGCCATGTCGAGGGCGATGGATTTCGACAGGCCGACGATACCGAGCTTCGCGGCGGAGTAGTTGGCCTGGCCGAGGTTGCCGACCAGGCCTGAAGTCGACGTCAGGTGGACGTAGGCGCCGGACTCCTGCGACTTGAAGTGCGCGGCGGCCGCGCGCGCGACATAGAACGAGCCGTTCAGGTGCACGTCGATCACGGCCTTCCATTCCTCGACCGACATGTTGAAGAAAAAGCGGTCGCGCAGGATGCCGGCGTTGTTCACCACTATGTCGATGCGGCCAAAGGCGTCGAGCGCCGCCTGCACGATGCGGTTCGCCGAGGTCCAGTCGGCCACGCTATCGGTGTTGGCTGCAGCGGCGCCGCCGGCGGCGCGGATCTCGTCCACCACCTTCTGCGCGGGCCCGCCGCTCGCGCCTTCGCCCTTCACCGACGTGCCGAGATCGTTCACCAGCACCTTGGCACCGGCTTTGGCCATGGCGAGCGCGAAATCGCGTCCGATGCCGCCACCCGCGCCGGTGACCAGCACCACTTTGCCGTCGAGCATGGATTTATTATCCCGCGCGATGCCGAATTCTTCCCTAGGGTCCGCGCTGAACCCCCGCTCCGTGGCCATCGTCGGTGCCTCCGACAACCCGCACAAGGTCGGCGGCCGGCCGATCCTCTTTCTCAAGCGCTATGGGTTTCGCGGCGCGATCTACCCGATCAACCCGGCGCGCGCGACGGTGCAGGACCTGCGCGCCTATCCCAGCATCGCCGACACCCCCGAGGCGCCGGAGCTCGCGGTGGTCGCCATCGCGGGCGACGAGGCGGTCGGCGCCGTGGAGGCCTGTGC
>DATMIG010000404.1:0-2456 GCA_035554335.1 Burkholderiales bacterium
GTACAGCCGGTTGAAGCGGCCGAGGTTCGTCACGTACCATGTAAAAAGCCACGTGCCGCCCAGCCACAGGAGCGTGGCGAACGCCGCTCCCCAGCTCACCCACTCCCAGCGCGGGGTGTGGCGGCACGGCGCATATCGGTAGAGGACGGCTAGGGCGAGCATCATGGCCACGCCGAGCACGAGCCAGCGCACGAGCAGCGGCACCGCCAGCGCCACGATGACCACCAGCGCGCCGAGCGCGAGGCCGAAGAGCGTGAGCAGCACCGAAGTGCGATAGCTGTGCAGGATCGGCCGGCGCTCCTCCTCGTCGTAGGCGACGTTGCAGGCCTGCATGAGCGCGCGCACGCCCGCCGAAGCGCTCCACATGCCGAGCAGCAGCGAGCCGACCGCGCCGGCATTCATGAGGTTGCGGTGGGTGAGCTCCTTCATCTGGCCGAGGACGAGCTCCGCCGCCTGCGGCGGCAGGATGTCGCCGAGCTGAAAGAGATTTCCCTCCACGGCGTCGGGACCGACCATGAGGCTGAAGAGACCCAGCAGGGCGAGCGTGCCAGGAAAGATCGTGAGTAGCGTGTAGAACGCGACGCCGGCGGCGCTGACGGAGACGCCGTTGCGACGGCCGCGGCGCCACACACGGGCGAGGATCTCGCGCCAGCCCGCCGCGGGAATCTGCTCCGGCGAGTCGGCGTTGTGGCCGTACGCCGCATCGATGCGCTCTTCCGCTATGTGAGTCATTGGCCTTCTCAAGCAAGCATCGGGCGAGACCTCGCTATCATTTGCTCGAATGGAAGCCGACGCGGTCGTCATCGGCGCCGGGGCCGCCGGCATGATGGGTGCCCTGGTCGCCGCGCAGCGCGGCGCGCGGGTCCAGCTCTTCGAAGCGAACCTCGGCGGACCGTCCAACCTGCGCGTGAGCGGCGGATTGTTCACCGGCGCCGGCACGCGCTGGCAGCGCGAGGCGGGCGTGCCGGACGAGCCGGCCGCGTTCGCGCGCGACATCCGTGCCAAGGCGGCCGGCACCGCGAACGAGGAGATCGTCGACGTCGTCGCGCGCCGCTGCGGCGAGGCGATCGAGTTCCTCGCCGACCATTGCGGCTTCGCCATCCATCTCATGAAGGTCGTGGCGCCCGGCCACGCCGTGCCGCGCCTGCATGCCACGCCGGGGGAGAGCGGGCGCGAGCTGCTCGCGCTCATGCGCGCGGCGATGACGAAGCAGCCGCGCATTTCCGTTTTCGAAAGGAATATTAGAAGCCTCGAGGAGGTCGGCGGCGCGCCGATCCTGCTCGGCACCGGCGGCTTCGCCGGCAGCCCGAAGCTGCTGCGCGAATTCCTGCCCGAGGTCGCCGAGGCGCTGCACATCGGCGCCGGTCCGAACGACGGCTGCGCCATCGACTGGGGCCGCGCGCGCGGCGCCGCGCTCTCGCAGATGGAGGGCTACCAGGGACAGGGACACGTGAACCCCGGCGGGAAAACGCGCCTCGGCATGACGCTGCCGCGGCTCGGCGCGATTCTGCTCAACCGCGACGGCAAGCGCTTCGTCGACGAGGCGATCGGCCCGTCGGAACTTGCCGCGGTGGTGCTCGCTCAGCCCGGCGGCCGCGCGCTCGAGGTCTACGACCAGCGCATCCACGACGCCGCGATCAGCCAGGGGCCTTACCGCGAAGCATGGGAAGCGGGCGAGGTGAAAGTGGTGAACGACCTCACCGAGTTCGGCTTGCCGCCGGTGGCGCCGGAACATCTCGCCAAGTTCCAGCGCCCGCTCTACGCCGCCTGGGTGACGGGCGCGTTGGCGCATACGCAAGGCGGGCTCGCGGTCGACCGTCGCGCGCGCGTGGTGCGGGCCGACGGATCACCGGTCGAAGGGCTCTATGCCGCGGGCGGTGCCGCCGCCGGTCTCGCGGGGCGCGGCGGCGAAGGCTACCTGCCGGGCAACGGCCTCGCGCAGTCCTTCGCGCTCGGCCTCATTGCCGGCGAGGAGATGTCAGTCGGCCGTCGCGCCTGAGATCTCGACGGCGCGCTTGAATTTCGCCATCTCGCGCTTGTGATAGGTGGCGGTCTGCGCCGGCGTGCCGCCGACGCCGGTCGCGCCCATGTCGGCGAGCTTCGCCTTCACTTCCGGCGCGGCGAGCGCCTTGCCGACCTCCTGCGACATCCGGTCGACGATCGCCGGCGGCGTGGCGGCCGGCGCGAAAAGGATGATCCACGCCGCGGCGTCGAAGTCCTTGATGGTCTCGGACACCGCCGGCACGTTGGGCAGCGAGGGCGCGCGATGCAGCGAGGTGACGGCGATCGGCCGCACGGTGCCGGCCTTGATGAACGCCGGCAGTGAGGGTAGGCCTTCCACCCCCATCTGCACGTCGCCGGCGATCACCGCCTGCGTCGCCGGCGAGCCGCCGCGGAAGGGCACGTGCGTGATCTGCAGGCCGGCATCGGCCTTGATGAGCTCCATCACGAGGTGC
>DATMIG010000405.1:0-11780 GCA_035554335.1 Burkholderiales bacterium
ACCGCCCACGCCGCTATCGGCCACGCCGGCAGGGCGAACCACGTGAGCGCCTTCGCGTAATGCAGGTGGTCGAGCACGCCGCCGAGGCCGGCTGCGCCGGTGAAGCGGCCGAAGTTGTTGACGACGAACCACTCGCGGAAAAGCTCCGGCGAGCGCGCGTAAAGCAGCCACGGCCAGATGAGCGCCCACGGCAGGAAGGCGAGCGCCGCCGCCGGCCACGCGCGCCAGCTTTGCCGCCACGCCGGTAGCGCGACCAGAGCGACGGCGCTGACGCCGAGCAGCCCCGGACCGAGCAGCCCTTTCGACAGGAACGCGATGCCGGCCCCCATGCCGAGCCACCAGCCGTTGAAAGCCGCGAGGCCATAGAGGCCCATCGCGGTGCCCGCCATCAGCGCGTTGTCCGTGATGAGCTGGTGCGCGTGCTGAAGGTAGCCGACCGATCCGGCGAGCAGCAGAATGGCCGGCCATGCGGCGCCGGCGCCGTACAGGCGGCGTGCGGCGAGGCCGGTGAAGAGCAGGGAAAGAATGACGTAGAACGCGGTGGCGAGATGCGCCGCGTCATGCAGCGGCATCGCCCAGCCGAAGAGCTTGGCGAACAGGGCGGCGGTCCAGAAGAAGACCGGTGGCTTCTCCACGAACGGCTCGCCGCCGAGCGTCGGCACCAGCCAGTCGCCGCTTTCGACGATGTGATAGACGAGGCCGAAGGTGTAAGCCTCGTCGGGCTTCCACGGGTCGTGGCCGAAGAGCCCGGGAAGGAGCCAGGCCGCCAGCAGCAGAAAAATAGGGACAGTCCCTATTTTTCTCACGCCGTGGTCACTGCCTTGCGCAGCTCCGCGAGCTCGCCTTCGGCGAGGGTCTCTTTTTCGAGCAGATGCTGCGCCCACGATTCGAGCGCGGCGCGGTTGCGCTTCAGGATCGCGAGCGCCTTCTGGTAGGTGCCGTCGACGATCGAGCGCACGGCGACGTCGATCTCGCGTGCCGTCTCCTCGCTGTACTCGCGGTGGCCCTGCGGCAGCACGCCGCCGAGGAACGGCGCGCGCTCTTCCTCGTACGCCACCGGGCCGAGCGTCGGCACCATCGCGTAGCGCATCACCATGCTGCGCGCGATGTCGGTGACCTTGGCGAGGTCGTCCGCGGCGCCGGTCGAGGTGTGGCCGAAGATGATTTCCTCCGAGGCGCGGCCGCCGAGGAGCACCGCCATCTTGTTCTCCAGCTCCGCCCGCGTCATGAGGAAGCGGTCCTCGGTCGGGCGCTGGATGGTGTAGCCGAGCGCGCCGACGCCGCGCGGGATGATCGAAATCTTGTGCACCGGATCCGTTCCCGGCAGCGCCATCGCGACGATCGCGTGTCCCATCTCGTGGTGCGCGACGATGCGGCGCTCGGTGCCGTTCAGCACGCGGTTGCGCTTCTCGAGGCCGGCGATCAGGCGCTCGATCGCCTGCGTGAAGTCGGTGAGGGACACCGACTCGGCGCCGCGCCGCGTCGCCAGCAGGGCGGCTTCGTTGACGAGGTTGGCGAGGTCGGCGCCGGAGAAGCCGGGCGTGAGGGCCGCCACCTGCTCGAGCTCGGTGCCCTCGGCGAGCTTGATTTTCTTGGCGTGCACGCGAAGGATCTGCAGCCGGCCGGGCTTGTCCGGGCGGTCGACGAGGATCTGGCGGTCGAAGCGTCCCGCGCGCAGCAGCGCCGGGTCGAGGATCTCGGGCCGGTTGGTCGCCGCCAGCAGCACGAGGCCGGTGCTGGGATCGAAGCCGTCCAGCTCCACCAGCAGCTGGTTCAGCGTCTGCTCGCGCTCGTCGCGTCCGCCGATTGCCCCGGCGCCGCGCGCGCGGCCGAGCGCGTCGAGCTCGTCGATGAAGATGATGGCCGGCGCCTTGGCGCGGGCCTGCTCGAAGAGGTCCCTGACTCGTGCCGCGCCGACGCCGACGAACATCTCGACGAATTCGGAGCCCGAAATGGAAAAGAACGGCACGCCCGCCTCACCGGCAACGGCTCGCGCTAGAAGCGTCTTCCCCGTACCGGGAGGTCCGACGAGCAGCACGCCCTTCGGCACGCGGGCGCCGAGCCGGCCGTACTTCTTCGGGTCCTTGAGGAACTCGACGACTTCCTGCAGCTCGGCCTTCGCCTCGTCGACGCCGGCGACGTCGGAGAAGGTGACCCCGGTCTTGTTCTCGACGTAGATCTTGGCGCGGCTCTTGCCGATGCTCATGAACCCGCCGCCCATCCCTTGGCTCATGCGGCGCGCAAGGAGGAACCAGATGCCGAAGAAGATGAGCGCGGGCAGCACCCAGGACATCAGGTCGCGCAGGAAGGTGCTCTCGTAGACGCGGGTGTACTTGACGCCGTACTTGTCCAGCCGCGAGGCGAGCTCGGGCTCGACGAGGTTGGCGACCGCTACGGTCTTGCGGCTGTCCGAGCCCTTAAGCTTTCCGGTGATGTGGCGGTCGGAAACCGTCACCTCGGAAATCTTGTCTTCCTTCAGCAGGCGCTCGAATTCGCTGTAGGGAAGGACCTCGACGGTTTGGGCGCGCTGCCAGGCCTCCTGGATGAGGAGCATGGCGACCACGGCGAAGACGACGTACAGGACGTGAAAGCGGGTGCGGCGTTCCATTTTTCCCTTGAATATCGGGGCGATGGCCCCACTTTCCACTAGGAAAGACTTAAGGCAGAAGGATCAACGGGATGCGATTCGACAAGTTTACGACCAAGCTCCAGGAGGCGCTCGCCGAGGCGCAGAGCGCGGCGCTCGGCAACGACAACCAGTACATCGAGCCGCAGCACCTCCTGGCGGCGCTGCTGAACGACGCCGGCATCGGCGGCCTCCTCGCCAAGGCGGGCGGCAACGTGCCGGCGATGAAAAAGGGCCTTGCCGAGCAGATCGCGCGCCTGCCGAAAGTGGAAGGGGCGCCCGGCGAGGTGCACCTTTCGCGCGAGCTCTCGCAGATGCTCAACGTCGCCGACAAGGAAGCGCAGAAGCGCGGCGACCAGTACATCGCCTCCGAGCTTTTCCTGCTCGCGGCGCTGCCGCTGCTGCAGGATTACGGCATCCGCAAGGCCGCGCTGGAGAAAGCCATCGAAGAGGTGCGTGGAGGCGAAACCGTGCAGGGACAAACCGACGAATCGCAGCGGCAGGCGCTGCAGAAGTACACCCTCGATCTCACCGAGCGCGCGCGGCAGGGCAAGCTCGACCCGGTCATCGGCCGCGACGACGAGATCCGGCGCTGCATCCAGATCCTGCAGCGCCGCACGAAGAACAACCCGGTCCTCATCGGCGAGCCGGGCGTCGGCAAGACCGCCATCGTCGAAGGCCTCGCGCAGCGCATCGTCAACGGCGAGGTGCCGGAGTCGCTGAAGAACAAGCGGCTGCTGGTGCTCGACCTCGCGTCGCTCCTCGCCGGCGCGAAATACCGCGGCGAGTTCGAGGAGCGCCTGAAGTCCGTGCTGAAGGAGTTGGCGCGCGACGAGGGCAGCACCATCATCTTCATCGACGAGATCCATACCCTGGTCGGCGCCGGCAAGGCCGAAGGCGCGATCGACGCCGGCAACATGCTGAAGCCGGCGCTCGCGCGTGGCGAGCTGCACTGCATCGGCGCCACCACGCTCGACGAATACCGCAAGAACATCGAGAAGGACGCTGCGCTCGAGCGCCGCTTCCAGCGCGTGCTGGTCGAGGAGCCGAGCGTCGAAGCGACCATCGCCATCCTGCGCGGCCTGCAGGAGAAGTACGAAGTTCACCACGGGGTGGAGATCACCGATCCCGCCATCGTCGCGGCCGCGGAGCTCAGCCACCGCTACATCACCGACCGGTTCCTCCCGGACAAGGCGATCGACCTCATCGACGAGGCCGCCTCGCGCATCAAGATGGAGATCGACTCCAAGCCCGAGGCGATGGACCGCCTCGACCGCCGCCTGATCCAGCTGCGCATCGAGCGCGAGGCCGTGCGCAAAGAGAAGGACGAAGCGTCGCAGGCGCGCCTCAAGCTGATCGAGGAGGAGATCGCGCGCCTCGAGAAGGAGTACGCCGACCTCGAGGAAGAGTGGAAGGCCGAGAAGGCCAGCGTGCAGGGCGCGCAGACCATCAAGGAAGAGATCGAGAAGCTGCGCGTGCAGATGGACGAGGCGAAGCGCAAGGGCGACTGGCAGCGCATGTCCGAGATCCAGTACGGCCGCCTGCCGCAGCTCGAGAACCAGCTGAAGCAGGCCGAGAAATCGGAGAAGAAGTCGGCGAAGCCCAAGCTCCTGCGCACCCAGGTCGGCGCGGAAGAGATCGCCGAGGTCGTGTCGCGCACCACCGGCATCCCGGTGTCGAAGATGATGGAAGGCGAGCGCGAGAAGCTCGTGCGCATGGAAGACGTGCTGCACAAGCGCGTGGTCGGCCAGGACGAGGCGGTGCGCCTCGTGTCCGATGCGATCCGGCGCTCGCGGTCCGGGCTTTCCGACCCGAATAAACCCTATGGCTCATTCCTGTTCCTGGGGCCGACGGGCGTCGACAAGACCGAGCTCTGCAAGGCGCTCGCCGCCTTCCTCTTCGACTCGGAAGACCATCTCATCCGCATCGACATGTCCGAATACGGCGAGCGCCATTCGGTCGCCCGCCTGATCGGCGCGCCGCCGGGATACGTCGGTTACGAAGAGGGCGGGCAGCTCACCGAGCAGGTGCGCCGCAAGCCGTATTCCGTTGTGCTGTTCGACGAAGTCGAGAAGGCGCATCCGGACGTGTTCAACGTCTTCCTCCAGATCCTGGACGAGGGGCGGCTGACGGATGGACAAGGCCGCACGGTGGACTTCAAGAACACGGTGCTGGTGATGACCTCCAACCTCGGCTCGCAGATGATCCAGAGCATGGCGGGCAGCGACTACCAGGTTGTGAAGCTCGCGGTGATGGGCGAGGTGAAGAGCCAGTTCCGGCCGGAGTTCGTCAACCGCATCGACGAGATCGTGGTGTTCCACGGCCTGGGCGAGGAGCACATCAAGTCGATCGCGCGCATCCAGCTCAATGTGCTGACCGCGCGCCTCGCCAAGATGGACTACGGCTTCGAGATCTCGGACGCTGCGGTAAGCGAGCTCGCCAAGGTGGGCTTCGACCCCGTGTACGGCGCGCGGCCGCTCAAGCGCGCGATCCAGGCCGAGGTCGAGAACCCGCTCGCCAGGGCGATCCTGGAGGGCCGCTTCGCGCCGAAGGACACGATCTATGTCGATTGGCGCGGCGGCAAGATGGTGTTCGAGAAAACGCCGCGGAAGGCCGCGGCGTAATCTCTACTGGCCGGCGAGCTTCGCCAGGTCCGCGTAGGGCGCGCTCGAGCCGTGGCCGCCGGCGAAGCGTTCGGGCTGGATGCCGGCGCGCTTGACGGTGTTCACGACGGACATCAATCCGGCGTTCGGCTTCTCGGGCAGCGGGATGCCCGGCGTCCAGACGTCGGTCACGTAGCCGAGCTTCGCGTGCGGCACGTACGCCATCAGCAGGCCCTTCGCATGCGGGTTGTCGTGCATGACGTAGGCGACGACCTGTCGTCCCGTCGAGTCGCTCATCACGTGGCTCTCCGGCACTTCGAGGATCGGCACCTGGCTGAAGTCCATCGGCTTGAGGTCCGGGTTGCGCTGCATCGGCGAGGCGAGCACGCGGCGGTAGTGCTCGCGCGAGCCCTGGCCGACGACCAGCACCGCGCCCTGCGCCAGCACGCCGCGCACGCCGCCGGCATGGTCCATGTGATGGTGCGTGAGGACGAGCCACTTGATCGGCTTGCCGGGGAAGCGCTGCTTCGCCTGCTCGACGACCCAGAGAGACTGCCCGTCGCTCACCGGCGCATCGACCATCACGAGGTGGTCGCTCATTTCCACCAGCAGGCTGTTGTGCGAGCCGCCGACGACGTGGAACACGCCGGGGGCGAGCTCCTGCAGCCGCAGGCCCTGCGAGCCGCGAGAGTCGTAGCTCGTATGCTCGGAGTCGAGGTAGGTGCCGATGAACTGGCGGCGGATGACCCACTGGTAGGGCAGGTTGCCGCTGGCGGGCTTCGCGGCGTCGGCGCGCAGCGCGGCCGGCACGTCGAACCTCGAAGGGTCGACCGTCGGGTTGAGCTGCACGCTGGCGAGCTGCGTTTCCTGCACCACGCGGCCATTCAGCTCGTACTGGCGATTCATCGGCACCTTCACGCCGCTCACGTCGCGCCAGTCGGCGAGCACGACGTCGTAGGTGACGTCACCCCACATGTTGTCGTAGTCGAGGGTGCGGATGATCGCCGGCAATCCGCTCTGCGCGTCGAAGCCCACCGTGTACGGCCCGTATGTCACCGCGGGATACGACTGGCCGCGCGCGACGAGGTCGAGCGCCGGGCGCACGTTCTGCGGATTGGCCTGCATCTGCGTGAGGAGCGCCGTGGTGCTGCCGCGCAGGCTCTCGCGCTGCGACGCCGTGAGCCGCAGGCTCGACATGGAGTGCGCGGGCGGCGTCATCTTCTGGCTCTGCGCGTTGCGGCCGGTGGAATCGACGCCCAGCACGTACCCGGCATCCGGAGTGACGATCTCGCTGAACTTGTAGGTGCGCGGCGCCGGATAGGCGAAGCGCCGCTCGATGTCCGTGCGCGAGGCGCGGCTCTTGCGATCCTGCAGCACGTCGAAGCTCGTCTCGTTGGCGAAGCGCATCTCGCCGCCGGGGACGTCGGACTGCTCCGGCTCCCATTGCTTGACGGTGCCCTTGGCGGAGACGCTCTGCAGCGACGCCAGGCGCTCGGCGCCGCCCATCGCGTCGACTGCCTTGTTGACGAGCGACTGCTCGCGAGGGAGTTGGCTCGCGCAAGACGACAAAAGGAAAAGCGAGACTGTTAGGACCAGCGCGCGTTTCATGGATCCTCCCGTGGTGGTGTTCCGAAGAACAGCGCCACTATCCCATCAATTCCGGGGCCTGAAAATTGCTCTGCAACGCGGCATGGCCACCCGCCTGAATCTCACCCGCGGCGACCGCGTCGGGTATCTCGTCGGCGGCATCGCCTTGATTGTCTGGGCCTTGCGACGCCCGAGCTTCGCGCGCGCCGGCGCGGCGGGCGTGGGCAGCTGGCTCCTGTTCCAGGCCTATACCGGCCGCAACCCGATGTTCAAGCCGCTCGGCATCAGCGTGAACCCGACGCCCGCGCTCGCCGAGGCGGCGGAGACCATCGTGGTGGAGGAAGCGATCACCATCTCGCGGCCGCGCACCGAGGTGTACACGTTCCTCGCGCGCGCCGAGAACCTGCCGGCGCTCGCCGAGGAGGCGGTGCAGATCACGCGCGACGTGCCGAGCACCGAGCTCGCATGGCGGGCGACGCGCGGCGAGGCGCTGATGCACTTCGGCTCGCTCGGTCTGCGCGACGCGCCCGGCGGCCGCGGCACGGTCGTCAGCGTGCGGCTCGAATACCTGCCGAGCGGCGGCTCGCTCGGCGCCGCGCTCTCGCACCTGATGGGCCGCTCGCCGCAGCGCGTGCTCGCCGACAAGCTGCGCCGCGCGCGCTCGCTGCTCGAGACCGGCGAAGTGCCGACCACCAACGGTCAGCCCACCGGCCGTCGTTGATGCGGGCCGTCTGCTGGCACGACAAGCTCGATGTGCGCGTCGAGCGCGTACCCGATCCGCGCATCGTCAATCCGCGCGATGCGATCGTGCGCGTACGCGCCACCGCGATCTGCGGCTCCGATCTCCATCTCTACGGCGGCTTCGTGCCCGGCATGGTGAAGGGCGACATCCTCGGCCACGAGTTCATGGGCGAGGTCGTCGAGGTGGGCGGCGCGGTGAAGAACCTGAAGGCCGGCGATCGCGTGGTGGTGCCGTTTCCCATCGCGTGCGGCAACTGCTTCTTCTGCCAGCGCGAGCTCTATTCGCTGTGCGAGAACTCGAACCCGAACGCGTACATGGCGGAGAAGCTGTGGGGCTACTCGCCCTGCGGCATCTTCGGCTACTCGCACCTCCTCGGCGGCTATGCCGGCGGGCAGGCGGAATATGCGCGCGTGCCGTTCGCCGACATCGGTCCGATCAAGGTGCCGGATTCGCTCTCGGACGAGCAGGTGCTCTTCCTCTCCGACATCCTGCCGACCGGCTACATGGCGGCGGAAAACTGCGGCATCCAGGCGGGCGACACGGTCGCGGTGTGGGGCTGCGGCCCGGTCGGGCAGTTCGCCATCGCATCGGCCTTCCTGCTCGGCGCCGAGCGCGTCATCGCCATCGATCGCTTCCAGGAGCGCCTGCGCCTCGCCGCCACCGCGCTCAATGCAGAGACCATCGACTACACCGAGGACAGCGTGCTCGAGGCGCTGAAGGACATGACCGGCGGCCGCGGCCCGGACGCGTGCATCGACGCGGTCGGCATGGAGGCGCATGCGCACCACCCGATGGCGGTCGCGTACGACAAGGTGAAGCAGGCGATGATGCTCGAGACCGACCGGCCGGTGGCGCTGCGCGAGGCGATCCAGGCGTGCCGCAGCGGCGGCACCATCTCCGTGGCCGGCGTCTATGGCGGCATGATCGACAAGTTTCCGGCGGGAACGATGATGAACCGCTCGCTCACCATCCGCACCGGCCAGACCCACGTGCAGCGCTACATGCGCCCGCTCCTCGAGCGCATCGAGAAGGGCGAGATCGATCCGAGCTTCATCATCACGCACCGCATGGCGCTCGACGAAGCGCCGCTCGCCTACCGCCTGTTCCGCGACAAGCAGGACGACTGCATCAAGGTGGTACTCAAACCTTAAAACGGAAAATGGGGTCAGACCCCATTTATTTTTTAATTGGGGTCTGACCCCAATTAATCAGTTATGCCGGGTGTCGCCGGCGCGGCGCATGGGGTGGCCGCGCTGCACGGTTGCGCTTTCCTCGCGCGCGACGTGCTCTTCCACCACGGTTTTCAGCTTCTCGGCGCTGCGGCGCAGGCGCTGCAGCTCGCGCTCGATGAGCCCGGCGTGCTCATAAGAGACGCCGTAGACCTCCTGCGCGAGGCGTTCGGTCGACGCCTGCGCGAGGCGCAGGAGCTCCACGAGATCGCTTGCCGCGCCGAGGGCGCGGCTGCCCGATTGGCCGTCCATCGAGCGAGCATAGCCATCATGGTTTGCGACCAGGCGGTAGCGCCATGCGCTACCCAGCGCGTCGCTAGTGAGCGACTAGGGCGTAGAGCGGGTGATCGCCGGCCCGGATCCGCTTGCTCGACTGCAGGAGCTCTTCCCAAAGCCCCTCGGTGTCCTTGCGGAACACCATGTCGAGGTCGGCGTTGATCACCGTCCACAGGCCGCGATCGATCTCGCTGCGCAGCTCGCCCGGCCGCCAGCCGACGTAGCCGACGTAGTAGCGCGCGTCGTTCGGCGTGGTCTCGATGACGTGGTCGATGGTGTTGGCGCGGAACGCGAGGTACAGGTCCTTCATGAGCGGCACCGAGCCCGAGCCGGGGCTGTGGTCGGCGTGCACGAGGGCGACCAGCGCGCCGCGCGAGAACGGCCCGCCATAGTAGACGGGATCGACGACTTTCTTGGAGGGCTCGTGCTCCGGGAACAGGCTGCCGAGCGAGCGGCGCGTGGGCCGGTTGAGGATCACGCCGATATGGCCGCCGTTCGGCGCCGGCGCGGCGATCAGCACCGTCTGCCGGTATTCGAGATCGCGGAACGCGGGATGCGCGACGAGGATCATCGCCTCTTCCTGGGAGAACGCGAGCTGGCTGACAGCAACCAGCAAGACAGCGAAGACGGCGCGCAAAGCAGAGTTCATAGGTTCAGTATAGCTCGCCGTTTCGGCGGCGCAGCGCGTAGGTGCTGAGGCGGCCAGGCGGCGAAACCGGAAAAAAGCCGCACTCGCTCGACGTCAGCCGAACTTGTGCTTCTCCCGGCGCGGTACGAACGTCCAGAACACGAGGAACGCGACGAACACGACCAGGGCAAGGACGGCGCCGACCGCATCGCTGCGGGTCACGATCCCTACCACCACGTACACGTCGAGCGCGACGGCGACGGCGAGCGGATACATCGCCGCGAGCAGCAGGTTCGACGCCAGCCAGACGAACCGCTCGCTCACCTCGCGCGGCTCGGCATGGCGCTGCAGCGCAGCCGGCGTCATGACGAGCACCGTGGCGAGCACGGTGAGTACCAGCGCGACGAGGTGCACGAGCTGGTCGGCGTGCGACAGCTTCTCGCCGAAGCCTTCGTTGAACACCGCGATCAGCTGGAAGCCGAAGAGCGCCTGGATGCCGGGCAGCACCATGCGGCACTCCTCGATGATGTGGCTCGCGGCCGCCTCGAGCTTGATCTCCTGCGTCTCGCCCTTGCCGACGGGTTTGTGCGGACCCATGGCGCTCGCCCAGCAACTTGCGAGCCGTGTTCCTAGTTCTTCCGGAGGGTGCGGAAGGTAATCGAGTAGCGCAGCTCCGGCGTCGGCGGGATGCTGTGCTGCCAGCGCCAGCGCGAGGCGCCGTTCATCTGGTAGGCCGAGCGCGGCTCGAGATCGAGGACCAGCGGCTTGTCCTTGCCCGGCGGATAGCGCCTGAAGCGCATGCGCGCCCGTCCGCCCAGCGACACGCCGCCGACGCGGTCGAAGTCCGGCGCGTCACGATGCCAGCCGAGCGGGGTGCCGGGCCGGTATTCGGAAACGAGCGCGTGCACGAACGCGTCGGGCGCGAGGCCCATCCAGCGCGCCATCTTTTCGCGCATCGGGTACAGGAAGGGCGGGATCGGCGCCGCCTCGCCGAGGCGGTTCTTCGAGAAGTCGTAGTCGAAGCCGAAATAGGCGACCCGGCGCCGCGCGGTGTACTCGCGGTACTTCGCGTCCTCGAGCGCGAGCTCGCGGATGCCGGCGAGCAGCTCGCGCTCCTCGTCGGCGCTGATGAAGTCGCGCTGGAAGACGAAGTCCTCCGGCAGGGCGAGCGCGCCGCCGAAGAGATCCGCCTGCTCCATCGTTACCGCGTGAATACGGCGATGAACGCCACGCCCAGCGCTGCCACGGCGAGGGCAGCTGAGACAGCGGTGAAAAGGAGAACGCGCCGCAGCCGCTCCTCGGCGAGCCGGGCGGCCTTCTCGAGCGCGGTCAGCGTGTTCTCGAGCTGCGCGGCGAGCTCCTTGATGTGGCCCGACTGCTGCGACACCGCCGCCTGCAGCTCGGCGATCTGCTGCTGCACGAGGTCCGCCTGGTTGGCGACGGCCTCGGGCTTGCGCTTGGTGAAAGCCGGCTTCGCCGCGGTGATGATGTCGCCGACGTGGGGAATGACTGCCTTCAGCGCCGGGATGAGCCAGCTGGCCATTAGCTCTTAGTCTTCGCCGGACGCCGAACGTTCAAGTGAATCGGACCTCGGCAATCCAGTTGCGCTTGCGCCGCTCGAGGCGCGAATCGGTGCCTTCGCCGTCGAAGTTGGACGGCGAGCGCTTGAGCCGGGAGGGCTCGATGCCCTCGAAAGCGTTCACGCTCACCACGGCGTACAGGCGGCCATCGATCGCGCTGGTGACCACCGGCACGACGCCGCAGCGCGCGCAGACGTGGAAGTCGGCGGTCTTGGTGCCGAAGTTGTAGATCGAGCGGGCCGACGGATCCTTCACCGTGACCCGCAGCGAGCCGCGAGGGTTCGAGGTCCACACGCCGCCGTGCTTCTGGCAGAACGTGCAGCCGCACGCGCGCGCCGGGATTTCCGCCGGCTCGGGATCCCAGCCGAGCGAGAACGAGATGTTCCCGCAATGGCAGCGGCCGTGGATCAAGTAAAGGCCTGGATCCCCGTGATCGCGCGGCCCAGGATCAGCGCGTGGATGTCGTGCGTGCCCTCGTAGGTGTTGACCACCTCCAGGTTCACGACGTG
>DATMIG010000406.1:0-6582 GCA_035554335.1 Burkholderiales bacterium
CGCGAGGCGGCGCGCAGCGTGAAGATGGTGCTGACCGGCGAGGGCGCGGACGAGATCCTCGGCGGCTACCGCAAGCACGTCGCCGAGGGCCTCGCCTGGATGTATCGCAGCCTGCCGCGGCGCCTGCGCCGCGCGCTCCTCGGCCCGCTCGCGCAGGAGCTGCCGTCGCGCTTCCGCGAGCTGAAGATCGCCGCCGCCAGCCTCGCCTGCGAGGACTGGCGCGAGCGCTACGTGCGCTGGTTCGGCGCCATGGACTTCGCCAGCCGCGCCTCGCTCGCGCGCCTGCGCACCCAACCGCGCGAGCTGCGGGACGACCGGCCGCCGTTCGACGCCGAGCTCGAGACGAGCGCGCTGCGACGCGTGCTGTACTTCGACCAGACCAGCTGGCTGCCCGACAACCTGCTCGAGCGCGGCGACCGCATGACGATGGCCGCCTCGATCGAGGCGCGCGTGCCTTTCCTCGACCACCAGCTGGTGGAGTTCGTCTCGACGCTGCCCGACCACTGGCGCGTGGACGAGCTGCGGCGCAAGCGCGTGCTGCGCGCCGCGGCGCGCGCCGTGCTGCCGCGCGAGATCCTGATGCGCCGCAAGGTCGGCTTCCGCGTGCCGATCCACGAATGGTTCGCCGGCGGGCTGCGCGAGTACCTGCTCGACCATCTGCGCTCGAGCGATTCCATCACGCGCATCTATTACGACGCGGCGGTGCTCGACCGTATCGTCGACGAGCACCTCAGCGGAGCGCAGGCGCACGACAAGCTCCTCTGGTCGCTGCTCACGCTCGAGATCTGGCACCGCCATTACCGCAGCTCCGCGCTGCAGCAGGAGGGGCTCGCATGTGCGGCCTAGCTGGATGGACCTCGACCACGGCAGCCGCCGATGCCGCGGCGCTTGCCGGCATGGTGGAGTCACTTGCCCACCGTAACGGCGGCGCTGATCTATGCGCCGTCATCGACGAGCAGCCGCGGCGCGCCGTGGTGCTGGCCGCGTCCTTCACCGACGAGGTGAACGGTCTTTCCGTCGCGCTCGACGGCCCGCTCGTCAACGCTTCCACCCTGCGCGCCGAGCTCGCGCGCAAGGGATACCCGTTCAGCGGCGACAGTGACGCCGAGGTGCTGGCGCGTGCCTACCAGCACTGGGACAAGGAAGTCGTGAAGCTGCTGCGCGGCGCGTTCGCCTTCGCCCTATGGGACGCGAACAAGGAGCGGCTGATGCTCGCGCGCGACCGCTTCGGCCAGAAGCCGCTCTACCTGGCGCAGTCCGGCAGTGCGCTCGTCTTCGCTTCCGAGATCAAGGCGCTCGTGCGCGCGCCGGGCGTGAAGGCGCAGGTCGACGTCGACGCGGTCGGCGAATACCTCGCGCAGCGCTACGTGCGCGGGCCGCGCACGCTCGTGAAGGACGTGCGCAAGCTCGCCCCCGGCACCTACGCGGTCTGGCAATTCGGCAACCTGCGCGAGACGCGCTACTGGACGCCGCCCGATTCCACCACCGGCGTCGAGACGGCGAATGGCGATTCGGTCGCCGGGTTCATCGACCAGCTGGACGAGGCCGTCCGGCTGCAGATGTGCTCCGGCGCCGGAGTGCTGCTCTCGGGCGGCTACGACTCGGCCGCCATCCTCGCGCTCATGAGCCGCCATGCGAAGGAGGTGCCGACCTTCTCCGCCGGCTTCGCCGACGACAAGAAGAGCGAGCTGCCCGCGGCCGCGCGCCTCGCGAAGCACTTCGGCACGCAGCATCACGAGATCACCCTGCAGAAGCGCGACGTGCTCGCCGAGCTGCCGCAGCTCGTCGCCGCGCGCGACGCGCCGTTCTGCCGGCCGGCGGACGTAGCGCTCTACCTCCTCGCGCGCGAAGCGGCGCGCCACGTGAAAGTGGCGCTGTCCGGCGATGGCGGTGACGAGATCCTCGGCGGCTATCGCCGCCATACGTTCCTGCGCGGCCTCGCGCCGTCGCGCGCCGATAGGAAAATGAGAGCCAACGGCCTGTTCGTCATCCCGGTGCACGACCCCGCGCAACCGGAGACCGGAGAGTTGCGCCAAATTCTCTACTACGAGCAGACCGGCTGGCTCGCCGACAACCTGCTCGAGCGCACGGACCGCATGAGCACGGTGGCTTCCCTCGAGCTGCGCACGCCGTTCCTCGATCATCGCGTGGCGGAGTACGTCTCGGCGCTGCCCGACGCGGCGCGGGTCAGGGGGCTGTCCACGAAGTGGATCCTGCGCAAGGCGGATGAGCGACTGCTGGTTACCAACGGGGCGGATTTCAAGCCCCGGAAGGCCGGCTTCCGCATCTCGCTTGCCGAGCCGATGCGCGGCGACCTGAAAGACCTCCTGGTGGATCACCTGCGCGGACCCTCCTGCCTCACGCGCGCCTATTACGATGCCGCGGTGCTCGACCGGACGCTGGACGAGCACCTCGCCAACAAACGCAATCACGAAGAGATCCTGTGGACGCTTCTGAATCTCGAAATCTGGCACCGCAACCTGCGCAGCTGCGCAACTCCCGCGGGCTGAGCGACAAGCTGCGCTGGCGGCTGAACCGCCTGCGCTGCATGACGCCGCTGGAGATCGCGCACCGCACGCTGCGCGCCATGCAGGCGCGCGCGGAAAGCTCGGGGCTGGTGCGCGCGCCGGCGGTGCCGGCGCCGAACCTCGCCATCCGGGCGAAGCCCTGGGTGCATGCCGCGGCCGGCATCGACCCGGCGCCTTACGTCGCCGCCGCCAACCGCGCCGCCCACGGGCGCCTGGACATCTTCACGCGCAAGGATGCCGACATCGGCCTGCCGCCGCGCTGGAACCGCGATCCGAAGACCGGCATCGAGGCGCCGCTCGCGTTCGGCAAGCTGCTCGACTACCGCGACCAGGACCTGGTCGGCGACATCAAGTACCTGTGGGAGCCGAACCGCCACCTGCACATCGTCACCCTGGCGCAGGCCTACGCCCTCACGCAGGACCGGCGCCACTACGACGCGATCGTCGAGCATCTCGACAGCTGGTTCATCGCCTGCCCTTACGGGCGCGGGCCGAACTGGGCGAGCGCGCTCGAGCTCGGCATCCGCCTCGTCAACTGGGCGATCGCCTGGCAGCTGGTTTCACACGATTTGGAAACGGAGTTTCGCGATCGCTGGCTCACCTCGGTATACCAGCACGCGCACGCCGTGCGCGGCTGGTTCTCGGCGCATTCGTCCGCCAACAACCACCTCATCGGCGAGGCGACCGGGCTCTTCATCGCCGGCATCACCTGGCCGCACTGGCCCGAGGCGCGCGAATGGGTTGCCGCCTCGAAGAAAATCCTCGAGCGCGAAGCCATCGCGCAGAACGCCCCGGACGGCGTGAACCGCGAGCAGGCGGTGTGGTACCAGCAGTTCGTGCTCGACATGCTGGTGCTGCCGCTGCTCGCCGGAAGAGCTAATGGCGAGTGGTTCTCGCCGACCTACGAGTCGCGCGTCGAGGCGATGATGGACTTCCTCGCCTCGATCATGGACGCCGGCGGCAACGTGCCGATGATCGGCGACGCCGACGACGGCTACCTGGTGCGCCTCGAGCAGGACCCCGGCTACTCGCCCTACCGCTCGGTGCTCGGCCTCGGCGCGCTGCTCTTCCGCCGCGGCGACTTCAAGCTGAAGGCGGGCGCGCTCGACGACAAGGCGCGCTGGCTGGTCGGCCCTTCGGCCGACACCGAATACGAGGCGCTCGATGCCAAGGCCACGCGGCTGCCCATGCGGCAGGCGTTCCCCGAGGGCGGCTACTACATCCTCGGCATGGACTTCGACACGCCGCGCGAAGTGCGCGCGGTGGTCGATGCCGGCCCGCTCGGCTACACCTCGATCGCCGCGCACGGCCACGCCGACGCGCTTTCGTTCACGCTGTCGGTCGGCGGGCACGAGTTCCTCATCGACCCGGGCACGTACGCATACCACACGCAGGAAGCGTGGCGGCAATACTTCCGCGGCACCTCGGCGCACAACACCCTGCGCGTCGACGGCCTCGACCAGTCGGAGCAGGGCGGCAACTTCATGTGGACGCGCCACGCGCGCGTCGGCTGCAGCCTGTGGCTTTCGTCGACCGAGAAGGACAGCTTCGAGGGCTGGCACGACGGCTACACGCGGCTCGAGGACCCGGTGAAGCACCGGCGCCTGATCGAGCTCGACAAGGAGGCGCGCCACTTCGTGGTCGAGGACTGCGTCGAGATGGCGGCGGAGCACGAGGTCGAGCTCTTCTTCCACTGCGCCGAGGGCTGCGCGGTGGAGGAGACGGCGCAGGGCTACACGCTTACGCGCGACGGCATTCGTCTCGAGATGAAGCTGCCCGAGGGCGGCACCAGCGAGGTCCTGCGCGGCAGCCTCGCGCCGATGGCAGGCTGGGTGTCGCGCAGCTTCGACCGCAAGGAGCCGGCAGCGACCATCGTCTGGCGCGCGAAGCTCTCGGCGAGCGCCGTGTTGCGCACCTCGATGCGGATCGAATAAGGTCTGCGTCGAGCCGCGCAGGGTGATACAATTGGTGTCGCAGTGATCTTCAAGCAGTGAAGTGCGCAGTCCCCCAACCCTGGGGCCGTTCAGTTCCTTCCTTGATAGTCATGCCCGCTCGCGGGGCTCGGATTGGTCTCGCACACAAAGGAAGCAAATGACAATGGCAACAGGTACCGTAAAGTGGTTCAACGACTCCAAGGGCTTCGGGTTCATCACGCCGGATGACGGCGGCAAGGATCTCTTTGCCCACCACAGCTCGATCCAGATGTCGGGCTACAAGTCGCTGAAGGAAGCGCAGAAGGTCTCGTTCGACGTCACGCAGGGTCCGAAGGGACCGGCGGCGTCGAATATCAAGCCGCTCTAGGCGGCCCCCAGAAAGCCCGGGCAACCGGGCTTTTTTGTTTCCACCTCAAGGAGATTCATTGTCCAAGGAAGCCATGATCGAAATGGAGGGCACCGTGCAGGAGGTGCTGCCCAATACCCAGTTCCGCGTCAAGCTCACGAACGGAGCGGACGTCCTCGCCTATGCCGGCGGCAAGATGCGCAAGCACCGCATCCGCATCCTCGCCGGCGACCGCGTCAACCTCGAGATGTCGCCGTACGACGTGACGCGCGGCCGCATCAATTTCCGCCACCTCGACAGCCCGCCGCCGGCCACCAGCGCCCGGCCGCGCTTCCCCGGGCGGCGCAAGTGAACCCGTTCAAGAGCTCGCACGCCGCGCAGTGGACCGAGGAGCGGCTCGGCCGGCTGACGACGCAGGAGCTCAAGCAGCTGCGCGAGAACGCGGAGCGGCTGAACGAGACCGCGCTGGTCGAGCTCTGCAGCGAGGCGCTGGTCGGCAAGCGCGCCACCCGGAAGCCCGCGCGCGCGAAAACGCATGCCCGCCGTCTCGTCGCGCGCACGCGCGCCTTCGAGGCGCGCGGCGTGCATCTCGCCGACCCGCGCACGAGCTGGGGCGGCGTGCGCAAGGCGGACGGCGCGATAGTGCTCGGCCTTTGGGCGGCGAACGTGGTGTCGCGCGACGGTAGCTGCCGCTACCTGCTGTGGGCGCCGAATGCCGGCGGCGCGCGGCCGTGGTCGGATTCCGCGGGCGGCGTCGAGCGCCTGGCGCATTGCCGCGCGGCGCTCGAGCGCGGCTCGGCCGAGGGCCTGCTCGTCTACGGCGACGCGCTCGAGGGCTACCTGCCCGAAGACAAGGCGCACGCCATCCTCGGCGTCGACGCCGAGGTCGTGATCGAGCTCGCGGTGGAGCAGGTCGGCGACGAATACTGGGCCGTCTGGGGCCGCAAGAAGCCGCAATAGCGGCGCGCTAGGACGAGGCCTGCTGCCGCAGGTCGTCGGTGGTGAACTCCTCGTTGTCCAGCGCCGCCTCGCGGATCGGCCGCGAGCGCTCGTACGCGTCGCGCGCGCGGTTGAAGGCCTGCTCGGCGGCGGCGGTGTTGCCCTGCTTGGCGTACTCCTCGCCCAGCTTGTTCAACAGCCATGATGGTCTCGTCGAGCGCGCGCATGGCAGCGTGCTGGAAGAGAGCGTGTGTCCCGCGTGTGCAGCGCAAGCGCACCATGTCGCGCTCGCGCGCGATCTGCACCTCGGCTTCCATGCGCTCGCGCTCCTCGGCGGCGATGAGCGGCTCGGGCGCGGCTTCCTCCTTCGTGAGGCGCGCGAGGAGGGCGCCCATCTCGGCGGCCGGCACCTTGTAATCCACGTCGACGTTGTCCAGCGCGTTGAGCGGCATCGAGCGGTGCATGGCGTCCTCGGGATCCTGCCCCACCGCCGTGCCGCCGCGCGGCTTGATCGCCCACAGTCCCGCCGTGGCCGTCGTCGAGCTCGCCGGAGAGCACGACGCGGAGCGGAACAGCTTATGCGGCGAGCGCCACGATCTCGAACGCCGGACGCCGGCGGTCAGCGCTCAGGCCGCCGGCCGGATCAGCCAGCACAGGCCGCCGACGCCGCTTTTCTTGAGCGGGATGGCGCGCACGCTCAACTCGACGCTCACGGCCGGTCCGTCGGCCGGCCGCAGGCAGGACTGGAACGAGAGCGGACGGCCGCCGAGCATCAGGCTCACGGTGCGCGTGAGGAAAGCGACGCGGTCGTTTTGCGCGATGTATTCGGACAGCG
>DATMIG010000407.1:0-13026 GCA_035554335.1 Burkholderiales bacterium
GGCTCGCACACGCCGCAGTCGATGCACTCGTCCGGATGGATCACCAGCATGTTGTCGCCCTCGTAGAAGCAGTCCACGGGGCACACTTCCACGCAGTCCATGTACTTGCACTTGATGCAGTCTTCGGTGACGACGTAAGTCATCTCGTTTTTGTCGTGTAGGCGCTTCGTTTTTAGGGGAGCGGATTATCGCACGTCGATATGCAGCGACGCCGTTGTACTGGTTTCGTCTACAGTCAGATCGGCATGGAATAAAACCCGTTGATTGCGCGTGGCGTGGAGGCGATCATAGGCGGTTCATGAAGCCGCCGTTCTCCACGCCACTCGCCCCCGCGCTCATCGCGCTCGGCGCGGCGATTCTTGTCCTCACTGCCGGCACGGAAATCCTGGTCGCGCTGCGCACGTGGCTGCAGAGCGGCGGACCGTGGCCGCGCGAAGTGATGCTGCACGTGCTGGTCGCCGGCGCGGCGCTGCTGCTCGCCTCGGCCGTGATCATGATGCGGCGCTCGACGCGCCGGCAGGAAGAGGCCGAAACCGCCCTGCGCGAGAGCGAAGAGCGCCTGCTCCTCATCGCGAACAACGTGCCGGCGCTCATCTCCTACGTCGACCGCGAGCAGCGCTTCCGCTTCTCCAACCGCACCTACGACGACTGGTTCGGCATCCCCTATCAGCGCATGCAGGGCCGCACGGTGGCCGAGGTCTTCGGCGACGAGGCGTACGGGCGCATGCGGCCCGACATCGAGCGCTGCCTCGGCGGCGCGAACGTGCAGTTCGAGCTCGCGACCGGCGAAGGCTCGCAGCGGCGCATGCTGCAGGTGGCCTGCGTGCCGCACCTCGATCAGGCCGGCGAAGTGCTGGGCTTCTACGTGCTGGCGAACGACGTCACGCAGCTCAAGCGCGCGCAGGAAGACCTGCGCTACGCCGCCATCCAGCTGCAGCACGACGCGCGGCGCCTGGAATTCCTCGCGCACCACGACACGCTCACCGGCCTGCCGAACCGTGCGATGTTCACCGAGCGCGCGCGCGAGGCCGTCGCGCACGCCCGCCGGCACCAGAAGACGGCGGCCCTGCTCTTCGTCGACCTCGACAACTTCAAGACGGTGAACGACACGCTCGGCCACGATATCGGCGACGCGCTGCTGAAGGTGATCTCCTCGCGGCTGAAGTCTTCCGTGCGCGGCGACGACTTCATCGCGCGCATCGGCGGCGACGAGTTCTGCGTGCTGCTGCAGGACATCGCCGACCCGCGCGAGGCGGCCTCGGTGGCGCAGAAGCTGGTGCACGAGCTGAACAAGCCCTACCGCATCGGCGAGCACCAGGTGAGCTCGGGCGCGAGCATCGGCATCGCCTGCGTGCCGCAGGACGGCGACGACGTGACCACCCTCCTGCGGCTCGCCGACCTCGCGATGTACCGCGCGAAGGAGCTCGGCCGCAACGGCTACCAGTTCTTCTCCGCCATGCTGAACGAGGACGCGGTGGCGGCCGCGGCATTGGTCGACGAGCTGCGCCACGGCCTCGAGCGCGACGAGCTGTTCCTCGTCTACCAGCCGCGCATCGACATCGGCACGCGCCAGGTGGTCGGCGCCGAGGCGCTGCTGCGCTGGCGCCATCCGCGTTACGGCATCCTCTCCCCGGAATCCTTCCTGCCGCTCGCCGACGATACCGGCCTCCTCGTGCCGATCGGCGCCTGGGCACTGCGCGAGGCGTGCCAGCAGGGGCGCCGCTGGATGGACGAAGGCCTCGGCTCGCTCACGGTGGCGGTCAATGTCACCTCGCGCCAGCTGCGCGACGGGCCGCTCGCCGGGCAGGTGGACACCGCGCTGCGCGAAAGCGGCTTGCCAGCGCAGCAGCTCCTCCTCGAGCTGCCCGAGACCCTGGTGCGCAACGTGCCCGAGGCGATGGAAGCCACGCTGCGCTCGATCAGCGAGCGCGGCGTGCGGCTCGGCGTCGACGACTTCGGCACCGGCTATGCCTCGCTGCCGGCGCTGCAGCGGCTGCGCGCGAGCTCGGTGTGCATCGACCGCAAGCTCATCTCCGGCGTGCCGCAGGACACCGAGCGCGCCGGCCTCGCCCGCGCGCTCATCGCGCTCGCGCGCGGCATGAACTTCGAGGTGATAGCGAAGGGCGTCGAGTCGCCGGCACAACGTGAATTCCTGTCCGAGTCCGGCTGCCGCATCTGCCAGGGCTCGCTCTTCGCCGTCGCGAATTCCGCCGACGCTGTGGCGCCCATGCTACGGGCGCGCCTGGCCGCATAGCACCATCGGCCTAGCCCTCCGCGGGCAAGGAAAAAACTTCTGTGTCAGGATGCGGCCGTGAAGACGGCTTTCGCCCTCGTTGCGGCCTGCCTGGTCGTGCTCCCCGCCTGGGGGCGCGGCAACACTTCGCACTTCGTCGACAAGCTTTCTTGCGACTCCGGGCCCTATAGCCTCAAGCTGCCGAAGACCTACGAGGAGCTGCGCAAGATCGCACCGCTGAAGGGCGAGCGTGTGGTGCGAGAGCAGGACTTCGGCACCTATCGCGCGCGCTACCGCGAGCTCGTCTTCAACGGCCTCAAGCTTTCCGTGGTCACCTACAGCGACCAGCCGGAAGGCTCCTACCAGGTGGCCTCCGCCGAGATCCGCAGCCCGGCCTGGAAGATCGCGGGCCCGTTCCGCTATGGCGCGGCGCTCCCCGCCATGGTCGGCGACGTGCAGACCAAGACCCTGCGCAGCGGCGCGACCGTCGAGTTCTCCGGCGAGGAGGACGTGGTGCGCGTGCACCTCAGGGGCCGCCGCGTCGCCAGCCTGACGTACCTCTGCCTGCCCGATTAGGCTAGGCTCGCGTCCATGGAAGCCCTCAAGGACGCGAGCCACTTGTACGAAGTCGAGACCCGGGCCGAGCACGCGGCGCGGCCGGGCTTTCGCATCACGGAGCTCAGGCTCTCCGGCAAGCAGAAGGTGCCCTGGCATTACCACAACAACGTCGCCGACACCTTCTATGTGCTCGACGGCGCGCTGCGCATCTTCCTGCAGGAGCCGAAGCAGGAGGTGAATCTGCGGCCGGGGGACACGTTCACCGCGACGGCGCGCAGGCCGCACCTCGTGACCAATGGCGGCGCGACGCCGGTGACGTTCCTCGTCCTGCAAGGCATCGGCGAATACGACTTCGTGCCGCTCGTGGAGAAGCGCGCATAGCTCCGCAGGGCTTCCAGCCGCTCGAGCGGTCGAGCCCGGTGATCGAGATGATCGGGCCGGTCTACAGCCGGGGAAAAGGGCGCGACCTGGTGCTCGGCCTGCGCGCCGGGCAGAAGCATTGCAACATGCGTGGCACGGTGCACGGCGGCATCCTCGCCACGCTCGCCGACATCACCATCGGCTACTCGCTCGCCTTCTCCACCGAGCCGCCGACCGCGGCGGTCACCACCAACCTCACGCTCGACTTCCTCTCCGGCACCCAGAAGGGCGACTGGCTCGGCAACTGCTACATCACACGAGGCGCGGAGCGCATCGCGCGCGCGAGCGCGGTGTTCCTCGTCACCGGCTCGCTCTGATCGTCTACTGGCCCTATTTCCTCGCGGCGTTCGCCATCGCGCTGTGGCTCGCCGTCCGGCGAAAACGCATCGAGCGGAAGCTCGAGTACGTGCTCGTCGCCTTCGTCGCCTGCGCGCTCGCGAACATCGCCATCGACGAGGCGTGCAGCTACATCATCCCGGTCGACATCGCCGGCACCGTACCGCCCGACCCGCGCAACGCGTTCCTGCGCGCGCTGATCACCGCGGCGGTACAGATGCCGGTGAGCCTGGTCCTCGCCTGGTACCTGGCGACTCGCGTCAAGCCGCGATAACGAAATCGAACGCGCCGCGCGAGCCGTCGGCCATGCGCATGACCAGATCGTCGCGGAACAGGCCGTCGCGCGAATTGCCGGGCTGGTTGGGGAAATAGAGCTGCGTGGTGAGGACACCGCCGCCGGGGCGCTGCACCTTGACGTGGATGTGGCGCGTGCGCCCGGGGTAGACGGCCGGCACGATGGTCTCCAGGCGATAGCGGCCGTCGGCGTCGGTGAACTGGTGGCCGCGGTAGCGGTAGCCCCGGTTGTCGTAGTCGCCGCGCTCGTCGGCGTGCCAGAAGTCGAGCAGCGCGCCCTTTACGGGCTTGCAGTCGCGCGTAAGCACGAGTCCGGTCACCACCAGCTTCGGCGCGTTGCTGCCCGGCTCGATCAGCGTGATGCGCTGCGGCGTATTGGTCTTGAAGAAAGGCCCTTCCGTCTCGCGCGGAGTGATCTGGCCACAGGTAGGTTGCGCCTGGGCGAGGCGCGCAAAGGGAAGCGCGATAGCGGTCGCTAGCACGCGGCGGCGGGAGATCATCTGGTGAAGACCGATGCGCCGCGGTCGAGTTCCGGCGTTCATGCTTCCTTCGTTTCCGCTTCCGCCAATTTTGCCCGCCAGTCCTTGCGCCGCGCAAAGTAGCCGATCGCCGCGAGAGCGAGCAGGCCCAGGCTGACGAGGATCAGGACCAGCGCCACCGGGCGCTGCACGAAGATCATCCAGGTGCCGTCGGACATGATCAGCGCCTGGCGCAGCGACATCTCGAAGATCGGCGCGATGACGAGGCCGAGCACCAGGGGCGCCGGGTCGAAGCTGAATTTCTTCAGGCCATAGCCGACCACGCCCATGATGAGCATGATCCAGACGTCGACGATGGAGTTGTTCACCTCGTACACGCCGATCACGCAGAACATGATGATCAGCGGATAGAGGTACGCGTACGGGATGCGCAGCAGGTTCACGAACACGCCCACCAGCGGCAGGTTGAGCGCGAGGAGCATCAGATTCCCGACGTACATCGACGCGACGAAGCCCCAGAAGACGTGCGGGTGATCGTTGACGAGCGTCGGCCCGGGCGGCACGCCGTGGATGAGGAGCGCCGCCATCAGCACCGCCGTCACCGGCCCGGTCGGGATGCCGAGCGCGAGCATCGGCACGAACGCTCCGGTCGAGGCCGCGTTGTTCGCCGATTCGGGCCCCGCGACGCCGGCCACCGCGCCTTTGCCGAATTCCTCCGGATGCCGGGAGACCTTCCTCTCGAGCGCGTAGGACATGAAGCTCGAGATGATGTGCGCCGAGCCCGGAATGATGCCGATGAGAAACCCGAGCACCGAGCCGCGCGCGATCGGCGCCGCCGAGTCGCGCCACTCCGCGCGGTTCGGCCACAGCTCGCGCAGCCTGGGGTGTATCACCTGCGACGGGACCTGGTGGCTCGGCGTGGCGAGGATCTCGCCCAGGCCGAAAAGCCCGACCGCGACCGGCACGATACCGATGCCGTCGCCGAGCTCGGCGATGTCGAACGAATAGCGGAAGTGCCCCGTCATCACATCGATGCCGATGGTGCCCAGGAGCAGGCCGAACGCCGCCATGAGGAGCGTGCGCACGAGCGAGGTGGTCGACATGTAGGCGAGGAAGATCAGCCCCAAAACCAAAAGCGCGGTGTACTCCGGCGGGCCGAAGCCGAGCGCGAACGCGGCGAGCGGCGGCGCGACCATGGTGAGCATGACGACGCCGAAGGTGCCGGCGACGAACGAGCCTACCGCCGCGATCGAGAGCGCCGCGCCCGCCCGGCCCTTCTTCGCCATCGCGTTGCCGTCGATGCACGTCATCACCGACGCCGCCTCGCCCGGAATGCGCAGCAGGATCGAGGTGGCCGAGCCGCCGTACTGCGAGCCGTAGTAGATGCCGGCCAGCATGATGATCGCCTTCGTGGCGTCGAGCCCGTACGTGATCGGCAGCAGGATGGAAATGCCGGCGAGCGGGCCGATGCCGGGCAGCATGCCGACCAGCGTGCCGACCAGGCAGCCGAGGAAGGCGTACCACAGCATGCTCGGCTGCACCGCGACCGAGAAGCCGAGGATCAGGCTCTGGACGGTTTCCAACTCAGAACCAGAGGATGCCCTGCTCGAGCGGAGAGCGCAGCGCCTTGCCGAAGAGCCAGTAGGCGAAGAGCGTGAGGCCGATGGCGTACGCGGCCGCGGCGAGCGCGTTGCGCCGCTCGACGACAACCAGCAGCAGGAAGACGAGGAGCGACATGGTGACGAGGAAGCCGAGCGGCCGGTAGGCCGCCACGGCGGCGCCGGTGATGAGCACCACCAGCGCGGCATGGTTGCGATCGCTCCAGTCGATGCTCGCGAGCGGTGCGCTGCGCGCCGCGCCGAGCATCACCATCGCGCCGAACACGATCATGAAGCCGGTGACGACCTTCGGCATCATGCCGGCGCCGGGCGCGGACAGGCTGCCGAACGGCAGCTCGCTGCTGATCGCGAGCACCACGACGCCGAGCGCGATGAAGACCGCGCCGGCGACGTGATCGGCTTTCAGCCTTGCACCTTACCGATGGAATGCACGGCGGATTCGACCCGCTTCGCGTCCTCGTCCCAGAACTTCGCGAACTCGGGCGCGTCGAGGTAGGCCACCTCGTCGCCGATGTTGTGGATCGCCTTCTTGAACTCCTCGGTCGCGACCGCTTTCCTCGTCTCGGCGCGGATGCGGTCCGTCGCCACGGCCGGCGTGCCCTTGGGCGCGAAGAGCCCCACCCACAGGGAAAACTCCACGTCGTAGCCGCTTTCCTTCAGCGTCGGCACATCGGGCAGCGACGCGGTGCGCTTCTCGCCGAAGGTAGCGAGGGGCTTCAGCTTTCCGGCCTTGATCTGCGCCATCGCCGCGGCGACCGAGGACACGAGCACCTGCGAGTTGTTGCCGAGGATCGCGTTGAGCGCCGGGCCGCCGCCGTTGGTCGGCAGGTGGCGCATCTGGATGCCCGCCGCCTTCATGAAGAGCGCGGTCGGCAGGTGCAGCGCGCCGTAAAGGCCGGACGAGCTGAACACGATGCCGTTCGGCCGTTTCTTCGCGTCGTCGACCAGCTCCTTCAGGTTCTTGTACGGCTGCTTGTCGTTGACCACCAGCACCATCGGCCCGGCGGTGAGGCGCGCGAGCGGGATGAAGTCGGCGCGCGTGAACTTCGGCTGGCGGCCGAAGAGCTTGTCGACCTCGGCGAAGCCCGAGATCGAGACGATGTGCACCAGCATCGTGTAGCCGTCGGGCTTCGCGTTGGCGGCGAACTGCGCGCCCACCGCGCCGGCCGCGCCCGCTTTCGTCTCGATCACCACCGGCTGCTTGAGGAGCGGCTCGAGCACCGAGGCGAACGGCCGCGCGACGACGTCGGCCGCGCCGCCCGGCGGGAACGGGTTGATGAAGGTGATCGGGCGCGACGGATACGCTTCCTGCGCGAATGCGGGCCGCACGGCGAGCGCCGCGGCCGCAGCCGCGCTGCCGGCGATGAAGTTTCGTCTATCCATGTCCTCCTCCTCTAGTTATTAAGGTAGCGTATCAAACAACATGAGCGAAATCCGCGACTGTATTGCCCCCGACCGCAATCCCCGCCGGCCGCGCCTCAGGCTGCCGAAGGGATCGGTCGACACGCACGTGCACGTCTTCGAGCCGGGCTATGCACTCTCCCCCGCCCGCGGCTACAACCCGCCGCATTCCACGCTCAACGACCTGCGCCACCTGCACACGACGCTGGGCATCGATCGCGTCGTCTTCACGCAGCCCTCCGTCTACGGCATCGACAACTCCGCGATCCTGAACGCGAGCGTGGCGCTCAACAACGAGCGGCCGGACCGCGCGCGCAGCGTGGTCGCGCTCGACATGACGTTCAGCGAGACCGACCTTGCCTCGCTCGACCGGCTCGGCGTGCGTGGCATCCGCCTCAACACCGACAACCAGGGCGGCATGCCGATCGCCTTCAGCGACATCCCGGAGCTCTGCGCGCGCATCAAGCCCTTCAAGTGGCACCTCGAGTTCCTCTTCCCCGGGAAGGCCATCCTCGAGCTGATGCCGGTGTTCGAATCGCTCACCGTGCCGATGTCCATCGCGCACTTCGCCTACCAGCCGGCCACGGCGGGCGTAAAGGCGCCCGGCTTCCAGGCCCTGCTCGAGCTCGCTCGGCGCGGCAACACCTGGATCAAGATCTCCGGCGCCAACCGCGTCAGCCGCGGCGACCTGCCGCCCTATGACGACGTGAAGCCGATGGCGCTCGCGCTGGTCGAGGCCGCGCCGGACCGCATCATGTGGGGCACCGACTGGCCGCATCCCAACAAGTACAAGGTGAACCCCAACGACGGCGACCTCGTCGACGCGCTCGGCGAGTGGATCACCGACGCGGCGATGCTGAAGAAAATCCTGGTCGACAATCCAGCGCGCTTCTACCGCTTCTGAATTAGGAACACGTAGGACGCAAGCGCTATAGCCGCGCAGGCGGCGATGATGCCCGCCATCGGCACGGCGCCGCGCCCCGCGATCCACCCGACGGCGGCGCTGGACAGCACGCCGAACGCTGACTGCGTTGCACCGAGGAGCGACGAAGCGCCGCCGGCGCGCTCGCCGAACGGCGACATGGCGATCACCGTGGCATTCGAAGCGATCAGGCCGATCGAGCCGATGATGAAGAGCATGGGGATGAATACGCCCCAGAAGCCCGCCAGCTCGGTGAGCGAGAGCACGAGCAGCACGCTGGCGGATCCCGCGAGCAGCCAGACGCCGAGACCGAGCGTGCGGCGGGTGCCGAGCCGCATCACGATGCGCCGGTTGAGCTGCGACACGCTGATATAGCCGCAGGCGCCCGCGCCGAAATACCAGCCGAACGAGTCCGCCGCGACGTGGAAGTACTGGATGTACACGAAGGGCGCGGCCGCCAGGTAGGCGAAGAAGCAGCCGAACGCGGCGATGAAGACGATCACCGGGCCGAGGAAGCGCCGGTCGCCGAAGAGCGGCAGCGTGGCGAGCAGCGCGTGGCCGATCGAGCGGCTGCGCCGGTGCACGGGATGCGATTCCTCGAGGAAGCGCCACACCAGCACGGCGCAGCCGAGCGAGAAGAGGACGAGGAAGGCGAAGATCCAGTGCCACGAGCCGTTGACGAGCAGCCAGCCGCCGGCGAGCGGCGCGAGGATCGGCGCGGCGCCCATCACGAGCATCATCAGCGAGAGCACGCGCGCCGACTGGATCTCGTCGAAGCGGTCGCGGATCACGGCGCGGATCACCACCATCCCGGACGCGCCGCCGAGCGCCTGGGCGAAGCGCAACGCGACGAACTGGCCGATGTCGGACGCCGCGACGCACGCAGCGGACGCCAGGGCGAACACGACCAGCCCGCCGAGCAGCGGCGGTTTGCGCCCGAAGCGGTCGGCGAGCGGCCCGAAGAAGAGCTGCCCGCAGGCGAGACCGAGCAGATATGCCGAGAGCGTGTGCTGCACGCGCGCCGACGTCGTGGCGAACTGCGCCTGCAGCGACGGCAGCGCCGGCAGGTACATGTCGACGGCGAGCGGCCCGATCGCCATCACCAGGCCGAGGATCAGCGTGAGGCGCGCGACGCTGGCGGGGCTGCGCGCCCCTATCCCTTCACGCACAACACCTGCTTCAGGGTATGCACCACTTCGACGAGATCCGACTGGTTCGCCATCACCTCGTCGATGTTCTTGTAGGCGCCGGGGATCTCGTCCAGCACGCCCTTGTCCTTGCGGCAGATGACACCCTGGGTCTGGGTCTCCAGGTCCCGAACTGAAAACTGCTTCTGCGCAGCATTACGGCTCATCCGGCGGCCGGCGCCGTGCGCGCAGGAGTGGAAGCTCTCGGCGTTGCCGCGGCCGCGCACGATGTAGCTGCGCGCCCCCATGCTGCCGGGAATGATGCCGAGCTCGCCCTCGCCGGCGCGGATCGCTCCCTTGCGCGTGAGCCAGACAGCCTCGCCGAAATGACGCTCGCGCTCGACATAGTTGTGGTGGCAGTTCACCGCCTCGTCGGTCGCCTCGAACGCCGGCAGGTGGCGACGCATCGCGTCAACCACGAGCTCCATCATCTCGGCGCGATTGGCGCGCGCGTAATCCTGCGCCCAGCCGACCGCCTCGACGTAGTCGTCGAAGTGCTTCGCGCCTTCCGGGAAGTACGCGAGGTCGCGATCGGGCAGCTGCAGCTGGTTGCGCTCTGCATCTTTCCGGGCGAGTTCAATGAAGTAGGAGCCGATCGCGTTGCCGATGCCGCGGCTGCCCGAGTGCAGCATCACCCAGACGCGCTGCTCTTCGTCCAGGCACACCTCGATGAAATGGTTGCCGCCGCCCAGCGTCCCGAGCTGGTTCACCCAGCTCGCCCGCTTGCTCACGCGCTTGCCGATGTTGGGGTGGCGCTCCATGATCTTCGCCAAGCCCTTGCGGAAACGTTTGGCGGCATCGGTGCGCGCACTGCGCTCGTCGTGGCTGTCGAAGCCGACCGGCACGTCGCGGCTGATCTGCCCGAACACTTTCTTCAGGCTCTGCTCGTCCAGGTCCTGCGCGCTGAGCGACAGCCGCCGCGCGATCATGCCGCAGCCGATGTCGACGCCGACGGCAGCCGGAATGATCGCCTTCTTCGTCGGAATGACGGAGCCCACGGTGGCGCCGATGCCGAGATGCACGTCGGGCATCGCGGCGACGTGGTGATGCACGATCGGCAACCGCGAAATGTTGACGAGCTGCAAGCGCGCGGCGGGCTCAATCTCTGCGGTATAGATCTTCACCGGCACGAGGCCGTCGTGGATTTCGTTACGAACCGGCATGGCTATCTAGAGTAAACGCACCTTCCCATAAGCAAGACCGCGGCCAAGACACGGCGCTGAGTATAGTGAGGCCATGAAAATCACCGACGTCCAGGTTCACGTGCTGCGCTCGCCGATCGCCGAGCCGTTCGCCTTCTCGCAGGGCTGGGTGGCGAGCCGCGGCGCCACCCTGGTCGAGGTGCAGACCGACGCCGGCCTGGTCGGCTGGGGCGAGGCGCTGTGCCAGGGACTGCAGCCGCCCGAGATCGCGGCCGCCGCGGTCCGGCATGCGCTCGCGCCGCTCGCGATCGGCGCCGATCCGCTGGAGCCGGAAGTGCTGTGGCACCGGATGTATCACCACACGCGCGACTACGGCCAGAAAGGCGCGGTGATCGGCGCCATCAGCGCGATCGACATCGCCTGCTGGGACATCGCCGGCAAGGCGCGCGGCGAGCCGGTGGCTCGGCTTCTCGGTGGCATGCACCGCAAGCGCGTTCAGGCGTACGCCACCGGCTTCTACCGCGTCCGCGGCCATGGCGAAGCATCGCGCCTCGCGCAGGAAGCCGAGCGCCATGTCGGCAACGGTTTCCGCGCGTACAAGGTCAAGCTCGGCTTCGGCATCGCAGACGACCTCGCCGTCATGCGCGCCGTGCGCGAGGCAGCCGGAAGACACGAGGCGATGATCGACACCAACCACGCCTATGGCGTCGCCGAGGCGATCCGCCTCGGCCGCGAGCTCGAGGACATGGGTTGGCGCCTGCGCTGGTACGAGGAGCCGGTGACGCCGGAAGACCTGGACGGCTACGGCGAAGTGCGCCGCGCGCTGAGAACGCCGATCGCGGGTGGCGAAAACGAGTACACCGCCTTCGGCTTCCGCAACCTCTTCGCCGCGCGCGCCGTCGACGTCGCGCAGCCCGACCTCTGCATCGCCGGCGGCTTCACCGCCTGCCGCCACATCGTCGCCCTCGCCCACGCGCATGGCGTGCAGGTGAATCCGCATGTATGGGCCTCCGCCGTCGGCCAGGCGGCGTCGCTGCAGTTCATCGCTTCCATTCCGCTGGCGAACCACTCGCTCTTCCCGAGCGACGTCCTGCTCGAGTTCGACACCTCGTCGCATCCGTTCCGCGAGCACCTGACCGACATGCCGCTGCGCCAGCGCGAAGGATGGGTCGACATTCCGTCGAAGCCGGGCCTCGGCATCGAGGTCGATCGGCAGGTCCTGGAGAAATACGCGGCCTAGGAAATGGTGACGGTCACCATTTTTTCCCGGGATGGATACGCCTGTGCGTCCGCCGCGGGCGCGACGAGCACCAGCGCGAGCAGCAGGACGAACGGCTCCCAGAACCGCCACCATGCCTTCTTGCCGAGGCGGCCGGCGCGCCATTCGGCCAAGCGCCGGTCGAGGCGCGGCTTCAGCTTGTCGAAGTTCTGCCAGGTGTCGCGCACGTGGTACGCAGTCGCGAGCCCGTCGCACAGCAGGGCATCGTAGTCGCGCAGGTAACGGCCGCTTTCCGGATCGAAGTACGCCGTCGCGAAGGCATTGCCTTCCGCGCTCAGATCTTCGTCGGTGAGCTTGCCGTCGCATTCCTCGTAGAAGAAGGCGCCGGGCGTCACCTGCCGGTCCTTCAGCTTCTTGAGGTCCCCGGCGTGCATCGAGCTGCCCAGTCCGCCGAGCAATGCCCACGCGAGGAACATGCCGCTATGCGTGCCGGCCGCCTGCGCCGTGAGGTCCTTCGGAAAGTCGTCGGCGCCGCTGTGCCACGAGGCATCTTCGTATTTCATCCGCCGCCGATGCCGTGTTGCACCGTGCGGCCCGTGAAATGGGCGAGCGTCACGGGCCGCAGCTCAATCGGAATACCCGTAGTCGAGCTCGTAGCGCACGCTAGATCGGCGCGGCGAGCGCCATCATCGAGGCGCTGATGAGCGCGGTCGGATCGGCGCCGGGCGCCTCGGGCGTCTTCTCCCATTCGCCGAGCTGCCAGGAGTTCTCGACCACGATGCGGCAGCGCTCGTAGCGGCGCGCCATGAAACGCTCGAGCGCCTGCGGCACGGAAATACCGGAGGTAACGAGCTCGGCGAGGACGATCGCATCCTCGATGGCGATGGTCGCGCCGCTCGCGAGCTGCGGCGGCGCGGTGTGCGCGGCGTCGCCGATCACGATGGCGCGGTCCTTGTACCAGGGCGCCGGCATGAGCAGCGAGGTCACCGGCCGGTAGACGATGCGCTTCGGATCGGTGATCGAGTCGCGCACCTCGCCGATGTAGCCGCCGAAGTCGGCGAGCAGCTCGCGCATCAGCGCCGGCCAGCGCTCGGGCTCGACGCGCGGATTGCCGGTCACGTTCTGCACGAGGTAGATGTACATCTCGCTCTGCGACACCGGATTGAAGCCGGCCTTGTGGCGCGGACCGTAGTACGCGTGGCGCGCCTTCACCTCC
>DATMIG010000408.1:0-5693 GCA_035554335.1 Burkholderiales bacterium
GCCGAGCTGCGCGTGGCGCAGGACAAGCTCTCGCGCGCGGAGCAGGCGATGGCGCGCGACGACTGGCGCGAGGCGCGCCGCCTCGCGGAAGAGGCCGAGGTCGACGCGCGCTACGCCGGCGCGCTCGCCGAGAACGAACGGGCGCACCAAGCCGAATGAAACGACTGCTGATTCCCGCTCTCCTGGCGCTGGCGGCGTGCGCTTCGGCGCCGGTGGAGGACGACGCGCTCGCGAAGGCGCATGCCGCCGTGCGCGCCGCGCAATCCGATGCCAATGTCGCCCAGTACGCGCCGGCTGAGCTCGACCTCGCCACGCAGGCGCTGCGCGAGGGCCGCGGCTACGTCGCCCTGCAGCGCGCCCGCACGGCGCGCGAGCTCGGTTCGGCGCGCGCCTTTAATGCCGAGCGTGAGCGGGCCGACCGTGCCAGGCTCGAAGCGCGATTGAAGGAGGCGGAGAACGAGCGCGACCGCGCCCTCGCCCGCGCTGCCGCCGCCGAGCGGTTGCGCGACGACCAGGATCACCTCGCGGCCGAGGTGCGGCGCCTGAAGGCGCAGGTCGCGCAGCTCGAAGCCGAAAGGACCGAACGCGGCTGGATTCTCACGCTCGGCTCCGATCTTCTCTTCGACGTCGGCCAGGCGAAGCTGAAGCCCGGCGGCCGGCAGGCGATCGCCAATGTCGCGCGCTTCATGCGCGAGCGGGGCGAGCGCAAAGTCGTGGTCGAAGGCTTCACCGACAATACCGGCTCGCCTACGCTGAACCAGCGCCTGTCCGAGCAGCGCGCCAAGGCCGTGCGCGACGCGCTCGTGAAGCAGGGCATCGACGCCGACCGCATCGAGGCGCGCGGCCAGGGCGCCGCCAATCCGGTGGCGAGCAACGACAATCCGAGCGGCCGCAGCCTCAACCGCCGCGTCGAGATCGTGATCGGCGAGGACGTCGGCCGCGCCGCGACCGGCGGCTCCAAGCCTAAGCCTTAGGCTCCTCCACGAAGGTGAGAAGCCAGGCGCCGGCGGCGAAGAGGATGATCACCGACAGGATCGAGAGCCGCGGGCTGCCCGTCAGATAGCTGACGCTGCCGACCAGCACCGGCCCGATGATGGCGGCGAACTCCCCCAGCATGTTGTAGAAGCCGAAGAATTCTCCCGCGCGCTCGCGCGGCACGAGGCGCGCGAAGTACGAGCGGCTGAGAAGCTGCACGCCGCCCTGCACCAGCCCCACCATCCCGGCGACGATGTAGAACTCGACGGGGCTGCGCATGAAGGTGGCATAGACCGACACCACCACGTATACCGCGAGGCCGATGAAGATCGCGCGGCGCGGTCCGATGCGCTCGCCGACCTTCCCGGCGAGGAGCGCCGCCGGCACGCCGACGAATTGCACCAGCAGTACGGCGAGGATCAGGTCCGAGGTGCCGAAGCCGATCGACTTGCCGTAGTCGACCGCCATCTGGATCACGGTGTTCACGCCGTCGATATAGACCCAGTACGCGGCGAGGAAGACGAACACCGGCTTGTACGAGCGGATGTGGCGGAAGGTCTCGGCGAGCTGCGCCACGCCGGCGCGCGCGGCCTGCGCGAGGCTCGCGCCCGGCGAGGTCGGCTTCGGCGCCGGCACCCAGAAGAGCAGCGGCAGCGCAAAGAGCGCCCACCAGAGCGCGCCGAGGATGATGAGGACGCGCACCGCGCCGGCCGCGTCGGCGATGCCGAACCAGTGCGGCTGGAGGCTCATCGCCACGCCGAGCGCGAGGAAGAGGCCGCCGCCGAGATAGCCGGCGAAGTAGCCCACGGCGGAAGTCATGTCGAGCTTGCCGGGCTCGGCGATGCTGACCAGCATCGAGTCGCCGAACACGTTGCCCCAGAAGTAGCCGATCGAGGCGAGCACGTAGAACGCGACGGCCCACTGCCAGTCGCCCTTGTCGACCCAGTGCAGCGCGAGGAGCATCGTCGCGCCGAAGAGCGCCGCCGCCATGAGGAAGCGCTTGGCGTAGCCGCAGCGGTCGGCGATCGCGCCGAGCACCGGCGCCGAGATCGCGACGACGAAGCTCGCGATCGAGTTCGCCATGCCGAGCCGGAAGGTGCTCACGGTGACGTCGGCCCCGGCGCTCCAGTAGTCCTTGAAGAAGATCGGGAAGAAGACGGTGATGAAGGACGTGGTAAAGGCATGGTTGCCCCAGTAGTACGAGGCCCAGCCGACTACCTTGCGATTCGCGAGAGCGTGCGTCACTTGTTCTTTCGGAAGGGGCGGCCCGAAGTGGATGAATATTGCACGGCGTCGACGAGACGATCGGCTAGCGCGCGGTCGAGGTCGGGCCTGCTCGAATGCAATTGTTCGTCGGTCATAAAGTCAGTGCGGCAGTTTGGGGTATAGTCTTTCGCCGATGCAACAAGCAGTTAAGAGCGAAGCCGACCATCGGTTGACCCTCACGGAAATCCTCGACTGGCTGCTCGAGGACAAGTGGGTCGACCCTTCGGCCGCCGAGCAGCTGAAGAAGGAGCGCCGCTATTACCGCGGCGCCATGCATCCGCTCTCCATCGTCGCCGAGCAGAAGTGGCGCCAGGCCATTGCACCGGGCAAGGTGATCACGCTCGAGCTGCTCACCGAGTGGCTGGCGAAGCGCGTCGGCCTCGACTATCTGCACATCGATCCGCTGAAGATCGACTTCGGCGCCGTCACCGAGGTGATGAGCTCGCAGTATGCGTCGCGCTTTCGCATCCTGCCGGTGGGCATCACGGCGAAGGAAGCCACCATCGCTACCGCCGAGCCGCACCTGCGCGGCTGGGAGACGGAGCTCTCGCGCATCATCAAGCGCGACATCAAGCGCGTGATCGCGAACCCGCTCGACATCGAGCGCTACCAGGTCGAGTTCTACAACCTGGCGAAGTCGGTGAAGGGCGCGAACCGCGGCGCGGCCGGCGTGAGCGGGCTGTCCAACTTCGAGCAGCTGGTCGAGGTCGGCAGGGACAACAAGGCGCTCGACGCGAACGACGCGCACATCGTGCGCATCACCGACTGGCTCTGGCAGTACGCCTTCGACCAGCGCGCGAGCGACATCCACGTCGAGCCGCGCCGCGAGCAGGGCATCGTGCGCTTCCGCATCGACGGCGTGCTGCACCAGGTCTACCAGATGCCGGCGCCGGTGCTGGTGGCGATGACGAGCCGCATCAAGATCCTCGCGCGCATGGATGTCGTCGAGAAGCGCCGGCCGCAGGACGGCCGCATCAAGACCCGCACCCTCGGCGGCGACGAGGTGGAGCTGCGCATCTCGACGCTGCCGACCGCGTTCGGCGAAAAGCTCGTCATGCGCATCTTCGACCCCGAGGTGCTGGTGCGCGACTTCCGCGAGCTCGGCTTCTCCGACGAGGACTCGAAGCGCTGGCAGGAGATGACGACGCGGCCGAACGGCATCGTGCTCGTCACCGGTCCCACCGGCTCGGGCAAGACCACCACCCTCTACTCGACGCTGAAGACGCTCGCCACCACCGAGGTGAACGTCTGCACCATCGAGGACCCGATCGAGATGGTGGAGCCGAGCTTCAACCAGATGCAGGTGCAGCAGCAGATCGACCTCGGCTTCGCCGACGGCGTGCGCGCGCTGATGCGGCAGGACCCGGACATCATCATGGTGGGCGAGATCCGCGACCTCGAGACCGCGGAGATGGCGGTGCAGTCGGCGCTGACCGGGCACCTGGTGCTCTCCACCCTGCATACCAACGATGCGCCCAGCGCTGTCACCCGGCTGCTGGAATTGGGCATAGCGCCCTACCTGCTCAATGCCACGCTGAACGGCGTCATGGCGCAGCGCCTCGTGCGCACGCTTTGTCCGCATTGCAAGCAGCAGGTGGAGCTGCACCGCGAGGAGGACCAGGCCGCCTGGGAGGCGCTGGTCGCGCCGTGGAAGTCGAAGCGCCCGGCGCGGCTCTACAAGCCGGTCGGCTGCCTCGAGTGCCGCATGACCGGCTTCGTCGGCCGCGTCGGCATCTACGAGACGCTGCTCTTCACCCACCCGATCAAGAAGCTGGTGAACGAGAAGGCGGATCTGGTGGTGCTGCGCGAGCAGGCGTTCAAGGACGGCATGAAGGCGCTGCGCATCAGCGGCGCCATGAAGGTCGGCGCGGGCCTTACGACGATCGAGGAAGTGCTGAAGGTCGCGCCGCCGGTGCGCGACGGCGCCTAGCCCCGTGCTCGCCGACGCGCTGCTGCTCGTAGCGGCGACCACGGCCTGCCTGGTCTACATCGCGATGGCCGTGCTCGGCGGCCGCCGCGAGCGCGAGCTCGCCGAGGCGCGCGCGCACGAGGAACGGCTGAGGAGCCTGACCGAGCTCTCCGCCGACTGGTTCTGGGAGACCGACGCCGAGCACCGCATCACCTGGCTCTCGGGCGGCGGCCCGGTCGCCACGCTTTTCGGCGACACGCCGACCTACGGCAAGCGCTTCTGGGAGATTCCGCGCGTCGAGGTCGACGCCGGCGCGCTGCAGGCGCACCTCGAGCGCCTCGGCAAGGAGCTGCCGTTCTTCGACCTCGAGATCGCCCGCGCGGACGAGCGCGGCGCGCGCCAGGTGCACATCATCTCCGGCCAGTCGCGCCGCACCGCCGACGGCGGCTTTGTCGGCTACCGCGGCGTCGGCCGCGACGTCACCGAGCAGCGTCGCGCCGAGCGCGGCCTGCAGCAGGCGAAGGAGCGCCTCGAGATGGCGCTCGACGGCGGCAACCTCGCCGAATGGCATTACGACGCGGCGACCGACGAGCTCTACGCCGGCGACGGCTGGGTGCGCTTCCTCGGCCATCAGGTCTCGCCGCCGTACACGCACGGCGCGCAGTTTTTCAGCACCATCCACGCCGACGACGCCGCGGCCGCGCGCGAAGCCTGGGTGCGCGCGCTGAAGGGCGACACGCCGCAGTACGAGATCGAATTCCGCGCGCTCACCCACGACGGCAGCTGGAAGTGGCTGCACGCCCGCGGCCGCGTGACCGAGCGCGACAAGGACGGCCGGGCGCTGCGCCTGTCGGGCATGGTGGCCGACATCGACGTGCGCAAGATGGTGGAGGCCGCGATCGGCGAGGCCGACCAGCGCTTCCGCGACGTCGCCTCCGTCTCCAGCGAATACGTCTGGGAAGCCGACGCGGAATGGCGCTTCACCTACCTTTCCGAGCGCGCCGAGGCGATCCTCGGCCACTCGCGCGCCGAGCTCCTCGGCCGCCGGCTGTGGGAGCTCGTGCCGCTCGGCGAGGAGCGCATCATGCGCGACTGGTTCGCGAGCCACGATGCCGGAGGAAAGCCCTTCCGCGACCTGGTGCACCGGGCGATGACCAAGTCGGGCGGCGTCATCTGGCAGTCGCTCTCCGGCGTGCCGCTCTTCGACGCGAACGAGCGCTGGACCGGCTATCGCGGCACGGCGGCCGACGTCACCTCGCGCAAGCAGGCGGAGGCGCGCATCGAGCAGCTCACCACGCGCGACGCACTCACCGGGCTTGCCAACCGCGCGCTCCTCAATGACCGCACCACGGCGGCCATCGGCAACGCGGCGCGCGCCCGCTCGCAGCTCGCGCTCCTCGTCATCGACCTCGACCGCTTCAAGCTGGTGAACGACTCGCTCGGCCATGCCGCTGGCGACGCGCTGCTGCGCGCGGTCGCGGAGCGGCTGCAGAACGCGCTGCGCCGCGAGGACCTGCTCGGGCGCCTCGGCGGCGACGACTTC
>DATMIG010000409.1:0-13498 GCA_035554335.1 Burkholderiales bacterium
GACCTGCGCGGTCAGCGTGCCCAGGGGCGACGGCGGCTGGATGCCCAGGTAGCCGAGGACCATGAAGAACACGACGAAGACGGCGTAGACCCACTTGTGCCAGCCCGGGCGGTAGCGGATGGAGCGCACGGGACTCTTGTCCAGCCAGGGCAGGAAGAACAGGATGATCACGGCGCCGCCCATCACCACCACGCCCCAGAACTTGGCGTCGAAGGTCTTGAGCAGCAGGATCGCGACGACGGCCGCGACCACGGCGACCACCTTGCCCATGAAGGACAGGCGGCCCTTCCAGACGGCGAAGGCGGCGGCCAGCGCGGCGAGCACGCAGAAGACGTCGACCATCACCTCGGTGGTGGCGCGCAGCATCGAGTAGAAGGGCGTGAAGTACCAGACCGGCGCGATGTGCGGCGGCGTCTTCAGCGGGTCAGCGGGGATGAAGTTGTTGTACTCCAGGAAGTAGCCGCCCAGTTCCGGCGCGAAGAAGATGATCGCGCTGAACACCATCAGGAAGACGGCCACGCCCACCATGTCGTGCACGCTGTAGTACGGGTGGAAGGGGATGCCGTCCAGCGGGTGGCCGTGGGCGTCCTTCGGGGCTTCCTTGGCCTTGATGTCGATGCCGTCGGGGTTGTTGGAGCCGACGTCGTGCAGCGCCAGGATGTGCGCGGCCACCAGGCCGATCAGCACCAGCGGGATCGCGATCACGTGGAAGCTGAAGAAGCGGTTCAGGGTCGCGTCGGACACCACGTAGTCGCCGCGGATCAGCAGGGCGAGGTCGGGGCCGATGAAGGGCACGGCGGAGAACAGGTTCACGATCACCTGCGCGCCCCAGTAGGACATCTGGCCCCACGGGAGCAGGTAGCCGAAGAAGGCCTCGGCCATCAGCATCAGGAAGATCAGGCAGCCGAAGATCCACACCAGCTCGCGCGGCTCCTTGTGCGAGCCGTACAGCAGCGCGCGGAACATGTGGAGGTAGACGACGATGAAGAACGCCGACGCGCCGGTCGAGTGGATGTAGCGGATGATCCAGCCACCCGTCACATCGCGCATGATGTACTCGACCGAGCCGAACGCGAGGTTGGCGTCCGGCTTGTAGTTCATCGTGAGGAAGATGCCCGACACGATCTGGATGACGAGCACCAGCAGCGCGAGCGAGCCGAAGTAGTACCAGAAGTTGAAGTTCTTCGGCGCGTAGTACTCGGCCGCGTGCCGCATCCACTCCTGGCGCACGGTCGGCATGCGCGCATCGAACCATTTCCAGGCGCGGGCGATCATGCTTTGCTCTTTTCGTCTTCGCCGATCACCACCTTGCTGTCCGACACGACGGTATAAGGGGGAACGACGAGATTGGTCGGCGCCGGCGAGCCGTTGAAGACGCGGCCGGCGAAGTCGAACTTGGATCCGTGGCACGGGCAGTAGAAGCCGCCCGGCCAGTCGGCGCCCATCTCGGCTTTCGCCTCGGCAGGCTTTTCCTGCGGCGAGCAGCCGAGGTGCGTGCAGACGCCGACGAGCACGAGCAGGTCGGGGCGCGCCGAGCGGTATTCGTTCTCGGCGTACTTCGGCTGCTCGGAAGCCTTCGAGTTGGGATCCGAGAGCCGGGGCTCGACCGCCTTCAGCGATTCGATCATTTCGGGCGTGCGGCGCAGGACCCACACCGGCTTGCCGCGCCACTCGAAGACGGAAAGCTCGCCGGGCGCAATGCGGGAGACGTCGACTTCGATCGGCGCACCCGCCGCGCGTGCGCGCTCGGAGGGCCACATGCTTGCAACAAAGGGCGCTGCGACACCGACACCGGCGGCGCCACCGACAACCGACGTGGCGACGACCAGGTTGCGCCGAGTTTTATCGACTTTCTCGTGCTCGTTCATGGGGATGGAGTTGTTATGGCGAGGCGCAAAAGCTGGCGATTGTAGCGGCGCGCTTTTCCAATGTCCATGATTTAGCGCGTAACCGCTTAGTTTAGAAGGAAATTTCCGTATACTGGGCGCCCCCATGCTGCTGCGCCTCTGGCTGATCTTTGCGCAGGCCGCGACGATCGCCGTTGCGGTGCTGTTCGTCGTCTCGACTTTCCGGCCGGACTGGCTGCCGACGAAGAGCCATGCGCCCGTGTCGGTCGTGCAGAGCAGCGCCCCGAGCTCGCCCGCGGCCACGCGCTCGCTCTCTTATAGCGATGCGGTGCGCCGGGCGACACCGTCGGTGGTGAATATCTTCACTTCCAAGGAGATCCGCTCGCCGCGGCACCCGCTCCTTAACGACCCGCTTTTCCGGCGCTTCTTCGGCGACCAACTGCCGGACGAGGCGCAGCGCGCTTCCAGCCTTGGCTCGGGCGTCATCGTGAGCAACACCGGCTACATCCTCACCAACCATCACGTGGTCGAGGCCGCCGACGAGATCGAGGTCGGACTCGCCGACGGAAAGAAGCTGCTCGCCAAGGTGATCGGCAACGATCCGGAGACCGACCTCGCGGTGTTGCGCGTCACCTCGGAGAACCTGCCGTCGATCAGCTTCGGCTCGTCGGAAACGCTCGCCGTGGGCGACGTGGTGCTCGCCATCGGCAACCCGTTCGGCGTCGGCCAGACGGTGACGAGCGGCATCGTCAGCGCGCTCGGCCGCACCGGGCTCGGCATCAACACGTTCGAGAATTTCATCCAGACCGACGCCGCCATCAATCCGGGCAACTCCGGCGGCGCCCTGATCGACGCGGCCGGCAATCTGGTCGGCATCAACACCGCCATCTTCACGCGCACCGGAAGCTCCGCCGGCATCGGCTTCGCCATCCCGGTATCGACCGCCAAGGTGGTGCTGGACCAGATCGTGAAGTCGGGAAGCGTGACGCGCGGCTGGATCGGCGTCGAGGTCCAGGAACTCAGCCCGTCGCAGGCCGAATCGTTCAAGCTAGGCTCGTCGCGCGGCGCGCTGATTGCCGGCGTCCTGCGTGGTGGTCCGGCTGACAAGGCGGGCGTGAAGCCGGGCGACATCCTGCTCGAAGTGCAGGGCAGGCCGGTCACCGATCCGGCCGGGATGCTCAACTTGATCGCCGCGCTGGAGCCGGGCCAGTCGGCAAAGATGAAGCTGAAGCGCCACGGCCAGGACGTCGACGCCACGGTGACCGTGGGCCGGCGCCCCAAGCCGCAGCCGCGGGCGGAGTAGGTTTTACTTCGTCAGAAAGGCGCGGATCTGGTCGCTCACCTTGGCGATCGAGAACAAGCCATCCAGATGGCCGCTCGTGCCGTCGATCTCGTAAAGCTCGACGTGATTGCCCTGCGCCTTCAGCTTCTCCGCCCAGCGTTGCGATAGCGCGGGCGGGAAGATCAGGTCGGTCTTCGCCGGCAGGAACAGCACCTTGGCCTTGATGTTCGCCTGCTGCTTCTCCAGGTTGTAGAGCTGGTTCGCCTTCGCCATCCAGACGAAATGCGCCGCGTCGGTGGATGACGCGCGGCTATGGCCGGTCTTGTAAAGCGAGTCCTCGATCGCGAAAAGATTTCCCATCGCATCCGCCGGATCCTTGCCTTCGGCGGCCCACTTGTAGCCGTGCACCTTGTCGGCCCAGCCGAAATGCAGCGCCGTGAGCGTGACGGTCTTCAGCGATTGCGCTACGCCCTCGGTCGGTTCCGGTCCGCCGAAGTAGTCGCCGTTCTTCCAGTTCGGGTCCATCTTGATCGGCATGGCCCACAGGTCGAGCAGGCCGATCACATACGGGTGGATGTCGAGGCCGGGGCCGATGACGTGGATCACGCGCTCGACGAAACCGGGGTACTGCGCACCCCACTCCATCGCCTGGATTGAGCCACCTGACGCGCCGGCAACGGCTACCAGCTTTTTGATGCCGAGCGAATCGACGAGCGCCTTGTGAACGCGCACGCAGTCACCCATGGTGACGACCGGGAAGCTCGAGCCATAGGGCTTGCCGGTGTCCGGATTCACGGTCGCCGGCCCGGTGGTGCCGACCATCGCACTCTTCACGTTCAGATTGACGAGCGTGTCGGCGCTCACGACGAAGTACTTGTCGGTGTCGATCGCCTTGCCCGGGCCGATGATCGCGTCCCAGTAGCCCGCGGTCTTTTCGTCGGCCTTGTAGCGGCCGGCGGCATGCGACGTGCCGGAGAAGAAATGCGCGATGAAGACGGCGTTGTCAGCCGCGGCGTTCAGCTTGCCGTAGGTCTCGTAGCCGACGCGTACGTTCTTGATCGTCTTGCCGTGCTGCGTCGTGTACGACGGCAGCGTAAAGAACTTCTTCTCGGTGAGCAGGCCTTGCGCGGCCGCCACGGAGGCAACGAGCGCAAGCGCGAGACCGGCGAGCCAGTGCCGCATGGTCATCTCCCTTTTGGTGGTGGTGCTGCGGGGATGCTAGCGCGTTTCAGCCGGCTCGGCAGTCTCGTCCGTACGGCGCGCGACGACGAAACGGGCGAAGAACAGGCCCGCCTCGTAGAGCAGGCACATCGGCACGGCCAGCATGAACTGCGACAGCACGTCGGGCGGCGTGACCACGGCGGCGACGACGAACGCGCCGACGATGACGTAGGGCCGCGCATCCTTCAGCTGCGCGATCGAGACGAGGCCCATGCGCACCAGCACGATCACCACGATCGGGATCTCGAACGTGACGCCGAAGGCGAGGAACATGGTGATGACGAAGCTGAAGTAGGCCTCGATGTCCGGCGCCGGCGTGATCGACTTCGGCGCGAAGCCGTGGATGAAGGCGAAGACCTTCTGGAAGACGAAGAAGTAGCAGAACGCGACGCCGCTCAAGAACAGCACCGTGCTCGCGACGACGAGCGGCAGGGCGAGGCGCTTTTCGTGCTCGTACAGCCCGGGAGCGACGAACGCCCAGGCTTGATACAGCACGTAAGGCAGCGCGATCAGGAAAGCGGCGAGCGCGGTCACCTTCACCGGCACCATGAAGGGCGTGATCACACCGGTCGCGATCATCTTCGCCCCCTCGGGCAGCGCGCTCATGAGCGGCGCGGCGAGGAGGTCGTAGATGTAGCCCGAGCCCGGGTAGATGAAGAGGATGACGAAGAGCACCAGCACCGCGCCGACCGCGCGCACGAGCCGCTGGCGCAGCTCGATGAGATGCGAGATGAACGTTTCCTGGTCGCTCATTGCGCCGCGGAGCCGGTCTTGGGCGGTTCGGCCGGTTTTTCAGCCGCCGCCGGCTTCGTTCCTTCGGCCGCCTTGTTCAGGTCGTCGGCCGTCTTGTGGAGCGTCTCGTCGAAGGACGACTGCATCTCGTTGGCCGCGTTCTGCATCGAGTCGCGCATCTTGCGCAGCTCTTCCAACTCGATCTCGCGGTTGATGTCGGCCTTCACGTCCGAGACGTAGCGCTGCAGGCGGCCCATCAGGATGCCGACCGTGCGGGCGACGCGCGGCAGCTTCTGCGGCCCGATGACGATGAGCGCCACCACGCCGATGACGAGAAGCTCCGAGAATCCGATATCGAACATATCTAGAAACTAAAAAGGCGCCCAGCAGCGGGCGCCTTTCATCGGGGCCGGAAGCCGCTCAGGCCTTGTGCTCGGTCTTGCCGCGCACTTCGCCCTCGACCGTCTTGCCGGTCACCTGCGGGGCGCCGCCGGCGCCTTCCGCAGCCTTGTCGCTGCTGCCTTCGCGCATGCCGTCCTTGAACCCGCGCACCGCGCCGCCAAGATCGGTGCCGATGTTGCGCAGCTTCTTGGTGCCGAAAATCAGCATCACGATCACCAGAACGATCAGCCAGTGCCAAATGCTGAGCGAACCCATAAATTCCGTCTCCTTGCTTTGAGCTAGCGCCTGCTGTGTCTAACGTCTCGTGAGCATGGGGCCGAGCGGCTCGGGCCCGCCGAGGACGTGCATGTGCAGATGATACACCTCCTGATGTCCCACCCGGCCGTTATTGATGATGGTGCGAAAGCCGTCCGTCGCCCCCGCCTCGCGGGCAAGGCGCCCGGCGATGGCGAGCATCCTGCCGAGCGCGGCCTGGTGCGCCGCCTGCGCGTCGTACAGGTTGACGATATGCGCTTTCGGCACGATCAGGAAATGCACCGGCGCCTGCGGCCGGATGTCGTGGAAAGCCATCACTTCGTCGTCGTCGTGGATTTTCTTCGCCGGGATCAGGCCCCGGGCGATCTTGCAGAAAATGCAGTTTGGATCGCTCACTTTTTCCTCGCGGCTTTTTCGTCGACGCCGGAAATGCCCTCACGCCGGTGCAGCTCCGCCAGCACGTCCGCCGGGCCGACGCCATGACGCGCCAGCACGATCATGCAGTGGAACCACAGATCGGCCGTCTCGCGCACGAGATGCAGCCGGTCGCCGCTCTTCGCGGCGAGCACCGTTTCGGTCGCTTCCTCGCCGATTTTCTTCAGCATGGCGTCGTCGCCCTTCGCGAAAAGCTGCGCGACATAGGATTTCGCCGGATCGCCGCCCTTTCGCTCGTTGATCGTGGCGGCGATGCGCTCCAGCGTTTCGTACAGGCCTGGCTTCATTTTTTGTAGATGGTCGACGGATCCTTCAGCACCGGATCGGTCGTTACCCATTTTCCGTGGTCGAGTTTTCGGTAGAAGCAGCTGGCGCGTCCGGTATGGCAGGCGATGCCGCCCACCTGCTCCACCATGAGGAGCACGGCGTCGGCGTCGCAGTCGAGGCGCAGCTCGCGCACGTTCTGCACGTGGCCCGACTCCTCGCCCTTGCGCCAGAGGCGCTTGCGCGACCGCGACCAATAGACCGCGCGCTGGGTGCGCGCGGTTTCCTCCAGCGCCTCGCGGTTCATCCACGCCACGGTCAGCACGCGCCCGCTCGCGGCATCCTGCGCGACGGCGGCAATGAGGCCATCGCCGTTCCAGGGCACTTCGTCGAGCCAGCTCATTCGCGCACCTCGATGCCGCGCGACCTCATGTGCGCCTTCGCCTGGCGCACCGTGAATTCGCCGAAGTGGAAGATGCTCGCCGCGAGCACCGCGTCGGCCTTGCCCCTGAGCACACCCTGCGCCAGGTCCTCCAGACTGCCGGCACCGCCCGAGGCGATCACCGGCACGCTCACCGCCTCAGATACCGCGCGGGTCAGCTCGACGTCGAAGCCGTCGCGAGTGCCGTCGCGATCCATGCTGGTGAGCAGGATCTCGCCCGCCCCCGCGGCCTGCATGCGCCTCGCCCAATGCACCGCGTCCAAGCCCGTCGCTCGACGCCCGCCATGCGTGTAGACCTCCCAGCCCGATGCATTGCGCTTCGCATCTATCGCCACGACGATGCACTGCGCGCCGACGATGCCCGAGGCCTCGGACACCAGTTCGGGCCGTTGCACGGCGGCGGTGTTGATCGAGACCTTGTCCGCCCCCGCGTTCAGCAGCCGGCGCACGTCCTCGACCTTGCGTACGCCGCCGCCCACGGTGAGCGGAATGAAGACGCGCGCCGCCACGGCTTCGATCACATTCAGCAGGATCTCGCGCTCGTCCGACGAGGCAGTGATGTCGAGGAAGGTGAGCTCGTCGGCGCCCTCGCCGTCGTAGCGCGCCGCGATCTCGACCGGGTCGCCCGCGTCGCGCAGGCCCACGAAGTTGACGCCCTTCACGACCCTCCCCGCAGTGACATCGAGGCAGGGAATGACTCGCTTGGCGAGGCCCACGTTCAGGCCTTGCCGAGCGCCTTGTCGGCGGCTTCCTGGGCTTTCTTGAGCTCGAGCTTTCCTTCGTACAGCGCGCGCCCGGCGATCGCGCCGATCACGCCTTCGGGCACCAGCTGCGCGCAGATCGCCTCCACGTCGGCGATGCTCGTCAGCCCGCCCGAAGCGATAATCGGCGTCTTCGTCGCCTGCGCGAGGCGCAGCGTCGCGTCGAGGTTGATGCCGCTCAGCATGCCGTCGCGGCCGATGTCGGTATAGATCAGCGCCTCGATGCCGTAGTCCTCGTATTTCTTGGCGAGATCCACCACGTCGTGGCCGGTGAGCTTCGACCAGCCCTCCACCGCCACCTTGCCGTCCTTCGCATCCAGGCCGGCGATCACGTGCCCGGGGAACGCGTAGCAGGCGTCCGACAGAAAGCCGGGATTCTTTACCGCCGCGGTGCCGATTACGACATAGGTAACGCCGGCGTCGAGATAGCTTTCGATCGCATCCAGGTCGCGGATGCCGCCGCCGAGCTGGATCGGCACCTGCTCGCCCACCGCGGCGATCATGGCGCGAATGACTTTCTCGTTCTTGGGCCGGCCGGCGATGGCGCCGTTCAGGTCCACGATGTGCAGCCGCTTCGCGCCATGCGCCGCCCAGTGCTTGGCCATCGCCACCGGGTCGTCGGAAAAAACGGTCGCAGTCGACATGTCGCCCTGCTTCAGGCGCACGCAGCGGCCGTCTTTCAGATCAATCGCAGGGATGATGAGCACGGCAGTGCTCGGCGTTCAGATCAGGGTTGCCAGCGCACGAAGTTGGAGAGGAGTTGCAGGCCGGCGGACTGGCTTTTTTCAGGATGGAACTGGACGGCAAAAATATTATCCCGGGCTACGGCGCAGGTAAAGGGCGCGCCATAGACGCACGTGGCCGCCGTCACGCCGGCATCGGCGGGCGCCGGATGGTAGCTGTGCACGAAATAGAAGCGGCTCCTGTCGCCGATGCCCGTCCATAGCGGGTGCGGCTTCGCCTGCAGCACCTCGTTCCAGCCCATGTGCGGAATCTTCATCCCCGTGACTGCGAAGCGCGGCACGTTGCCCTGCAACACGGCGAGTCCCGGCGTATCGCCTTCGGCGCCGTGCTCGAACAGCATCTGCAGGCCCAGGCAGATGCCGAGATAAGGCTTGGATCGCAGGGCCTCGAGCACCGCTTCCAGCGCCCCGCTTTCGCGCAGGCTGCGCATGCAATCGGGCAGCGCGCCCTGCCCCGGGACGACGACGCGGTCGGCGCCGCGGATGACGGCCGGGTCGGCGGTGACCAGCACCTCCTGCCCGGGCGCGACATGCTCCAGCGCCTTCGAGACCGAGCGCAGGTTGCCCATCCCGTAATCGACGACGGCGATGCGCACCGCTGGTGGCGCTTAGAGCGCCCCCTTGGTGGAGGGAATGACGCCCTGCGTGCGCGGATCGCGCTCGACCGCCTCGCGCAACGCCCGCGCGAATGCCTTAAACACCGTCTCGCACTGGTGGTGGGCGTTGTCGCCGCGCAGGTTGTCGATGTGCAGCGTCACCTGCGCGTGGTTGACGAAGCCCTGGAAGAACTCGTGCACCAGGTCGACGTCGAACTCGCCGATCAGCCCACGCGTGAACTTGACGTGGTATTCGAGGCCCGGCCGTCCGGAGAAATCGATCACCACGCGCGACAGCGCCTCGTCGAGCGGCACGTAGGCATGGCCGAAGCGGCGCACGCCCGCCTTGTCGCCGATCGCCTTCGCCATCGCCTGGCCGAGCGTGATGCCGATATCCTCGACGGTGTGGTGCGCGTCGATGTGCAGGTCGCCCTTGGCATCGACCTCGAGGTCGAGCATGCCGTGGCGTGCCACCTGGTCGAGCATGTGCTCGAGGAACGGGATTCCGGTCGAGAACTTCGCGACGCCGCGACCATCCAGGTCCACTCTGACGCGGATCTGGGTCTCCTTGGTGTTGCGCGTGACTTCCGCGGTACGCATGTTCACAGCGCTTCCTTGAGGGCGTTGATCAGTATACGGTTTTCGTCCGGGGTGCCGACCGTCACCCGCAGGCAGTTGGCCAGTCCGGGGTGGAGGTTGCGCACCAGCACGCCTTGCAGGCGCAGCGCTTCATAAGTGCGCAACGCGTCCGGCACGCGCACCAGGAAGAAATTGGCCTCGGAGGGGAACACCGTCACGCCGCCGAAGGCGCGCAGGGCAGCGCCCAGCCGCGCCCGCTCGGCGCGAATCTCGGCTGCCTGCGCTTCGAGCACATCCAGCCGCTCCAGCACGAAGCGCGCCGCCGCTTCGGTCAGCACGTTGACGTTGTAGACCTGCCGCACCTTGTTCAGCTCGCGCAACCACTCGGGGCGGCCGGCGAGGTACCCCAGCCGAATGCCGGCGAGGCCGAGCTTCGACACCGTGCGCAGCACCACCAGGTTGGGATACTTCGGCAGCTTGTCCATGAACGTCTTGCCGGCGAAGACGTGGTACGCCTCGTCCAGCACCACCAGTCCCGGCGCCGCCTCGATGATGCGCACCACATCCGCCTCGGGATACAGCACGCCCGTCGGGTTGTTCGGATACGCGAGGAAGACGAGGGCCGGCTTCTCGGCGCGCATCCGGGCGATGAACGCATCGGCATCGAGCGTGAAGTCTTCGCGCAGCGGCACGGCGATCGCCTTCATGCCGGAGAAGATGGCGTTCATGCTGTACATCACGAACGTCGGCGACGGATACATGAGCGCGGTGGCCGGCCGCGCCAGCGCGAGCGCCAGGATCTGGATCAGATCGTCGGATCCGTTGCCGAGCAGCACGTCCATGCCCGCCGGAACTTTCATCTTGCGCACGATGAGCTCGCGCAGCGCGGCCGAATTCGGCTCCGGGTAGCGGTTGAGCTCCACGCTCGCGAGGCGCTCGGCCAGCTCGCGCCGCAGCGCGGGTGGCAGCAGGTACGGGTTCTCCATCGCGTCGAGCTTCACCATGCCCGACGAATCCGCGACCGCGTAGGCGTGCATGGCGAGCACTTCCGGACGGATGAGCTGGTCGGGCGTCATTTGCCGATTCTCATCTGCGCCGAACGCGCGTGGGCGCCGAGCCCTTCGCCTTCGGCGAGCGTGGCGGCGATGCGGCCGAGCTTGTCCGCGGCCGGCCGCGAAACCTCGATCAGGCTGGTGCGCTTCTGGAAGTCATAGACGCCGAGCGGCGAGGAGAAGCGCGCGCTGCCGGAGGTGGGCAGCACGTGGTTCGGCCCGGCGCAATAGTCGCCGAGCGCTTCCGAGCTGTACTGGCCGAGGAAGATGGCGCCGGCATGGCGCAGGCCGCCGAGCAGCGCGTCCGGCTCGCGCACGCAGAGCTCGAGGTGCTCGGGGGCGATGCGGTTCGCGATGGCGCACGCTTCGGCGAGATCGCGCGTCTGGATGAGGGCGCCGCGGCCTGCGAGCGACGCGGCGATCACCTCGCGCCGCGGCAGCTCGGGAAGCAGGCGCCGGATGGCCGCTTCCACGGCGTCGAGATGCGCGCGGTCGGGCGAGAGCAGCAGCGCCTGCGCGGCCTCGTCGTGCCCCGCCTGCGAGAAGAGATCCATCGCGATCCAGTCGGCCGGCGTGCTGCCGTCCGAAATGACCAGGATCTCCGACGGCCCCGCGATCATGTCGATCCCGACCTGGCCGAATACCTGGCGCTTCGCCTCGGCGACGTAGACGTTGCCAGGCCCGACGATCTTGTCGACGCGGGACACGGTCTCGGTGCCATAGGCGAGCGCCGCCACCGCGTGCGCGCCGCCGAGCGCGAGGATGCGATCGACCCCGGCGATGGCGGCCGCCGCGAGCACCATCGGGCTTGGGTTGGGGCTGACCATCACGATCTCGCGCACGCCGGCGACCTTCGCCGGCACCGCATTCATCAGCACCGACGACGGATACGCCGCCTTGCCGCCGGGCACGTAAAGCCCCACACGCTCGAGCGCCGTGACGCGCTGCCCGAGGCGCGTGCCATCCGGCTCGCGGTAATCCCACGAGCTTTGCAGCTGCCGCTCGTGGAAAGCACGGATGCGGTCGTGCGCGCTTTGCAGCGCCTGACGCTGATCCGCCGGAACCTCGGCGAGCGCCGCGCGGGCTTCATCGAGCGTGATGGACAGGTCGGCCACCGCCGTTGCGCTCGCGCGGTCGAAACGGCGGGCGTAATCGATGACGGCCGCATCGCGCCGCGTGCGCACGTCGGCGACAATGGCGCGCACGGTATCGATGACCTTCTGGTCCTCGGCGGCGTCGAAGCGCGTGAGTCGCTCGAGCGCGGCGTCGAAGCCGCCCTCGGTGCTGGCGAGGCGGCGAATCTTCATTGCGCCGCCCGCGCGAAGGCGTCGATCAGCGGCTGCAATGCCGAGCGCTTGGTCTTCAACGCCGCCTGGTTGACGATGAGGCGCGCCGAGATCGGCAGGATCTCCTCGACTTCGACGAGGTCGTTGTCGCGCAGCGTGCGGCCGCTCGAGACCAGGTCGACGATCGCGTCCGCGAGTCCGGTGAGCGGTGCGAGCTCCATCGAGCCATACAGGCGGATGAGATCGACGTGCATGCCCTTGGCCGCGAAATGCTCGCGGGTGGTGCGCACGTATTTCGTCGCCACGCGCAGCCGCGCGCCCTGGCGCACCGCCGCGGCGTAGTCGAAGCCCTTCCGGACCGCGACCATCATGTGGCAACGCGCGATGCCGAGGTCGACGGGCTGGTAGATCCCTTCGCCACCGTGCTCGACGAGCACGTCGCGGCCGGCGATGCCGAGGTCGGCGCCGCCGTGCTGGACGTAGGTCGGTGTGTCGGTCGCTCGAACGACGATCAGCCGCAGGTCGCGGCGATTCGTGTCGATGACGAGCTTGCGGGAAGTTTCGGGGTTAACCCTGGGCCGGATACCGACGCGCGCGAGCAGCGGTGCGGTCTCGTCGAAGATCCGCCCCTTCGACAACGCAATGCTGATGCTCGCCATGTGAAGAAACCATTCTGGACGCGCTCGGGTATTTAGGCCGAAGGGGGCGCATTCTACCGCAACTTAGCTGATGCGCTCGACCCTCGCGCCGAGGGCCGAAAGCTTGCCCTCCAGGGCCTCGTAGCCGCGGTCGAGGTGATAGATGCGATCGACCACCGTCTCCCCTTCGGCGACCAGCCCCGCGATCACCAGCCCGGCCGATGCGCGCAGGTCGGTCGCCATGACGGTCGCGCCCTGCAGCCGCTCGACGCCGCGCACCACGGCGCTGTTGCCCTGGATCGAGATGTCGGCGCCGAGGCGCTGAAGCTCGAGCGCATGCATGAAGCGGTTCTCGAAGATGGTTTCCGTGATCACCGCGGTGCCGCTCGCGATGCAGGCGAGCGTCATGAACTGGGCCTGCATGTCGGTGGCGAAGCCGGGAAAGGGTGCGGTGCGCACGCTCACCGAGCGCGGCCGCTCGGCCGCTTCCACGGTGATGCTGTCGCCCGCGACCTCGATGCGGGCGCCCGCCTCGCGCAGCTTGTCGAGCGTGGCATCGAGCGACTCCGGCGCGGCACCGGTGAGGCGCACGCGGCCGCCGGTGGCCGCCGCCGCGGCGAGATAAGTGCCGGTCTCGATGCGGTCCGGCATGACGCGATGCTGCGCGCCATGCAGGAACGGCACGCCGTCGATGCGGATCACGTCCGTGCCGGCGCCCTCGATCTTGGCGCCCATGGCGATGAGGCAGCGGGCAAGGTCGACGACTTCAGGCTCGCGCGCCGCGTTTTCGAGCACCGTGGTGCCATCCGCGAGGACGGCCGCCATCATGAGGTTTTCGGTGCCCGTCACCGTGACCATGTCCATCACGATGCGCGCGCCGCGCAGCCGCTCGGCGCTGGCGTGCATGTAGCCGTGCTCGATCGAGATGGTTGCCCCCATGGCCTGAAGGCCCTTCACGTGCTG
>DATMIG010000410.1:0-5192 GCA_035554335.1 Burkholderiales bacterium
GGAACGAGACGAGCTCGGCGTCTTCGCGTGCGATGCCGTGGCGGCGGCAGAAGCTCTTCGCGTCGGCCGAGCCGAGGGGCGAATGGTCGCCGCCGCGGCCCTTGGCGATGTCGTGGTAGAGCGCCGCGACATAGAGCAGCCAGTGGCGCTCGAAGCCGCTCATCAGCTCGCTCGCCAGCGGAAACTCGTGCGCGAACTCCGGCTGCGTGAAGCGCCGCAGATTCCGCACCACCATCAGGATGTGCTGATCGACCGTGTAGACGTGGAAGAGATCGTGCTGCATCTGGCCGACGATGCGGCCGAACTCCGGCAGGTAGCGGCCGAGGATGCCGTACTGGTTCATGCGGCGGAATTCGTGCACGATGCCGCGGCGCTGCTGCAGGATGTGGAGGAACAGCAGCCGCGCCAGCGGATCCTTGCGGAACTTGGCGTCGATCCGGCCGCGCGCGCGGTAGAGCGCCCGCAGCGTCGGCGCCGTCATGCCGCGCAGCTCCTGGTGCTGCATGAGGAGGAGAAAGCTCTCCAGGATCGCGAGCGGCTGTTGCTCGAACAGCCGCTCGTGCGCCATCTCGAGAAGCTCGCCGCGCACGCGGAAGCGCTCGTTCAGCTCCGTCGGCGCGACCTCCGGCTCCGGCAGCAGGCGCAATTCGAGGTTCTGCAGCAGGATGGCGTTCAGCTGCGTGACGCCCTTCGCCGTCTGGTAATAGCGCTGCATCATCGCTTCGCTGGCGCGGCGATGCGGCGTGTCGCCGTAGCCGAGCTGCGCGGCGAGCGCGGTCTGCACGTCGAAGACGATGCGATCCTCGCGGCGCCCGGCGAGGTAGTGCAGGCGGATGCGCAGGTCCTGCAGCAGCCGCTCGTGCTTCGCGAGCTGCCGCGCTTCGTCCTGCTCGATCAAGCCCTGCCCGACCAGGTCGGTCCAGCGCCGTCCCATTCCGGCGGCGCGGGCGACCCATTGGATGATCTGCAGGTCGCGCAGGCCGCCGGGCGCTTCCTTGAGGTTCGGCTCGAGCGAGTAGGGCGAATCCTGGTGCTTGGCGTGGCGCTGCTCCTGCTCGAGCTTCTTCGCCTTGAAGAACGCCGCCGGATCCAGCGTCTCCCGGAAGCGGCGCTCGAATTCGCGGAAGAGGGCGCGGTTGCCGCCGAGAAAGCGCGACTCGAGGAGCGTGGTGCGCACGGTGACGTCTTCGGCGGCGGCCTGCAGGCAGCCGTCGATCGTGCGCACGCTGTGGCCGATCTCGAGCCCGATGTCCCAGAAGGTGCCGATCAGCTTTTCCAGCGCGCTCTTCTCGGCTTCATCCGGGTCCCCGGCCAGCAGGACGAGCAGATCGATATCGGACGACGGATAGAGCTCGCCGCGCCCGTAGCCACCGGTCGCTACGAGCGCCGCGCTTTCGGGCAGGCCAGGCACCGCCTTCACGGCCCGATCGATGAGCTGCGCATGCGCCTTCAGCAGCGCACGCGGGTCGGGCTTCTTCAGGTAAGCCGCGCGCAGCGCCGCGCGCTCGGCGGCGACCTGTTCGCGCAGGCTGGCGGCGGTCATGGCGGAGGCTTGGGCGCTCCTGCGGATAGCGTGAGGACCTCGAAGCCGCTGTCGGTCACGGCAACGGTGTGCTCCCACTGGGCGGAGAGGCTGTGGTCCTTGGTGACGATGGTCCAGCCGTCCGCGAGCTCGCGGATGCCGGCCTTGCCGGCGTTGATCATCGGCTCGACGGTGAACGTCATGCCCGGCTGCAGCGTGAGGCCGGTGCCCGCCTTTCCATAATGGAGCACCTGCGGCTCCTCGTGGAACTTGCGGCCGATGCCGTGGCCGCAGAATTCGCGCACCACGGAGAAGCCGTGGCCCTCGGCGTGCGCCTGGATCGCGGCGCCGATATCGCCGAGCCGGGCGCCCGGCTTGATCTGCTGGATGCCCAGCCACATGCACTCGAGGGTCACGTCGACCAGGCGCTTCGCCTGGATGCTCGGCTCGCCGACGTAATACATGCGGCTGCAATCGCCGTGGAAGCCGTCCTTGATGACCGTGATGTCGATATTGAGGACGTCACCGGCCTTCAGCACGCGCTCGCCCGGCACGCCGTGGCAGACCTGGTGGTTCACCGACGTGCAGATCGACTTGGGGAAGGGCTTGTAGCCGGGCGGCGCGTAGTTCAGCGGCGCCGGCACGGTTTTCTGCTCCTTCACCATGTAGTCGTGGCAAAGGTCGTTCAGCTTCCCCGTGGTCACGCCGGGCTTGACGTAAGGGGCAATGAAATCGAGGACTTCGGAGGCGAGGCGGCCGGCGATGCGCATGCGCTCGAGCTCCTCCGCCGTCTTCAACACTACGGGCATTGGCCTGATTATGCTAGAATTTCGGGCTGTTCCTGCACTGCGGGAATAAATTTCCGCTTCGTTCGACATGGGTGCTCCGCGAGGAGTTTCTAGAACGGAGCGCAGACCCAACCCATAGGAGAACGAAGTGTCGGTCACGATGCGTCAAATGCTGGAAGCCGGGGTCCATTTCGGACATCAGACCCGGTATTGGAACCCGAAGATGGCGCCGTTCATCTTCGGTCACCGCAACAAGATCCACATCATCAACCTCGAGAAGACGCTGGCGAACTTCCAGGACGCCACCAAGTTCGCGCGCCAGCTCGCCGCGAACCGGGGAACCCTTCTCTTCGTCGGCACCAAGCGCCAGGCGCGGGAAATCATGCGCGAGGAAGCGCAGCGCGCGGCGATGCCGTTCGTCGACCATCGCTGGCTCGGCGGCATGCTGACCAACTTCAAGACGGTCAAGCAATCCATCAAGCGCCTGAAGGAGATGGAAACCCTCCAGCAGGAGGGCGGGCTCGAGCGCATGTCGAAGAAAGAGGCGCTCACCGTCACGCGCGAGCTGGAGAAGCTGCAGCGCTCGCTGGGCGGCATCAAGGACCTGCAGGCGCTGCCCGACGCGCTCTTCGTGATCGACGTCGGCTACCAGAAAGGCGCCATCCAGGAGGCCGTCAAGCTCGGCATCCCGGTGATCGGCGTGGTCGACACCAACCACTCGCCCGAGGGCATCGACTACGTGATCCCGGGCAACGACGATTCGAGCCGCGCCATCCGCCTCTACGCGCGCGGCATCGCCGACGCGGTGCTCGAAGGCCGCACCCAGTCGCTCGAGGAAGTCGTGTCCGCTTCGCGCGACGAGTTCGTCGAGGTGGAAGAGGATGAGGCGGCCAAGTAAGGTCGCGAGGAACCCTGAGAAAACGGGCCCCTCAGGTTGCATGAGGGGCCCTTTTTTTCAACCGTAAGGAATAGGAAAGGAAAATGGCAGAGATCACTGCAGGACTGGTGAAGGAGCTCCGAGAGCTCACCGGCCTGGGAATGATGGAGTGCAAGAAGGCGTTAGCCGAGTCGAACGGCGACATCAAGAAGGCCGAGGAGCTACTGCGCATCAAGAGCGGCGCCAAGGCGAACAAGGCGGCCGCGCGCGTCGCTGCCGAGGGCGTCATCGGCGCCTGGCTGGCCGCGGACGCCAAGGTGGGCGCGCTGGTCGAGCTCAACTCGGAGACCGACTTCGTCGCCAAGAACGAGGATTTCATCGCTTTTGCCAAAACCCTCGCCGAACTGGTGGCGACCCGCGAGCCGGCCAATGTGGACGAGCTCGCATCAATCGATACCACCGGTGGCAAGGTCGAGGCGAAGCGCCAGGCGCTCGTGCAGAAGATCGGCGAGAACATCAGCATTCGCCGCTTCAAGCGCCTGCAAGCGAAGGGCAAGCTGGCGTTGTACCTCCACGGCGCGAAGATCGGCGTGCTGGTCGATTACGAGGGCGCCGAGGAAGTGGGCAAGGACGTGGCGATGCACATCGCCTTCGCCAAGCCGGCTTACCTGAACCGCACGGACGTGCCTCAGGACGTCATCGCTGACGAGCGCAGGATCCAGGAAGCGCGCGCGAAGGAATCGGGCAAGCCGGCGGAGATCGCGGCCAAAATGGTGGAAGGCGCGGTCAACAAATGGGTCGGTGAGAAAACGCTGCTCGGCCAGCCTTTCGTCAAGGACGACAAGCAGACGGTCGAGAAAATGCTGGGCGCGAAGAAGGCGAAGGTCAACGGATATGCGTTCTTCGTCGTTGGTGAAGGCATCGAGAAGAAGTCGACCGATTTCGCTGCCGAGGTCATGGCCCAAGCCGGTAAAGCACATTGACGCCTAAGTACAAAAGGATCCTCCTCAAGCTGTCGGGCGAGGCCCTGATGGGGGAGGATCCTTTTGGTATCAATCGTCAGACGATTGAAAGCATCGTTTCCGAGGTCGCGCAGGTGTCGCGCCTGGGCTGCGAGATCGGCGTCGTGATCGGCGGCGGCAACATCTTCCGCGGCGTCGCGCCGGGCGCGGCCGGGATGGACCGCGCCACCGCCGACTACATGGGCATGCTCGCTACCGTGATGAACGCGCTGGCGCTGTCGGACGCGATGCGGCAGGCCGGCATCTCGAGCCGTGCGCTCTCGGCGCTCAACATCGAGCAGGTGGTCGAGCCCTACATCCGCGGCAAGGCCATCCGGTACCTGGAGGAGGGCAAGATCGTCATCTTCGCCGCGGGCACCGGCAACCCGTTCTTCACCACCGACACGGCCGCCGCGCTGCGGGGCGCCGAGATGGGCGCCGAGATCGTGCTCAAGGCCACCAAGGTGGACGGGATTTACACCGCCGATCCGAAGCACGATCCACGCGCGCAGCGCTTCGCCAAGATCAGCTTCGACGAGGCAATCGTGCGCAATCTCAAGGTGATGGACGCGACCGCGCTCACGCTGTGCCGCGACCAGAAGCTGCCGATCAACGTCTTCAGCATTTTCAAGAAGGATGCGCTGCGCCGGGTCGTGCTCGGAGAGGACGAGGGCACGCTGGTTCACGTATGATTTTCCGGGGAGACCGCCATGGCGATCCAGCTCGCTGACCTGAAGAAGACCACCGACCAGAAGATGGACAAGACCATCCAGGCCTTCAAGGCCGACCTGGGGAAGGTGCGCACCGGACGCGCGCACACCGGCATCCTGGACCACATCCAGGTCGACTACTACGGCAATCCGACGCCGCTGAACCAGGTGGCGAAAGTCACGCTGATCGATGCGCGCACCATCGGCGTGACGCCCTTCGAGAAGAAGATGGCGCAGGCGATCGAGAAGGCGATCCGGGAATCCGACCTGGGGCTCAACCCGGCCACGCAGGGC
>DATMIG010000411.1:0-10892 GCA_035554335.1 Burkholderiales bacterium
CCACGAAGCGGTCCCACCACCGCACTAAAGGCAAGTGAACCGCGGCTTCTACATCATCATGGCGGCGCAGTTCTTCTCGTCGCTCGCCGACAACGCGCTGCTCGTGGCCGCGATCGCGCTGCTGATGCAGGCCGACGCGCCATCGTGGCTCACGCCCTACCTGAAGTTTTTCTTCGTCGCGTCTTACGTGGTGCTTGCGCCGTACGTCGGCGCCTTCGCCGACCGCCTGCCGAAGGGCCAGGTGATGTTTCTCGCGAACAGCGTGAAGATCATCGGCTGCGTGCTCATGCTGTGGGGCGTGGACCCGCTGCTCGCCTACGCGGTGGTGGGCCTCGGCGCGGCCGCGTACTCGCCCGCCAAGTACGGCATCCTCACGGAGTACCTGCCGCACAGCCAGCTCGTGGTGGCGAACGGCTGGATCGAGGGCCTGACCGTCGCCTCCATCATCCTCGGCACGATGCTGGGCGGCGTCCTCCTGCACGCCAATATCTCCGGCGTGCTCCTGCACCTCGACTTTCCCTTCATCGACACGCCGATCGACACGCCGGCCGAGGCGGCGATCGCGCTCATCGTGGTCGTCTATGCGATCGCCGCCCTCTTCAACCTGGAAGTGCCGCGCACCGGCGTCACGCTGAAGCACCTGCCCGCCGATCCGCTCGAGACGCTACGCGACTTCGGCCACTGCGTGCGCCACCTGTGGAAGGACCGCCTGGGCCAGATCTCGCTCGCGGTGACGACGCTCTTCTGGGGTGCCGGCGCGACGCTGCAGTTCATCGTCATCGAGTGGGCGCGCTCGGCGCTCGGCTTCGACCTCTCGAAGGCCGCCATCCTGCAGGGCGTCACGGCGGTCGGCATCGCCATCGGCGCGGTGCTCGCCTCGGCCTGGATCTCCCTCGAGCGCTCGGTGCGCGTGATCCCGCTCGGCATCGCGATGGGCTTTTTCATCATCGTGATGAACTTCGTGCATTCGGTGTGGACCGCGGTCGGCGTCATGATCGCCATCGGCGCCATGGCCGGGTTCTTCGTCGTGCCGATGAACGCGCTGCTGCAGCATCGCGGCCACCACCTCGTCGGCGCCGGCCGCTCGATCGCGGTGCAGAACTTCAACGAGAACTCCTCGGTGCTCGTGATGATCGCGCTCTACTCCGTGCTCCTCAACGTCGGCCACTCGATCTACATCGTGATCCTCGTCTACGGGCTTTTCGTCGCCGCCGCAATGGGTGTGGTGCACCTGTGGTTCCTGCGCAACCGGCGCCGGCACGCCGAGGAAGTGGAGCGCCTGCTCGCTTTCGCGCGCGCCGAGGATCCCCACCCCCGCTCGCGCAAGCGGCGCCGCTAGAGCGCGGCCATCGTCTTGCGGGCGAAGACGAGGTCCTGCCAGGCTTTCGACTTGTCCGGCAGATTGCGCAGCAGGTACGCCGGGTGGTAGGTGACGATGAGCGGCACGCCCTCGTAGCGATACACCTTGCCGCGCAACGACGCGATGCTGGCGTCGCTCGACAAGAGCGTCTGCGCAGCGAAGCGGCCCATCGCGATGATCAGCTTCGGCTGGATCAGCGCGATCTGGCGCTTGAGGAACGGCGTGCACTTCGCGACTTCCTCCGGCTCGGGATTGCGGTTGCCCGGTGGACGGCACTTGAGCACGTTGGCGATGTACACGTTCTCGCCGCGCCTGAGATCGATCGCGGCGAGCATGTTGTCGAGCAGCTTTCCGGCCTGGCCGACGAAGGGATCGCCGAGCCGGTCTTCCTCCGCGCCGGGCGCTTCGCCGATCAGCATCCAGTCGGCGTTCTCGTCGCCGACGCCGAAAACGGTCTGCGTGCGGGTCTTGTGCAGGCCGCATGCCGTGCAGGCGGGCACGGCCTGCTTGATCTCGATCCAGCCGGGCGGCGCAGGTGCCTGCGCCTCGGGCCGGTTCTTCAGTCGCCAGACGGGCGTGATGCCCATCTCGGCGAGGATTTCCTCGCGCCGGCTCACAACGCCAGCGAAAAGACGAGCGCGTCTTCGCGGCCGAACTGCGCCGGGTAGTAGTCGCGGCGCACGGCGATCTTGCGGAAGCCGAAGCGCGTGTAGAGCTCCTGCGCCGCGCGGTTGCTCGGCCGCACCTCGAGGAACACGTTGTGCGCGCCGCGCCGGCGCGCGAGCGCGACCGCCTCGCCGAGCAGCGCGCTGCCATGGCCGCGCCGCTGGTGCCGCGCGGCGACGGAAAGGTTGAGCAAATGAGCCTCGCCGGCGGCCGCCATCAGGATGAAATAGCCGGCCAGCTCGCCATTGATCCGATAGGCCCAGCAGTCGTATCCCGCGCGCAGCGAGTCGGCGAAGTTGCCGAGCGTCCACGGGTGCGTGTAGATCGCGCTCTCGATCGCGAGGACGTCCGGCAGATCGGCCTCGCGCATCGCGTGCAGCTCGGGAATGTCCTTCAGGACCGCGCTCATCGGCTCGCCAGTTCCTCTTTCGTAAACGCCACCTTGTCGCGCACGTAGATCGGCGTAGCCTGCGCCGCGTCCACGCCCTCGCCCGCTTGCAAGCGCGGGGCGGCGAGCTGCGCGAGCGCCATCGCCGTCGGATGCACTTCGGGCAGCGCTTTGTTCAAGCCGAGATCCCCATACACCGCGAACCCGCTGCCGCAGCCGATCCAACCATCGCCGGCCGGCAATCGGAGCGCTTGCGGCGCCACGCACTGCGCAGCGACGACTTCGCGCCAGCGGCCGCCCTGGATTTGGAGCGCCGAATAATACACTTCGCGCATCCGCGCATCGATGCAGGCGACGACGCGCTCGGCGCCGGATTCCTGCGCGATCGCCTCGAGCGACGAGATGCCGATCACCGGCAGCCCGCGCGCCACGGCGAGGCCCTGCGCGAGGCCGCACGCAATGCGCAGCCCGGTGAAGGCGCCCGGACCGGCGCCGAAGGCGATGGCATCCAGGTCGCGCGGCGTCAGCCGCCGGTCGCTAAGCAGTTGATCCATCATCGGCAGCGCGAGCTCCGAATGCCGGTGACCGGCCCGCACTTCCGCGGCGCGAATCTCGCCGTCGGCGAAAAGCGCGACCGAGCACCATTCGCTGGAGGTCTCGAACGCCACGAAAACCATGACCGATTCTATATACTCGCTCCCCTATGAAAGAACATCGGATCGCGGTCATCCCCGGCGACGGCATCGGCCGGGAAGTCATTCCCGAAGGCGTGCGCGCGCTCGAAGCGGTTGCCGCCAGGCACGACATCCGCCTGAACTGGACGCAGTTCGACTGGAGCTGCGACTACTACATGAAGCACGGCAAGATGCGGCCGGACGACGCGCCCGACATCCTGCGCAAGTTCGACGCGATCTATTTTGGCGCGGTCGGCGATCCGAAGCGCGTGCCCGACCACATCTCGGTGTGGGGCCTGCTCATCGACTTTCGCCGCATCTTCGACCTGTACGTGAACCTGCGGCCGGTGCGCCTGTTCAAGGGCATGCCCTGCCCGCTCGCCGGCCGCAAGCCCGGCGACATCGACTATTACGTGATCCGCGAGAACACCGAAGGTGAATACGGCGGAATTGGTGGTCGCTTCAGAGAAAATACCCCCGATGAGGTCGTGATGCAGCAATCGGTGTTCTCGCGCAAAGGCACCGACCGCATCATGAAGTACGCGTTCGAGCTCGCGCGCACACGGAAAAAGCACGTGACCTCGGCGACGAAGTCGAACGGCATCTCGATCACCATGCCGTACTGGGACGAGCGCTTCGCGGCGATGTCGAAGAACTACCCCGATGTGCGCACGAGCTGGTACCACATCGACGGCCTCACCATCCAGATGGTGCTGAACCCCGATCGCTTCGACGTCATCGTGGCGTCCAACCTCTTCGGCGACATCATTTCCGACCTCGGCCCTGCCACCGCCGGCACCATCGGCATCGCCGCGTCGGGCAACATCAATCCGGAGCGCACCGCGCCGTCGATCTTCGAGCCGGTGCACGGCTCGGCGCCCGACATCGCGGGCAAGAAGATCGCCAACCCGCTCGCCACCATCTGGTCGGGCGCGCTGATGCTCGAGCACCTCGGCCATCACCAGGCGGCGGCCGACGTCGTGAGCGCGATCGAGCAGGTGATCATCGACGGCCCGCACACGCCCGACATGAAGGGCAAGGCCGGCACCGCTGAAGTCGGCGCCGCCGTAGCCGAGGTCATCCGCTCCCAGTCAAAAGTGCCGGCTTGAAGACCTACCGCATCGCCTCGATCCCGGGCGATGGCATCGGCAACGAGGTAATCCCGGCCGGCATCGAGGTCCTGCAGAAGGCGGCCGACGGCTTTCGCCTCGAATTCGAGCACTTCGACTGGAGCTCCAAGCGCTATACGGACACCGGGCGCTACATTCCGGAGGGTGGGCTCGAGCGGCTGAAGAACTTCGACGCCATTTTCTTCGGCGCGGTCGGCGCACCCGACGTCGCCGACCATCTCTCGCTCTGGGGCCTGCGCCTGCCGATCTGCCAGGGCTTCGACCAGTACGCCAACGTGCGGCCCGCTCGGGTTCTTCCCGGAATCAAATCACCCTTGGAGCGAGGCAGAGAGATCGACTGGGTCATCGTGCGCGAGAACACCGAGGGCGAATATTCGGGCGCCGGCGGCCGCGTGCACACCGGGCTCGACAACGAAGTGGCGATGGAAATCTCAACGTTCACGCGCAGCGGCGTCGAACGCGTGCACCGGTTCGCCTTCGAGCTGGCGCGCGGGCGGCCGCGGAGACATCTGACGCTCGTGACGAAGTCCAATGCCCAGCGCCACGGCATGGTGCTGTGGGACGAGATCTTCATGCGCGTGGCGAAGGACTTCCCCGAGGTGAAGACCGACCGCATCCTCGTCGACGCGATGACGACGCGCATGGTGCTGAATCCCGCCGCGATCGATACCGTGGTGGCGTCCAACCTGCACGCCGACATCCTTTCGGACCTCGCGGCGGCGCTCTCCGGCTCGCTCGGCATCGCGCCGACGGCAAACCTCAATCCCGAGCGCAGGTTCCCGTCGATGTTCGAGCCGATCCACGGCTCCGCGTTCGACATCACCGGCAAGGACGTGGCGAATCCGATCGCCACCTTCTGGACCGCGTCGATGATGCTGGAGCATCTCGGCGACGCGAAAGCCGCGGCGCGCATCATGAAGGCGATCGAGGCGGTGACGGCGAAGAAAGTCTTCACGCCCGACCTCGGCGGCACGGCGCGCACCCGCGACGTCACGGCAGCGGTGATCGCGGCGCTCTAGATGGGCGTCGTGCATGCCATCAACGTCTCGAACGGCGGCGTGCCCAAGCTGCCGCGCGACGCTTGCTACGTGAGCGTGAACGGGCTGCAGGGCGACCGCCAACGCGACCTGCGCTATCACGGCGGTCCCGATCGCGCGGTGTGCCTCTACTCGCTCGAGCTCATCGACGCGCTGCAGGCCGAGGGCCACGCCATCACGCCCGGCTCGATCGGCGAGAACCTCACCGTCAGCGGCGTCGACTGGGCGGCCATGGTTCCCGGCGCCAAGGTCGAGATCGGTTCGGTCGTGCTGCAGCTCACGGATTACGCCGCGCCGTGCAGCAACATCGCCCGCTCCTTCGAGCGCCGGCAGTACGTGCGCGTGAGCCACAAAGTGCACGCCGGCTGGAGCCGCCTCTACGCGCGAGTGCTGGCCGAAGGCACCGTGCGCGTTGGTGATCGGGTGGCCTTATGAAGATCTGGGACGACGTCGACCGCTATATCAGCGATACCCTGGTGAGGCCGGATGAGGCTCTCGACGCGGCACTTCGGGCAAGCGACGAGGCCGGGCTGCCGCCGATCAGCGTCTCGCCGGCGCATGGCAAGCTGCTCTCTATCCTCGCCCGGCTGGTGAAGGCGAAGCGCGTGCTCGAGATCGGCACGCTCGGCGGCTACAGCACCATCTGGCTCGCGCGCGGCATGGCGGACGGCGGGCGCCTGGTCACGCTCGAATGTGTCGACAAGCATGCCGAAGTCGCCCGCGCCAACCTGCAACGGGCCGGCGTGGCAAACCGGGTCGAGATCCGCGTCGGCGCGGCGCTCGACACGCTGCCGTCGGTGCAAGGACCGCTCGACCTGACCTTCATCGACGCCGACAAGCAGAACAACGCCGAGTACTTCCGCTGGGCGCTCAAGCTCTCGCGCCCCGGCGCGCTCATCGTGGTCGACAACGTCGTGCGCGAAGGCCGGGTGATCGACGCCGGATCGCGCGACGCATCCATACAAGGCGTGCGCCAGCTGAACCAGCTGCTCGCATCGGAAAAGCGCGTCTCGGCGACCGCCATCCAGACCGTCGGCGGCAAGGGCTACGACGGCTTCACCGTTGCGCTGGTGCTCGAATGAGTACCATCCTCATAACCGGTGCGGCACGCGGGCTTGGCCTCGAGCTCGCCACGCAGTATGCGAAGGACGGCTGGGAGGTCATCGGCACCGTGCGAGATGACGCCGGGAGGAAGCGCCTGGAGAAGATCGGCGCCGAGGCCCAAGTCATCGATGTCACCGACTTCGAGAACATCGGAAAGCTGGCGTCCCGGCTCGAAGGCCGCGCGCTGGATATCGTCTTCTGCAACGCCGGCATCATCGGCAGGCGCGGCATGGCGCTCGGCAGCTTCGACTATGAATCGTGGGACGAGGTGATGCGCGTCAATGTGCTCGGCGCGGCGGCGGTGGCCGAAGCGCTGGTCGACAACGTCGCGGCGAGCGGGAAGAAGACCCTTGCCATGATGTCGAGCCGGCTCGGCTCGATCACCGAATCGAGCGGCGCGACGCTGCCGTATGCGACCAGCAAGGCGGCGCTCAACATGCTCGTCAAGGGTCTCGCCGCCAGCCTGGCCGCGCGCGACGTCAAGGTGGTCGCGCTGAGCCCCGGCTGGGTGCGCACCGACATGGGCGGCGCCGGCGCGGCGCTCGCGCCGGAGAAGTCGGTCGCCGGACTGCGCAAGGTGCTCGCGGACCTGAAGGCCGGCGACTCGGGCAAGTTCTTTTCCTACGACGGATCCCCCATCCCATGGTGAAGGCGCTCACGGCCAAGCTGCTCGTCACGGCGGTGCTCGCGGACGGCAAGCGCGTCGAGCTCGACGCGCGCATCCGCCCGCCGTACGAAGGTGACGACCGCTACTGGATCGCGCGCGTGCAGATCAAGCCGCTGCAGAAGGAGCCGGTCGACGTGCGCGGCGTCGACTCGTTCCATTCCATCTGGCTCGCGTGCCAGCTGATCCTGAAGCTCCTCACGCAGCTGCGCGCGGAAGGCGCGCGCCTCGAGAACGCGGACGGCAGCGAGTTTCCGCTCGACGCCTATCTCGCCGGCTTCCACGAGTAGCGCATTGCTGCACGCCGACAGCGCGCGCAACCGCCTCGTCGGCATCGGCATCGTCTCCCTCACCTACCTGCTCTTCACGGTGCTGGACGGCAGCGCGAAGTGGCTGGTGGGCAGCCTGCCGGTCGTGATGGTGGTGTGGTTCCGCTTCGTGATGCACGTGATCATCGGCGGCGCGCTGCTTTTCCCGCTGCGCGGCATGGCGCTCGTGCGCACGCGCTACTGGCGCTGGCACGCGCTGCGGGCGGTGATGTTCGCCGCCATGACCGGCATCAACTTCTGGGCGCTGCAGTACCTCCAGCTCACGGTGACCTCGTCCATTTTCTTCACGGTGCCGATCCTGATCGCGCTCATCAGCACCGCGATGCTCGGCGAAAAGCTCGGCTGCGCCCGCTGGATCGCCATCCTCGCCGGCTTCGCCGGCGTGCTGGTGGTCATCCGCCCGGGGACGGCCGCATTCCATCCGGCCATGCTCGCCTCGCTCACCAACGCCGTGATGTACGCGATCTTCATGCTGCTCACGCGGCGCCTCGCGGCCTACGAATCGCCGGAGACGATCCAATACCTGCCGGCAGTCGGCGCGGCGATCATCCTCACGCCGTTCGCGCTAGCCGGCTGGGAATGGCCCGATACGGCGCTCGAGTGGATCGTGGTTTGCCTGCTGGGCGTCTTCGGCGGCGCGGGCCACTACCTCCTCGCGCTGGCGCATCGCTACGCGCCGTCGGCGGTGCTGGCGCCCTTCGTCTACCAACAGGTTATCTATATGGCGATCTTCGGCTACGTGGTGTTCGGCGACGTGCCGGGGGCGCCGGTCTGGACCGGCGCGGCCATCGTCATCGCGAGCGGGCTGTATCTTTTTCACCGCGAGCGATTTTCTTAGTAGAGTGGCGGCAATTCACCGGGTAAGCCATGGCTAAGGGGACCAGGCGCTCTACTCGCACCGCCAATAACCAGGTTCCGAACCTCTCTTCAGACTGGTACTGGGAGCAGGACGCGGAGCTGCGCTTCACGCGCGTCGAGGTCCGCAGCGGCGACCTGGTCGAGCAGGCGCTCGCCGATCGCATCCTCGGCAAGAAGCGCTGGGACACCGGCATCGACATCGAGGGCGGCTGGGACGAGCACCGCGCGCTGCTCGAGCTGCGCACGCCCTTCCGCGACGTGCTCATGTGGCGCGAGCTCGACGACGGCAGCCGGCGCTACGTCTCGGTCTCCGGCGATCCGGTTTTCGACGCCAAGGGACGCTTCACCGGCTACCGCGGCATCGGCCGCGACGTCACGGCGCAGAAGCGCGTCGAGCGGCTGCTGCGCCTCGAGCATCGCGTCATGCGGCGCCTGTCCGACGCTGCCCCGCCGCACGAAACGCTGCCGCGAGCGCTGCAGGCGATCTGCGAGACCGAAGGCTGGGATTGCGGCGAGCTGTGGACGCTGGAGGAGCCCGCCAATGTGATGCGGCGCAGCGCCGAATGGTTTGCGCCGGCGAGCGCGGCGGCGAAGCGCTTCATCGAGAGCTCGCGCGAGCAGGCCTTCGCGCGCGGCGCAGGGCTCGTCGGGGCGGTGTGGCAATCCGGCGAGCCGCTATGGGTCGCCGATTGCCGCAGCGACACGCGCGCCCACCGCACGCAGCTCGCGGAAGCGACCGGGCTTGTCGCGGCGGTGCTCTTCCCCGTCTGGACGCGCGGCCGCGTCACCGCGGTGCTGTCGGTCACGAGCCGCCGCATCCGCCAGCCGCACAAGCGCGTGCAGCAGGCCCTGCACGTGATCGCCGCCATGGTCGGGCAATATCTCGAGCGCGCCGCCGCCGAGCGCGCGGTGCGCGAGAGCGAGCAGCGCTTCCGCAGCCTCACCCACCTTTCCTCCGACTGGTACTGGGAGCAGGACGCGCAGTACCGCTTCACGCGGGTCGAGGGGCGCTACGTCACCGTCAGCAATGGCGCGCAACAGCACCGCCTGATCGGCAAGCGGCGCTGGGAGACCGAGCTCGAGGTGGACGGCGGCTGGCCCGCGCACCGGGCGATGCTCGAGGCGCGGCGCCCCTACCACGATGTGCTCATGTGGCGCGAGCTCGCCGACGGCAGCCTGCGCTACATCACCGTGAGCGGCGAGCCGGTGTTCGACCCGGTCGGAGAATTCGCCGGCTATCGCGGCGTCGGCCGCGACGTCACCCAGCAGAAGCTCGCCGAGCGCCGCCTGATGCTCGAGCACAAGGTGGCCGGCCTGCTCGCCGACGCCGACAGCCCGAACGGCCTGAGGGAGGTGATCCGCGCGGTGTGCGAGGCCGAGAACTGGGCCTGCGGCCGCTACTTCCGCCTCGAGGAGCCCGGCGCGCTGCTGCACTTCGACGACGCCTGGTGCATTCCCGAGCCCGGCTTCATCGAATTCGTCGAGCGCTCGAAGGGCCTCGTCTATTCGCGCGGCGAAGGCCTGGTCGGCAAGGTGCTGCAGACCGGCGAGCCGGTGTGGACCGCCGACGGGCGCATCGATGCCCGCGTGCGGGAAAAAACCCTCGCCGAAGGCACCGGCGTGCGCGGCGTATTCGCCTTCCCCGTGGTGGCCGAAAGCCGCACGATCGGCGTCCTTTCCTTCTCCAGCCCCAAGCTGCGCGAGCCGGACAAGCGCCTGCGCGAGGCGTCGCGCGTGATCGGCAGCCAGATCGGCCAGTTCCTCGAGCGCAAGCGCGCCGAGGCGGCGCTGCGCGAAAGCGAGGAGCGCTTCCGCAGCCTGACCGAGATGTCGTCGGATTTCTTCTGGGAAACGGACGAGGCGCACCGCTTCAGCGAGCTCGTGCACGGGCCGAACTACCCGGATGCCTACATGGCGCGCCGCGCCGTGCTCGGCAAGACGCCGTGGGACATTCCCGCGGTCAGCCCCGACGAGGCGGGCTGGGCCGAGGTGCGAAACCAGATGGATCGCCAGCAGCCGCTGCGCGACTTCGAGTTCGCGCGCCGCGTCGGCGAAACGACGGTGCGTTACTTCTCTGTGAGCGGCGAGCCGCGCCATGACAGCCACGGCCGCTTCACGGGCTACCGCGGCGTCGGCCGCGACGTCACCGAGATCGCGCTCGCGCGCGAGCGCATCTCGTCGCTCGCCTACACCGACCCGCTCACCGGGCTGGCGAACCGCACGAGCCTTGGCGCGTCCCTCGAGCAGGCGGTGGGCCGCTCGCGCCGCCGCAGCGCGAAGCTCGCGGTGGTCTTCATCGACCTGGACGGCTTCAAGCAGATCAACGACATGCACGGCCACGACGCCGGCGATCAGCTCCTGGTGGAAATGGCCGCGCGGCTACGCAAGCACCTGCGCGCGAGCGATCTCGTCGCGCGGCTGGGCGGCGATGAATTCCTCGTCGTGCTGGAGGACCTCCAGGATCTGCTGCCGGTGGAAATCGTCGCGCGCAAGCTCCTGGCGGAGGTTACGCATGCCTACAGCACCGCCGCCGGCGCGGAGCTGCGCGTCACCGCGAGCATCGGCATCAGCGTGCTGCCCGACGACGCGGTGGACGCCGCCGCGCTCATGAAGCATGCCGACACGGCGATGTACGCCGCCAAGCAGGCCGGCAAGAACACGCTGCGCTTCTACCGGGCGAGC
>DATMIG010000412.1:0-4689 GCA_035554335.1 Burkholderiales bacterium
GGCCGCGCTGCAGGCGGTGATCTCGCAGCGCCTGGTGCGCACGAAGACCGGGGCGCGCGTCGCGGCCTGCGAGGTGCTCCTCAATACCCGCCACATCGCCGAGCTGATCGAGAAGGGCGAGATCAACGAGATCAAGGACGCGCTGGAGAAGAGCATGGCGCCCGGCTCGCAGACCTTCGAGCAGGCGCTCTTCAAGCTCTTCATGGAAGGCAAGATCACGCAGGAAGAAGCCATGGGCAACGCCGATTCGGCGACCAACATGCTGTGGCTCATCAACCAGGCGACCGCCGGCGAGATCAGCGGCCAGGCGTTGCCGCCGAAGAGCGCCCCGCCCGCCGAGAAGAGCGCCGAGAAGTCCGGCGGCGAAGAGAAGAAGGGCGTGCTCTCCGCCGGCACGGGCGGCGCTTCCTTCAACGACTTCAAGATCGACATGAATGCCTGACGCATCACCGGCGCTCGAGCTGACGAAGCAGCTGATCGAGCGCCGCTCCATCACCCCCGAGGACGGGGGCTGCCAGGAACTGATCGCCGCCCGGCTGCAGAAGTCGGGCTTCCGCTGCGAGTCGATGAAGTTCGGCGACGTGACCAACCTCTGGGCGCGCCGCGGCGCCGCTCACCCGGTCGTCTGCTTCGCCGGCCACACCGACGTGGTGCCCACCGGGCCGCTGTCGGAATGGAATTCCGACCCCTTCGTCCCCACCATTCGCGACGGCAAGCTCTACGGCCGCGGCGCGGCGGACATGAAGTCGTCCATCGCCTGCTTCGTCATCGCCGCCGAGCGCTTCGTCGCCGAGCGGCCGCAGCACGCCGGGTCGATCGCCCTGCTCATCACTTCCGACGAGGAAGGCCCCGCCGTCGACGGCACCGTGCGCGTAGTGGAGAAGCTGAAATCGCGCAACGAGCTCATCGATTACTGCATCGTCGGCGAGCCGAGCTCGGTCGACATCCTCGGCGACACGCTCAAGTTCGGGCGCCGCGGCTCGCTCTCGGGCAAGCTGACCGTGCGCGGCGTGCAAGGCCACGTCGCGTATCCGCACCTCGTGAAGAATCCGATCCATCTCCTCGCGCCCGCGCTCGCGGAGCTGGTGCGCACGGAGTGGGACAAAGGAAACGACGCCTTCCCGCCGACCAGCTTCCAGGTCTCCAACATCCACGCCGGCACCGGCGCCGGCAACGTGGTGCCGGGCACGGTCGTCGTCGACTTCAACTTCCGCTTCTGCACCGAAAGCACCGATGCCTCGCTGCGCAGCCGGGTGGAAGGCATCCTGCAGAAGCACGGCCTCGACTACCTGATCGAGTGGACCCTCGGCGCGAAGCCGTTCCTTAGCCGCCAGGGCAAGCTGTCGCGCATCGTCGTCGACGCCGCGAAGCGGCAGACCGGGATCACCGGCGAGCTCTCCACGACCGGCGGCACCTCGGACGCGCGCTTCATCATCGACATCTGCCCCGAGGTGATCGAGCTCGGCCCGATCAACATGAGCATCCACAAGCTGAACGAGCACATCGCGCTCGACGAGCTCGAGATGCTGCCGCTCATCTACCTCGACACGCTGCGCGCCCTCCTGCCTTGACCCTCCGTGAGCTGATCTCGCGCACGGAGCAGAAGCTCCGCGCCGCGGATCTGCACTATGGGCACGGCACCGCCAATCCGCACGACGAAGCCGCCTGGCTCGTGCTGCGCGGCGTCGGCCTTCCGTTCGACGCCGACCTCGCGCAGCCGGCGAAAGACGTCGCGCGCGTCGAAGCGCTGACCGAGCGCCGCATCAAGGAGCGCATCCCGCTCGCCTACCTGCTGAAGGAAGCCTGGCTCGCCGGGCAATCGTTCTACGTCGACGAGCGGGTCATCGTCCCGCGCTCGCACATCGCCGAATTGCTGCCCAAGCTCGCGCGTCGCCGCGCGCGGCGTGTGCTCGACCTCTGCACCGGCTCGGGCTGCCTCGCCATCCTCGCCGCGCGCGCGTTTCCGGCCGCCACGGTGGACGCAGTGGACATCTCCCCGGCCGCGCTGGCGGTCGCGCGCAAGAACGTCGCGCGGCATCGCATGGCACGCCGAGTGCATCTCGAGCGCTCGGATCTCTTCAACGCGCTGAACGGGCGCTATGACCTCATCCTGACCAACCCGCCCTATGTCGGCGCACGGGCGATGGGCGAGCTGCCCGCCGAATATCGCCACGAGCCGCGGCTCGCGCTCGCGGGCGGCGCCGACGGCCTCGACCTCGTCGCGCGCCTGCTCGCCGCGGCGCCCGATCACCTGGAACCCCAGGGCCTCGTCGTCTGCGAGATCGGCGATGGCAAGGCGGCGGTTCAGCGGCGCTTTCCGCGCCTGCGCCTCGACTGGCTCAAGCCCGAGGTGTTCGCCTGGCGCCCCGCCAGAACGGAGCCCGCGCCTCGAAGGCCGCCCAGTCGCGCCGCACGCGGCCGATAAGGCGCGCTTCCCGCGCATCGAGGCCGTGGCCGCCGCCGAGGCGGCGCGCGACCGCAATGTCGTTGAGCTCGCCGAAGCCGTCCTGCAATCGCTCCAGCGCCGCCAAGTAGCGGCCGGCCTGCGCAGGAGCGAAGCAACCGGCGAACGCATCGGCCGCGTAGCGCAGCCGCTTCAAGCGCACGCGCCGGCGATGGCGCTCTGCGGCGTCGGCCCAATCGATCTTCTTCAGCGCCTTGCGGTACAGCCGATCCAGCGCGCGCGCGGCGAAGCGATCGAGCGGCTCTTCGCTCGTGCGCCAGGGCGCTTCCTCGATCCAGCGCAGGATGCGCACGAGCGCCTGCTGGAACGCGGGCGACGCGACGAGCGTGCGCGCCTTCGCGCGGGCTTTCTTCGCCGCCGCGGGTAGCGGATGCACGGCTCCGGCAAACACATCCCAGTCGCGCGCCTCGCCGAGCACCTTCCCGAACGGACGCAAGCGCCGCCGCACCGCGCCCGGCTGCGGATCGAGCGCCCGGAAAGCGGCGAAGAGCGATCGCAGCCTTCGCATGCCGACGCGCAGCTGGTGCAGGTATTCCGGATCGTCGGAGGCGAGCACGCCCTCGGCGTTGGCGGCGATCTGCTCGAAAGCGACGCCCGCGAGCTTGGCGAGCGCCTCATGCGGCTTCGCATCGCCCAGGTCCGGCCGCCGCCACCTGCGCGGCAGGCGAGCCTCGCCGAGGGCGAGGCCGTAGCCCCGCTCCGCCTTGCTGGCGAGCGACAGGCTGAGCTGCAGCGGCTCGATGAGCGACTCCGCATAGCGCAACAGGCGGCGGGGCTCGCCGTTCTTCAGCTCGATCTCGAGCTCGAGGAGCGGCTCGCGCCGCTTGCCGGCGACGATGGTGCCGCGGTCGAGCGCGACTTCCACGGTGGCATCCTTCAGCCGCACATCGGCCGCGCGACGCGCGAACCGCGTTTCGAAGAGCGGCTGCAGCCGCCGGTCGAGCGACGCGAGGTCGATGCCGCTCGTGCGACGGATCTCGTCGGCGGGAAAGCGCGACAGATCGAGCGCGGCGCGCGGCACGCCGAGCTCCCATTCGCCGCGCACGCCCGGAGCGCGTTCGCACTTGAACGTCTGCAGCCACGCGCGGCCGACGCGGCGCAGGCGCAGCGCCGCGCGCGCACGGCTGAGCTCTCGCGACGCCGTATCGAAGTAGATCGACGACAGCGCCACGCCTCGCACCAGCGCCAGCTCGCTCGCGGCGTGCGCGGCCGCTCGCGGCGGGAGCCGGAACTTCAGCTCGCGCTCGAGCGGCATACATGAAGGGTGGGGTGGCCGATGGGACTCGAACCCACAACAACAGGGATCACAACCCTGGACTCTACCTTTGAGCTACGGCCACCATTGCAACCTGATCGATGGTGTTGGCCTGCCCGGCGGGACTCGAACTCGCAACCTACGGCTTAGAAGGCCGTTGCTCTATCCGGTTGAGCTACGGGCAGCCCGCGTGCAAACCCTACAAAAACGAAAAACCCGGCACAAATCTGGTCGGGGCGAGAGGATTTGAACCTCCGACATCTTGCTCCCAAAGCAAGCGCGCTACCAGACTGCGCCACGCCCCGAAAAAGGCGCCAAATGATACCCTTAGCGCATCTTTAGAGCAACGCGAGTTGCTTGCGACAGGGGTGCATTTCTGCTACAAAAGCGCCTCACTTTTTCAGGCTAGGCTGTACTGCAAATGGCTGTCGAGATCACCCGCAAAACCTTCACGCCCTACGCTGCCAAGAAGGGCGAGGAGTACATGAACGCCAAGCAGCGCAGCCATTTTCGCAAGATCCTGGAAACGCTGAAGGCGGAGCTGTCGCAGGAAATCGACCGCACGGTGCACACCATGCAGGACGAGGCCACGGTGTTCGCCGACCCGAACGACCGCGCCAGCCAGGAATCCGACATGGCGCTCGAGCTGCGCAACCGCGACCGCGAGAGAAAGCTGATCAAGAAGATCGACGAGACCATCGCGCGCATCGACGCCAACGAGTACGGCTATTGCGACAGCTGCGGCGTGGAGATCGGCCTGAAGCGCCTCGAGGCCCGCCCGACGGCGACGCTCTGCATCGACTGCAAGACGCTCGACGAGCTGCGCGAGCGGCAGGTCGCCAAGTAACGCCTCGGATGGGCGCACGCGCGGCGCTCATCCTCGTTTTCTTCCTGCTGTCCCCCGCAGCGGCGCTGGGCCTCGACAAGAAGCATCTCGACGGAAGCGTCGAGGTGAAGCCGGACCAAGGCG
>DATMIG010000413.1:0-2871 GCA_035554335.1 Burkholderiales bacterium
GCCGATGTCGGCGCCGTCCGATCGCCCCTCGCCGTGCTGGCGCAGCACGTTCTCGAGCAGCACCTTCAGCGAGCACGGCAGTCGCGACACGCCGGCGAGACCGAGCTCCTCGGCCGCCGCCAGGCTGTAATAGTCGACCTCGGAATTAAGCGCGCGCCGCGTCGCGCGCCCCTCAATCGTCATTGCACTGGTGATTCGCGCATCAACATCTCTGATTCCACGATCTTCGACTTCGCCATGGCGGCGATGTAGTCGAGCGACCACTTCTGGTTCTCGTCGACGGTATGCCCGCCCCAGGCGTGCGCGATGCAAAGATCGCTCACCACGGTGGTCGGGAAGCCGAGCTGCCAGGCGTCGATCGCGGTGGTCGCCACGGCGAGCGAGGTCGACCAGCCGATGAGCTGCAGGGAATCGACGTCGAGCTCGCGCAGCGTGATCTCGAGGTCGGAGCCGAAGAAGCCGCTGTAGCGGCGCTTGTGCACTATGGTGTCCGTGCTCTCGAAAAGCTCCGGGATCGGCTCCTGGCCGCTCTTCCAGATCTCGTTGGCGAGCTCCCAGTGCTTGAGGAACCACTTGTCGGTGCGCCGGCGCGCGCTGCAGACGAAGACCACCGGCATGCCCTGGCCGCGCGCCCAGGCCAGATAGGCTTTGGTTTTTCCTAAAATGCTTTTGCGCATCTCGACCGCGCGCGCTTCCGGCGCGATGGAGTCGCGCGTCATGTCGAGGACGACGACGGCTTCAGCCAACCTTGCGCACCGGGTCGCTCTTGCCGAGCGGCCGCAGCTTCTCCAGGATCTCCGCGGTCGTCCCGACGTCCGCGTACTTCGCCGCCATGTCGAAGAGGTTCACGGCATGCGAGGCGTGCGAGCGGTCGTACACCGCATCGTGCGGCACCAGAACGCGGAAGTTGTACGCGAAGCCGTCGACCACGCTGCCGCGCACGCAGCCGCTCGTGGTGCAGCCGGTGACGACCAGCGTATCCGCGCCCAGATCGATCAGGTGGCTGACCAGCGGCGTGCCGAAGAACGCGCTCGGGTGCTTTTTCGGCAGCAGGACATCGCCTTCGCGCGGCGCGATCTCCGGCGGGAACTCGTAGCCCTTCATCGGGATGTTCATGATCGCCGGCACCTTCTCGGCGAGGCGGCCGCTGTCGGTCGCCTTGTTCTTCGGCGCAACGTGCGGATAGAGCACCGGCCAGTCGTGGCGGCGGAATTCAGCGAGGAGCGTGGCGATGTTGGCGACCGCCTTCCACCCCACCTCGCCGCATGAGGTCGGGTATTCCTTGATCGATTCGAAGAAAGGCTTCGGCGTCGTGCCGATGGTGCGGTACTGGACGTCGATGATGAGCAGCGCTGGGCGCTTGCCGACGCCCCCGGGACGGCCGAAGCCGGCCGCGAAGGTTTGCTTCTCATCTTGCTCGCTGACGATGCCGTCCCACGGTTTCATGCGCGCGTCTCCTCGGTTCATTTCAGTCTAGGCAGACCTATAATTATCAGTCAAATCGATGGCGTCGATTGCTTTCATCCACACGGTAAATACGTGAACGGCACGCCGGACCTCAATCTGCTGCCGGTCTTCGAGGCGCTCCTGCGCCATGGCAACGTCACGCGCGCCGCGGCCGACGTCGGACTCACGCAGTCGGCGATGAGCAGCGCGCTCGGACGGCTGCGGCGCCAGCTCGGCGATCCGCTCTTCATCAACACGCGCTCCGGGATGCTGCCGACGCCCCGCGCGCTCGAGCTCGCGCCGTCGCTCACCGATGCTCTGGCCATGGTGCGCCGCGCGCTGAACGGGCGCGAAGCCTTCGATCCACGTCGCACCGGGCGCAGCCTTCGCATCTATATGACCGACGTAGGCGAGACGGTACTGCTGCCGACGCTCATGCGCCACCTCCACCAGGAAAGCCCGCAGCTGCGCCTGGAGACGGCGCAGCTGCCGGCCGGCGAGCTCGCGGTGCGGATGGAGACGGGCGACATCGATCTCGCCGTCGGTTACCTGCCGCAGCTGCGCGACAAGACCCGCCGCGCGCGCCTTTTCGAGGAACGCTACGTCTGCATGACGCGGCCGGAGCATCCGCTCGGCCGCCGCGGGGCGCTCACGCTGAAGGAGTTCCTCTCGGCCCGGCACGTGCTCATCTCGTCGATGGGCTCCGGCCACCAGCAGCTCGAGCGCGCGCTCGCCGAGCATGGCGTGGAGCAGAACGTCGCGCTGCGCGTACCGCACTTCGTCGTGATCCCGCTCATCGTTGCCGATACCGATCTCATCGTCAGCCTGCCGAGCCACGTCGCCGACGTGTGGGCGCGCCTGGTGAAGATGAAGGTCCATCCGCTGCCGATCGCCATCCCGAGCTTCGACGTCTCGCTCTACTGGCATCCGCGCGCCGACAACGACCTCGCCAATCGCTGGCTGCGCGACGCGATGCTGCAGCTCTTCGACGACCACAAGCGCCGCTCATGACGCTCATTTCAGCGGGGCGAACGCCGGTCTTCCTCCTCACCGGCTTCCTCGGCAGCGGCAAGACGACGCTCCTCAACCGCGCGCTGAAGGATCCGGCGCTCGCGAACACGGCGGTGGTGGTGAACGAGCTCGGCGAGATCGGCCTCGACAACGTGATGATCGCCGAGGCGACCGACAACGTCGTCCTGCTCGACGCGGGATGCCTGTGCTGCGCCAACACGGGCGCGCTGCACGAGACCCTCGCCGACCTCGACGGCCGCCGCGCGCGCGGCGAGATTCCGCGCTTCGAGCGCGTGATCATCGAGACGAGCGGCGCCGCCGATCCCGCGCCGCTCCTCAACGTCCTGCTCGGCCATCCGCTCGTCACCGCGGCGTACGCGTTCGAAGCCACGGTATGCACGATCGACGCGCAGC
>DATMIG010000414.1:0-2971 GCA_035554335.1 Burkholderiales bacterium
GGCGTGCACCTCAACTGGGCCACCGTCACCGAGGGCGGCTTCCACGTCAACGCGAACGGCAAGCGCTTCTCCAACGAGAACGCCGGCTACTCCGAGCAGGCGCTGAAAGTCCACCGCCAGCCCGGCTCGGTCGCCTGGGCGATCTGGGACGAGCGTTGCGACGCCATCGCCATGCAGCAGGCGAGCCACGTCGAGGCGAAGGAGGCCGGCGCGGTCAAGCGCTGCAGCTCCGTGGAGGAGCTGGCGCGCGTCGTCGGCTGCGACGCCAGGGCGCTCGCCCAGACGTTCGCCGACGTCGCCGCTTCCGCGCGCGGCGAGAAGCAGGACGAATTCGGCCGCGACTTCAGGAAGAAGCCCGTGCTCAAGCCGCCTTACTGCATCTCGAAGATCGCCGGCGCGCTCACGCACACGCAAGGCGGCCTCGAGGTGAATACCGAGATGCGGGTGCTCCGCAAGGATGGGAAGCCGTTCCCCAACCTGTTCGCCGGCGGCGGCGCCGCCCGCGGCCTCTCGGGGCCGGCCGACTGGGGCTACCTCTCCGGCTCGGGCCTCATGACCGCTACCAATATGGGCCGGCTCGCCGGCATCGCCGCAGCGAAGCTCGTTACAAAGTAGGCGGCGGGCAAGGCACGGGCATTGCTGGCGTGTGCCAGTCTGCCCCCCTGATGCCCAATAAACCCTCGTTCAAGCACGACGAAACGCTTCGCTCCAGCGAGGAACGGTTTCGCCTGCTGGTCGAGAGCGTGAGGGACTACGCCATCTTCATGCTCGACCCGCAAGGGCACGTGCTCACGTGGAACAGCGGGGCAGAGCTGATCAAGGGTTATCGCGCTGAAGAAATCATCGGCCGGCACTTCAGCCAGTTCTATCCCCCGGAGGCGGAGAAGGACTTTCCCGCACACGAGTTGCGCGTCGCGAGCGCCGAGGGACGCTTCGAGGACGAAGGATGGCGGGTGCGCAAGGACGGCTCGCGATTCTGGGCCAACGTGGTCATCACGGCGCTGCGCGACGCCCAGGGCGAGTTGATCGGTTTCGCCAAGGTGACGCGCGACCTTACCGAGCGGCGCGAGCACGAGGAGCGGCTGCGGCAAAGCGAAGAGCGCTTCCGCCTACTGGTCGAAGGCGTGGCCGACTATGCCATCTTCATGCTCGATCCCAACGGCGTGGTGGCGACCTGGAATGCCGGCGCCGCGCGCATCAAGGGCTATCAGGCCGACGAGATCGTCGGGCGGCACTTCCGCAAGTTCTATCCGCCGGAAGCGATCGAGAGCGGCTGGCCGGAGCACGAGCTGCGCGTCGCCGCCGCCGAAGGCCGCTTCGTCGACGAAGGCTGGCGCATTCGCAAGGACGGCTCCCGGTTCTGGGCGCACGTGACCATCACCGCGGTGCGCGACGAGGCGGGCCGGCTGCAGGGCTTTGCCAAGCTGACGCGCGACCTCACCGAGCGCAGGCGCACCGAGGCGCTGGAGGCGAGCGGCGCCGAGCGCGAGGCGATGCTCGAGGCGGAGCGAAGCGCGCGCATGCTGGCGCAACGCACCGCGCGCATCAAGGACGAGTTTCTCGCCACGCTCTCGCACGAGCTGCGCACGCCGCTCAACGCGATCATGGGATGGACGCAGCTGCTGCGCGCGGGCGGCGCGCACGACGCGGCCCAGGTGCAGCATGCGATGGAGGTCATCGACCGAAACTCGCGCGCGCAGGTGCGCCTGATCGACGACCTGCTGGATCTCTCCCGCATCATCTCCGGGCGTTTCCGCCTGGACGTCCAGCAGGTCGCGCTGCTCGACGTGCTGCGCGGCGCGCTCGATTCGATCGAGCCGGCTGCGCACGCGAAGGGCGTGCGCCTGGAAAGCGTGCTCGACCCGAGAAGCGTGGTGGTGTCGGGCGACCCGGCGCGCCTGCAGCAGGTGTTCTGGAATCTGCTCAGCAACGCGGTCAAATTCACCCCCAAGGGCGGCAGGGTGCAGGTGCTGCTGCAGCGCGTGAACTCCCACATCGAGTTCAGCGTGAGCGACACCGGGGTCGGCATACCGGATGGCTTCCTGCCGCACGTGTTCGAGCGCTTCTCGCAGAAGGACAGCTCCACGCAGCGCGAATACGGCGGCCTCGGCCTCGGCCTAGCGATCGCGAAGCAGCTCGTCGACATGCACGGCGGCACGATCCAGGCCAAGAGCCTCGGCGAAGGACACGGCGCTACGTTCGTCGTCACCCTGCCGCTGGTCATGCTGCGGAAGAGCGAGGAGAGCCGAGCACGCGTGCACCCGACGGCGACCGAAGGCTTCGAGGCCGTGCCATTGCCGCGGCTCGACGGGGTTCGGGCACTGGTCGTCGATGACGAGGCCGACGCGCTGGAGCTGGTGCGGCGCGTACTTGAAAGCCAGGGCGTCGACGTGAGCACCGTGCGGACCGCCGAGGAGGCGCTGACCTACCTGGAGAGCCATGCGCCGGACGTGGTGATCAGCGACATCGGCATGCCGGGCACCGACGGGTACCAGTTCATGCGACGCCTGCGCGCGTCCGAGCCGAAGGGGCGCCGCGTGCCCACGCTCGCCCTCACCGCATTCGCGCGGCCCGATGATCGCAAGAACGCAATTCTCGCCGGCTACCAGGCGCACCTCGCCAAGCCTTTTGATCTCGCTGAGTTCGCGATCGTCGTGGCCGGGCTGGTGGGTCGTACGTAGTGGCCTCCGGGCTGGCAAAATCGAGGCTAAGTAACCTACGGACTCTGGAGACCCGATGATCAAGTTCTACTACAGCACCGCCCCGAACCCGATGAAAGTGGCCCTCTGCCTGGAGGAGATGGGCCTCGCGTATGAGCCGATGCCCGTTGATACGCGCAAGGGCGAGCAACATGCACCCGGCTATCTGGCGATCAACCCCAACGCGAAGGTGCCGTCGATCGTGGATGGCGACGTGACGATGTTCGACAGCAACGCCATCGTGCTCTACCTCGCCGAGAAGACCGGCAAGT
>DATMIG010000415.1:0-1519 GCA_035554335.1 Burkholderiales bacterium
TAACTGGAAGGGTCACGAGCCGGCGTCAAAAAAAGTCACAGAAGAATTCGTGTGCGACCCCTTGGCGACGAATAGCCGACCTCGACGGCGATGGGCTGTGCGCCATTGCGGCGCATATCGCGCCACTGCAGCCGCGCTCAAAATAGCGTGCATTGGTGCGCTCGCCGTGAAAGCCCATGGGATCTACAGTCTCGGAGTGCCGGATTCCTCCCCCGAGTCATCGCTTTTGCGCTACGCGCAGGACCGCCTTGGTGTTCGGGAAGTCGCGAGGCGTCTGCAAGTGAGCGAAGATGTCATCAGCGATTGGTTGGCGCAGCCCACGGGCATGCCCAATCGCAAGCGCCTCGCGTTGGCCGATCTAATCCAAGAGATACGGGCCCAGGGTTCAAAAGCTAGCCGGGCCACTCCTCAGGCCTCTCGTGACTGCCGAGTTCGGGCCCGGTCCCCGAATTCAACCAGCGCCGGTAGTACCGTGCTGATCGAGCCGCCGAGCACGGCGTCCGCCATCGAGTCGTAAGGCGTCGGCTCGGCGTTGACGATCACGGTCTTCGCGCCGGCGGAGCGCGCGATGTCGAAGGCGCCGGCGATCGGGTAGACCTGCAGGCTGGTGCCGATGGCGATGAAGAGGTCCGCCTCGCCGGCGGACTCCATGGCGCGGTCGATCACCTCCGGCACGAGCTGCTGGCCGAAGGAGATGGTGTCGCTTTTCAGTATCCCGCCGCAGTCGCGGCATTTCGGGTCTTCCTCGCCGGCGCGCACGCGCTCGAGCACCTTCTGCATCGGGCCGCGCATGCCGCAGCCCCAGCACATGAAGCGCCGCATGCTGCCATGTACCTCGATGACGAGCTCCGGCGAGTTGCCGGCGAGCTGGTGCAGCTCGTCGATGTTCTGCGTGATGAGCGCGTGGAGCTTGCGCTGCCGCTCGAGCTCGACCAGCGCCGTGTGGCCGGGATTGGGCTTCGCCGTCCACGCCGGGCTCGCCATCCGGTTCTGCCACGACGCTTTGCGTACCTCGGGATCGGCGAGGTAGTAGTGGATATTGGACATCTTCTCGGCGTGCGGATTCTTCGTCCACACGCCCTGCGGGCCGCGGAAGTCGGGAATGCCGGAGTCGGTGGAGATGCCGGCGCCGGTCAGCGCGACGATGCGCTTCGCGCCGGCGATCCAGGTTTTTACGTCGTCGAGCAACTGCTCAGGGCATCTGGATCTTGCCGCCGCCGCCCGCGCCGCCCAGCGGCGGCAGCGGTCCCTGCGGCACGACGATCTGCGAGGCCTGCTGGCGGCGCAGCTCCTGCAGCTCTTTCACCGTGCGCTCGATCGCTTCCTTCGCCAGCTGGCCGAATTTCTCGGCCGCTTCCTTGAGCGAGCCGGCGGGGATCTCGAAGCCGATCGGCAGCGCGCCGGCCGGCGTCAGTACCTGCGTCTCGCCCACGTAGAGCACGGGCTTCGCCGGATCGGGCTTGCCGTCGTCCTTCACCGGCGTGAGGCGCCGGATCGTGCCGACGCGCCGGTCGGTGAA
>DATMIG010000416.1:0-2624 GCA_035554335.1 Burkholderiales bacterium
GAGGCAACCGGCAAATATCTCGCCGAGCTTTACAACCCCGACAACCAGCAGGAGATGATGGTGCGCACCGAGGCCCTGTACGAGTCACAGGCCGCGGCGGTGCTCGGGCTCGTGCAGCTCTTCAAGGACGCGATCCTGCAGTTCCCGAAGCCGGGCGAGCGGCCGGCGCGCGTCATCAAGGCGAAAAAGCGCAAGGCGAAGAAGCCCGCCCAGAAGGCCAAGAAGAAAGCGAAGAAAGCCGCGAAGCGGCGTAAACATAGCTAGGAGGAGTCATGAAAAGCGCATTGCTCGCGCTGGCGGTGGTTCTCGCCAATCCCGCGCTGGCCGATTTCAACGACAAGAAGCCGGTCACGGCGACCGTCACCGGCGCGACGCCGAGCGGCTATCCGCGCACGATGGTGGAAGGGCTGAACGCGGTGGTGCGGGACACCTATCCGGGCTCGGCGGTGTCGTTCAAGCCCAATTCGCCCGGCGGCGGCGTGCTCGCCATCGCCGAGAAGCAGGCCGACTTCACCGCGACCGCCACCGGCACGGAGATCGTGCTCGCCAACGAGGGCAAGGCGCCGTACAAGGCGCCGCTCAAGGGCAAGTTCAGCTTCGTGATGATGCTGTACGACAACCAGTTCATGCACTTCCTGATGACGAAGGAGTGGGCCGACGCGAACGGCGTGCGCTCCTGGGCCGACATCGCGAAGAAGAAGCCGAAGATCCGCCTGGCGATCAACCGCCCGGACAATCCGCAGACCACCATCGGCGGGCCGTACGAGGTGATGAAGGCCTACGGCTTCACCATCGACGACATCCAGAAGTGGGGCGGCTCGTACGTCCTCGGCAACAGCTCCATCGGCCTCGACGCCATCACCGACGACAAGGCCGACATGTTCATGAACGCGCGCAACCTCGGCGACTCGCTGGTGAAGGACATCGCGAGCAAGCGGCCGCTGCTGTGGATCGACGGCGACCAGGCTACCGTGCAGAAGGCGGCGGACGTCTTCCACTTCAAGGCGGACATGGTGCCGAAGGGCACCTATCCGTTCATGGAGAAGGACTACCCGACGGTGCGGCAGTGGGTGTCGCTCCTCGCCGGCGCGCATGTGCCGGACGAGGTGGTCTACAAGTACGTCAAGGCCATCGCGGAGAACGAGGCGCGCGTGCACGCCATCGGCGGCTCGCTGAAGACCGGCTATGCCACCGAGAAGATGGCCAACAACCCGGCGAAGCTTCCTTACCATCCGGGCGCCTTGCGCTACTACAAAGAGAAAGGGCTGGTTAAGTAGGCTCCTTGCAATTCCTTCGCGAAGGCAAACGCCACCGTCCGGGTGGCGTTTGGCTTTTGGTCATCCGCGCGGGCTCGGTGGCGGCGGCGCTGTACGTGCTGTGGATCGGCGCGCTGGCGCAGATCTTCGGCAACTGGGCGCTCGAGCTCGCCGGCCTCCTGCATGCGCCGCTCCTCGAGCGCTTCGCGACCTGGGCGCGCTCGAACACTGCCTACTTCCACCTCGACATCTCGATCTTCATCGCGATCACCTTTCCGATCGCCTTCCTCACCACGACGGCAAATCCGCGCCGGCAGCGGCTCGCCTGGACCGACGTGGTGCTCGCCGGCCTGTCGCTCGCCGTCGCGCTCTACTACATCGTCCTCAACGACAAGTTCCTCAACTGGAGCCGCGGCTTCTCCGAGGTGACGACCGCCGACGCGGTCGTCGGCTTCACGCTCCTCGTGCTGGTGGTCGAGCTTTGCCGGCGCTCGGTGGGCTGGGGGCTCACCTCGCTGGTGCTGCTGCTCCTCGTCTTCACGGTGTTCGGCAGCTGGATGCCGGGCGCGCTGCACCACGACAACTTCGGCATCCCGTACTTCATCGAGATGATGACGATCATGGAGAACGGGGTGTTCGGCTCGCCGCTCGAGGTGGCGGCGACCTACGCGTTCCTCTTCGTCCTGTTCGGCAGCTTCTACGAGAAGGCGGGCGGCGGGCAGCTCTTCTTCGAACTGGCGAGCGGCGTGACCGGTCGCATGCGCGGCGGGGCGGCGAAGGCCTGCGTGACCGCGAGCGGGCTGTACGGCTCGATTTCCGGCAGTCCGACCGCGGACGTCGCGACCACCGGGCCGCTCACCATCCCGATCATGAAGCGCATGGGCATTCCCGCGGAGCGCGCCGGCGCGATCGAGGCGACCGCCTCGAGCGGCGGCGCGATGCTGCCGCCGGTCATGGGGGCCGTGGCTTTCATCATGTCGGATCTCACCGGCATCGCCTACAAGAGCATCGCCTGGGCCTCGGTGCTGCCGGCGCTGCTCTACTACTACTCGATCTATCTGCTGGTCCATAACGAGGCGGTGCGCCACGACGAGCCGCGCCTGCCGGAGGACCAGATCGTTCCGGTCTGGCGCGCGCTGAAGAACGGCTGGCGGCACCTGCTGCCGATCGGCGCACTGATCGCGCTGCTGGTGGCGGGCTTTACGCCGGTCTACGTCGCCGCCGGCGCGACCGCCGCGGTGATCGCGCTTTCGTGGTTCCATCGCCCGACGGCGATCGGCCCGCGGCGCTTCATGGAATGCTGCACCGACACCATCCTGCAGCTCGTGCCGCTGGTCGGCGCCGTCGCCGCGGCGGGCGTGGTGATCG
>DATMIG010000417.1:0-20048 GCA_035554335.1 Burkholderiales bacterium
CGGCGCTCGAGTCGCTGGCGGCGACGCGCCCGTGGCTGAAGCCGCTCTACCTCATCCGCAACTACGGCCAGTCGGCCGCGCTGCAGGCCGGCTTCGACGCCGCGCAGGGCGAGATCGTCGCCACGCTCGACGGCGACCTGCAGAATGACCCGGACGATATTCCCGAGCTCCTCAAGATGCTCGACGCGCGCCCGGACATCGATGTCATTTCCGGCTGGCGCAAGGAGCGCCAGGACCGCACCGTGTCGCGCAAGCTGCCGTCCATGGCGGCGAATGCGCTCATCTCGAAGGTCACCGGCGTGCAGCTGCACGACTACGGCTGCGCGCTGAAGGTCTATCGCGCCGACATCATCCGCGGCCTGCGCCTCTACGGCGAGCTGCACCGCTTCATCCCGGCGCTCGCCGCCGAGGTGGGCGCGAAGATCGTCGAGGTGCCGGTGCGCCACCACGCGCGCACGCGCGGCGTGTCGAAGTACGGCATCGACCGCACGTTCCGCGTGCTGCTCGACCTCCTCTGGATCAAGTTCCTGATGCGCTTCCTGCACCGCCCGCTGCAGGCGTTCGGCGGCGTCGGGCTCGGGTTCGGCGCCGCCGGGTTCGCGATCCTCGCCTGGCTCACCGCCGAGAAGATCGCGTTCGGCCAGGACATCGGCGGCCGCCCGCTCCTCCTCTTCGGCGTGCTGCTCATGCTGATCGGCGTGCAGCTCGTCGCCACCGGCGTGATCGGCGAGCTCCTCACGCGCATCTACCACGAGCCGCAGGGACGAGCGCAGTACCTGCTGCGGCGCCAGCCTCGCAAGGGCCCCTGAAAACCGTCGTACGGATCATCGTCGGCGTCGCGATCCTCGCGGCGGTCGTCTGGTACGCCGACCCCGAGGCCATCGCCATGCAGCTGCGCGGCGTCGATCCGCTGTGGTTCGCGCTCGGCCTCGCCTGCTCCATCGTCTCGAACGTCGTCTCCGCCGCGCGCTGGGCCGCCATCGCGCGCGGCCTCGGCATGGCGGCGCCGCTGCCATCGGCGATCGCGAGCTATTTCCGCGGCATGACGATGAACGTGCTGCTGCCGGGCGCGACGGTGTCGGGGGATCTCCTGCGCGGCTACGAGCTGTCGCGGCTCGGAAATCCGCTGCTGCGCTCGGGGCTTTCGGTGCTGCTCGATCGCTTGAGCGGCCTGTGGGTGCTGTGCGCGATGTCGCTCGTCGCGCTACTCGTCGCGCTGGCCCTGGCCATGCTGAGGATGGACGCCACCCTATGGGTGTACGTCGCCGGCCTGGTCATGGCGCTGGTCATGCCCTGGATACCGCTGCCCATCGAGCGTTGGGAGAAGGTCCGCCGCGAGGCGCTCGCCTCCGGCGGCCCGGTGTTCTCGTCGATCTGGCTCTCGGTGCTGGTGCAGGTCTTCTCCGCGGCGGCGCTGTGGCTCTTCGGCTTTGCCGCCGGCGTGGATCTCACCTACCCGGTCATGTTCGCCGCCGCGGCGCCGATCTTCATCATGGGCGCCATGCCGCTCGGCTGGGGCGGCTTCGGCGCGCGCGAGCTCTCCGCGGTGGTGGTGCTCGGCGTGCTCGACGTAATGGCCGACCAGGCGACGGCGACGGCGCTGCTGTACGGGATTTCGGCGGTGCTGCAGGGCGTCCTGGCGGCGCCGCTCTTCCTAATGCGAGGACGCAGCCCGGATTAGGGACTCCTGGCCGACGCGGTGCGCAATGCCGTTGCGCAGCCGCAGGACCTTCCAGAAGAAGTTGATGCGCGAGATCTCGGTGAGCTGGTCGGCGCTCGACACCATGTCGGTGAGCTGGAATTCGGGATGGAAGCCGAGCTTGTCGGAGAAGCGCGCGAGGCTCTTTTCCACTGCGGCGACGAAGCGGTTGTCGGAGCGCACGTGGTTCACGAGATAGATCTGGCCGTCGGGCTTGCACACGCGGTGCAGCTCTTCCAGCACGCGGGCCGGGCGGGCCACGACCGGCATCACGTACATGGCGACGATCTTGTCGAAGCTCGCCGAGGCGAAGCTGGTCTGCTCCGCGTCCATCTCGAGCAGCGCCTCGACGTTGGTGATGCGGCGCTTGGCGATGCGGCGGCGCGCCTTCTCGAGCATCTCCGCGGAGACATCGATGCCCGTGACCTTCACGTTGGGCGGATAGAGCGGAAGCGAGAGGCCGGTGCCGACGCCGACCTCGAGCACCCGGTCGCCGGGCCGCAGGTCGAGCGCCTGGATCACCGCCTTGCGGCCGGGATGGAGCACCGGGCCAAAGATCGCGTCGTAGACGCCTGCATAACGGCGGTAAGCCGCTTTCGTTGCCTCGATCTGCATTTCTATTCGGTGAGGGTCGTGAGAGCTTGTCGGACGAGCGCCATGGTCAGCGGCACCTTGTAGCCATTATGCCGCAGAGGTCGGGCGTCCTGCAGCGCCGCCCCGGCCGCGGCGGCGAACCTCTCCGGGCTCGGCTCCCGTCCCAACAGTTCCCGCTCGGCGGCTTCGGCCCGCATTGGGACCGGTGCCACGCCGGAGAGGACGATGCGGGCGTGGGCGATCTTGCGCCCGGAGAGCCGCAGCGCGCACGCCACGCCGGCGAGCGCGAAGGCCCATATCTTCCGGTCCATCGCCTTGCGGTAGACGCTGCGCGTGGGCTCCGGATGCGGCGGCAGCCGCACGGCGGTCACGAGCTCGTCCGGGGCGAGGACGGTTTCCGTACGCCGCTCCTCGGTCGGCGGCTGCATGAAGTCCTCGAGCTCGATCCAGCGCTCGCCGGCCGCGCCGACCACGCGCACCGCGGCGTCGAAGGCCATCAGCGCCGGCACGATGTCGGACGGGTGCACGGCATAGCACGGTCCACCCCGCAGGATGGCGTGGTTGCGGTTCTGGCCGTCTCCCGCGGGGCATTCGTCGCCGCCCTTCAGCCAGCAGTCGATGCGCGCGTTGCGGAAGTACCAGCAGCGCGGCCGCTGCAGCAGGTTGCCGCCCACCGTGGCGAGGTTGCGGATCTGCGGCGAGGCGGCCAGCGAAACGGCCTGCGCGAGCGCGGCATAGCCGTCGCGCACCACCGGGTGCTCCTCGATCTCCGCGAGCGTGGTCAGCGCGCCGATCTCGAGCCCCTCGGGCTTCGCCTCGATGCCGCGCGGCAACAGCGCCTTCACGTTCACCAGGCGCTCGGGCGCGGCGAGGTCCGCCTTGATGAGCGTCAGCAGGTCGGTGCCGCCGGCCAGCGGCCGTGCCTGCGGGCCGATGGCGGCGAGCGCCGCATCGAGCGAGTCGGGGCTGGAGTAGCCGAACGCTTTCATGACCCGGGAATCAGGGACAGACCACGTTTGTTTCTTGCCCCGTTGTCCGAAAACGTGGTCTGTCCCTGATTAAGTTCGTTCAGAAGCTTGTCGCGCGTGATCGGGAGGTCGCGGATGCGCACGCCGGTCGCGTCGAAGATGGCGTTGGCGATCGCGGCAGCGGTCGGGATGATCGGCGGCTCGCCGATGCCCTTGGTGCCGAGGGCGTTGGCCTCGAGGTCCGGCATGCTTTCGGTCGCGTTCACGATCTCGCGGATGTCGCGCACCGTCGCGACCTTGTACTCCTCGAGATTGGCGTTGAGCGATTCGCCAAGGCGCTCGTCCATCACCCGCTCCTCGCAAAGCGCGAAGCCGATGCCCTGCGTGACGCCGCCGATCACCTGGCTCGCGACGAGGAGCGGGTTGATGATGCGGCCGCAGTCGTGGGCGGCGACGACGCGCAGCACGGTCACCTCGCCCGTCTCCAGGTCCACTTCGACCTCGGCGCACTGCGCGCCGCAGGTACGAATGGTCTTGTCTTTCGGGTTCTCGCCGCGCTCCGCTCGGCCATGCCCGGTCTTCTTCGCCTTGCGCGCGGCCTCCGCAAGCGCCGGGCCGATGGTGGCGAGGGTCGTGCTGCCCGAGCTGGTGGGACCGTACAGGCCGGGCTTCGTGTCGCCCAGACGCACGTCGACCGCGTCCAGCGGGATGCCCAGCTCGGCGGCCGCGATTTGCGCGAGCGCGGTCCGGGGTCCCGTGCCGATGTCCTGCACGCCGACCAGCACTTCCGCGCGGCCCGCGCGCAGCGTGACTTCGACCGTGGCCGGCGGCCAGCCGCCGCCGGCGAGCCAGTCGTGCGCGGCGAAGCCGATGCCCTTGCGCTTGCGCTTCCAGTCGAAGACCTCGGCCACGCGCTCGATGCAGCGGCGCAGGCTCTGCGGCGAGGTGTACGGCTTGTCCTCGCTTTGATCGCGCACGGCGTAGTTGCGTAACCGCAGGTCGATCGGATCCATGCCGAGCTTGCGCGCGAGCTCATCCATCGCCGACTCGAGCGCGAAATTCGCCTCGACGTAGCCCGGGCCGCGGAACGCGACCGAAGCGCCCGCGTTGGTCTTCATGGAGGTCTGCTCGGCGCGCACGTTCTCGCAGCGATAGAGGGTCATGTAAGTGCCGGTGAGGTCGCTGTCCTCACCGCCCACCTTGTATGCGCCCGACTGGAACTCGATGCGAGCGTCGATCGCGGTGAGCGTGCCGTCGCGCTTCGCGCCGATGCGCACGTGCTGCCGCGTGGCGTTGCGGCTGCCGGAGGCCAGGTTCTCTTCCGTGCGGTCGAGCATGAGCTGCACCGGCCGGCCGGCGCGCTTCGCGAGCAACGCGGCGATGACGGAATGTTTCCACGCGATCTGCTTCGCGCCGAAGCCGCCGCCCATGTGCGGCGTGATGACGCGAACCTGGTCCTTCGGCAGGCCGAGCTTCTCGGCGACTTCGTCCCGCACCGCGAAAATGCCTTGCGTCGATTCGTACAGCGTGAGCTCGCCGCCGTCCCATACGGCCGTGCAGCCGTGCGATTCAAGCGCGTTGTGAAGCGCGGTGCCGGTGGTGTAGGTCTCCTCCACCGTGACGTCGGCTTCGCGCAGGCCGGTAAGCACGTTGCCGCGCTCCTGCACCTTCGAATCGCCCGCCTTGCCGCGCGCTACGTCAAAAGCGAGCGGCAGGTACTCGACCTCGATCAGCCGCAGCGCGTCCTGCGCGATCTCCTCGCTGTCCGCGGCGAGCGCCGCGACCTCGTCGCCGACGTAGCGCACCGTGCTGTCGAGGAGCCTCGTGTCGTCGTGCCAGCTGATGTCCGGGCCGTTCATGGCCGAGACGACGGCGCGGACGCCGGCGAGCGCTTCGGCGCGCGAGGTGTCGATGCGCAGCACCTTGGCGTGCGGATGCGGGCTGCGCAGGATCTTCGCGTAGAGCTGGCCGGGCAGGCGCACGTCGCTGGAATAGACGGCCTTGCCGGTGACCTTGTCAGGGCCCTCGAGGCGGGTGGTCATTGGTCGCGCACCAGGCGGGCGGCCTTGAGGATGTGCTGGTATGCACCGCAGCGGCAGAGGTTGCCGGAGAGCGCGCGCTCGATGTCCTCGTCGGAGGGCCGGGGCGTGCGATCGAAGAGGGCCTTCAGGCTCATGATTTGCCCCGGCGTGCAGTAGCCGCACTGGAAGGCGTCGGCCTCGATGAAGGCGCGCTGCAAGGGATGAAGCGAACCCTCATTGCTACCTGCGGCCAGGCCTTCGATGGTGGTCACTTCACGTCCGGCGCAGTCGACTGCGAGGACGAGGCAGCTGTACACGGCGCGGCCGTCGAGGTGCACGGTGCAGGCGCCGCAGTTGCCCATGTCGCACGCCTTTTTGGCGCCGGTCAGGCCGAGGTCGTGGCGCAGCGCATCGAGCAGCGTGCGGCGCGGCTCGGCGTCCACCGATTGCTCGCTTCCGTTGATTCGAATGGGGATCACCGGCGAGCCCGAGCAAATTGCGCGCCCGGCACAGAGATTGCAAAACGCGGTAGTCCAAGATGAAGATCGCCCAGATTGCCCCGCTGGCCGAGAGTGTTCCGCCGAAGCTCTACGGCGGCACGGAACGCGTCGTGTCCTATCTCACCGAGGAGCTGATCCGCCTCGGCCACGACGTCACCCTCTTCGCGAGCGCCGATTCCGAGACCTCGGCGCGCCTGATCGCCTGCGCGCCACGCGCGCAGCGCCTCGATGCCTCGCTGCAGGACCCGCTCGCCGAGCTGACGCTGATGCTCGAATGCGTGCGCCGGCACGCGAGCGAGTTCGACATCCTGCACTTCCACATCGAGAACGTGCACCTGCCGCTTTTCCGTCCGATGGCGCGAAGGACCGTCACCACCATGCACAGCCGCCTCGACCGGCCCGAGGTGGTGCCGCTCTACCGCGAGTTCAGCGACATGCCGCTCGTCTCGATCTCGAACAGCCAGCGCACCGCGCTGCCCTTCGCGAACTGGGTCGGCACGGTGTACCACGGGCTCGCGCGCGAGGTGTGCCCGTTCAATCCGGCGCCCAGAGGGGGTCCGGCAGGCAATTACTTCGCCTTCCTCGGGCGCGTATCGCGCGAGAAAGGCCTCGAGCGCGCCATCGAGATCGCGCGGCGCGCGAACGTGCGCCTGCGCATCGCGGCGAAGGTGGACCGGGCCGACGAGGACTACTTCAACGAGCGCCTGGTGCCGCTTTTCTCGCTGCCCGGCATCGAGTTCGTCGGCGAGGTGAACGAGGCGCAGAAGCCGGCTTTCCTCGGCAACGCGACGGCGCTCCTCTTCCCGATCGAGTGGCCGGAGCCCTTCGGCCTCGCCATGATCGAGGCGATGTCCTGCGGCACGCCGGTGATCGCGTGGCGCAACGGCTCAGTCCCGGAAGTCATCGAGGAGGGCCGCACCGGGATCATCGTCGACTCGGTGGAGCAGGCCGTGGCGGCGATGGCGCGCGTGGCGCGCATGGACCGGCTGGCGGTGCGCGAACGCTTCGAGGAGCGCTTCTCGGCCGCGCGCATGGCGCAGGACTACCTCGCCGTCTACCGCGCGCTCGCGCGCCGCCGCGCAGCGGTGGCGGCATGAACCGCGAAGACCAGAACACCGCGACCGTCCTCGTCCCGGGGGTCGTCTCGCTCGTCGCGTCGAGCCGGCGCACGCTCAAGCACGGCGACAGCTTCGCCCTGTTCGACGAGTTCGGCGACGTGGTCGACGTGGAGCTCTCGCCGGCCGGCCTCTTCCACCACGATACCCGGTACCTCTCGCGCCTCACCTTCACCGTGGAGGGGCACCGGCCGCTCGTGCTCTCGTCGACCGTGCAGCCGGACAACGTGATGCTCGACGTGGACCTCACCAACCCGGATCTCTTCGATCACGAAGGCAACCTGGTGCTCGCCAAGGATACCTTCCACATCGCGCGCTCGAAGTTTCTCTGGCAGGCGTCGAGCCACGAGCTGTTCACCATCACGAGCTACAGCGAGAGCCGGCGGCGCCTGCGCTGCGCGCTCGAGTTCGACGCCGACTTCGCCGACCTCTTCGAGATCCGCGGCTACCGGCGCAGGGCGCGCGGCCGGGTGACGGCGCGCGTGCTCTCGCGCAACGAGGTCGAGTATGCCTACGACTCGCTCGACGGCCTGCCGCGCCGCATGCGCATCAGCTTCTCGCCCTGCCCGGCGAAGCTCACCGAGACCGCTGCCAGCTTCGAGCTCGAGCTCGCAGCGCGCGAGCGGCGGCCGATCGCGGTCACCATCCACTGCGCGGAAGGCGAGGAGCCGCCGCGCGCCGAGCGCCGCTTCTTCGTCACCCGCCGCAACGCGCGCCGCACCCTCGCCACGGCGCGCCAGGCGGCGCCGACCATCGAGACCTCGAACCTCGTGGTGAACAGCGTGCTCGAGCGCTCCTCGGCCGACCTCGCCATGCTCAACACGGATACCGAGTACGGGCCTTATCCGTACGCCGGCGTGCCGTGGTTCTCCACCGCCTTCGGGCGCGACGGCCTGTTGACGGCGCTCGAGATCCTGTGGATCGAGCCCGATGTGGCGCGCGGCGTCCTGCGCTTCCTCGCCGCGAACCAGGCCGAGCGCGAGGACCCGGCGGCCGATGCCGAGCCCGGCAAGATCCTGCACGAGGTGCGCGAGTGCGAGCTGGCGCGCCTGGGAGAGGTGCCTTTCGCGCGCTATTACGGCTCGATCGACTCGACGCCGCTCTTCGTCGCGCTCGCCGGGCTCTATTTCGAGCGCACGCACGACCGCGACACGCTGCGCACCATCTGGCCGAACGTGCTGCGCGCGCTCGAATGGATCGAGCGCTCCGGCGATCGCGACGGCGACGGCTTCGTCGAGTACGGTCGCAGGCGCTCGAGCGGCCTGCGCAACCAGGGCTGGAAGGATTCCGACGACGCCGTGTTCCATGCCGACGGCACGCTCGCCGACGGTCCGATCGCGCTCTGCGAGGTGCAGGGCTACGTGTACCTCGCCTACCGCATGGCCGCGCGGCTCGCCGCCGAGCTGGACGACATGCGCCTCGCGGCCGGCCTCACGGTCAAGGCGGAGAAGCTGCGCCGCGCGTTCGAGGACGCGTTCTGGGACGAAGAGCTCGGCACGTACGCCATCGCGCTCGACGGCGCGAAGAAGCCGTGCCGCGTGCGCAGCTCGAACGCCGGGCAGCTCCTCTTCACCGGCATCGCGGCGCCGAAGCGCGCCGCGCGGCTGATCGGCGACCTCCTCCACGCCGACTTCTTCAGCGGCTGGGGCATCCGCACGGTGAGCCGCAGCGAGCGACGCTATAACCCCGCCTCGTATCACAACGGCTCGGTCTGGCCGCACGACAACGCCATCATCGCGCTCGGCGTCGCGCGCTATGGCTACGCCAACGAGGCGCTCGCCGTGACGAGCGCGCTGTTCGACGCGGCGGCGCACATGCACCTGCGACGCCTGCCCGAGCTCTTCTGCGGCTTCGAGAGGAAGCGCGGCAAGGCGCCGACCCTCTACCCTGTCGCCTGCGCCCCACAGGCCTGGGCGGCTGTCGCACCCTTCGCCCTGATCCAGGCCTGCCTCGGGCTGGAGGTCGACTGCGGCGCCCGGAAGCTCCGCCTGCGGCGGCCGCGCCTGCCGCAATTCATTGACTGGATGACGGTTAGGCGCCTGAAGGTCGGGGACGCCAGCCTCGACCTGATGATCCGCCGGCACGACTCCAGCGTGGCCGTCAACCTCCTCAGCGAGACCCGGGCCGCCGAGGTCGAAGTGCTCCTATAATCGACTCATGCTGCGCATCCAGAACTCCTTCCCCGAGGTCGGCTCGAAATGGCGGGACGCCGACCGCCGCGCCAAGCGCACGGTGCAGGTCGTCCGCCTGGATCTCGACTCGAAGCGCGTGCGCATCCACTGCATCGAGACCGACATCCTGTCCTGGGCCAAGCCCGAGCGCTTCAACGGCACCAGCCGCGGCTACATCCGGCTGACGGACCCCGGCAAGAAGCGGTAGACGTTGTCGTCTCCGCGAAAGCGGGGACCCCGTCGTCGGCTACATCTCGCCGACAAGCCGTCGGCACGCTTCACGTCGGCGTGGCGTACGCTGGCTTACTTCGAGCCGCTACTTCACGTACCGCGGGACTTTTGTAGCGCAAGTTGGCCCTTGGCCGTAAGCGCGAAGCCGCCAAGCTTCTGTTCGATCAAGCCAAGGGCTATTAGCCGCTTCTCGGTTTCCTTAGGCAGCTTCTTCCCAAGTACGTTCTTAACCTCAGTAAGCCACTTAACATCTTCGGCACTCGGTTCATCCATGATTACTCCCTGAGCCGGTCTAGCTGCTACTCCGTTTGACCACCTTGGGCTTCCGCGTCGCCTCGCAGTTGTTGCAGCGGAAGCCGACCTCGGCAAGGTAGCGGTGAAGTTATCTCACCGTACGGCAATTAACCTCGTTGGGGTAAATTCGGCCGCATGCCTCGCTCCCTGCGCATCGCCGTCATAGATGACAACCAGGACGTCGTGGCGACCATGACGGCTCTCTTGGAGACCGAGGGGCACCAGACGATGGCCTGCTACACCGGCACGGAAGCGCTTTCCCGCATCCAGAAGTTCAAGCCCGATGTCGTGCTGCTCGATATCGGCCTTCCGGGGGAAAGCGGGTGGGAAGTGGCACGGAAAATCCGGAAGAGCATTGGCCAGACCCACCCGATGATCATCGGCATAACCGGCCAGTTCACCAAGGGCGCTGACCGGATACTGGCCGAGATGAACGGCATCGACTACTACCTAATCAAGCCCGCCGATCCTATCGTCCTGCTGTCGCTTCTGGAGCAGGCCAAGCCGTCCCGGTAAACGCTTAATCCACGTAGCGGTTCGGCCCGGACGCATCGCGGCCGCGCGGCGGCTCGCTCGTGTCGTCTGTGCCGGCGCCGCCGGTCTCGTCGAGGATGATGTCGACGACGCGGAGGAAAACTTCGCGGGGCGGCTTGCCATCGTCGGCGAGCCATCGCTCGATATCGGCGATCGGCACCTGAAGCATTCGCGCGAGTTCGCTGCGTCCGCCCAGGAGCTCGGCGGCCTTGGCCAGCGCGCGGCTATAAACACTCGCAGCAGTCACGCGGGCATCATTCCGGAAGCGCGCAAGCCGCACAATCGCCGAGTCCCCGACAATTCGCATCGGGTCCGCTCCGACAGGGATTGCCCGACGGGGGAAAGCGGGCGGCTAGTTCTTCGCGCCGCCGCTGTCCAGATGCAGCAGCACGATCTCGACCGCCGCGAGGAACACCATTTGCGGCGGCTCGTCGCGCCCTTCGAGCCAGGCGCGCAGCGCGGATTCGGAGACGCCGAGATGGCGGGAAAGCTGCTCCGCGCCGCCGAGAATGAGGCACGCTCGGTGCAGGGCACGGGCATAGGTGCTCTCCCGCGCGGGCGGTGGGCTCGGGCAATCGACGTTGGCCGGAACCGGGGCAGCCATCGCCGCAGATCATCAACGCAGCGCGACGACCCCGCAAGTCGCCATTCGGCAGATGCGCTTGTCGTAATTAATCGAATGCGGCCGTCGACGCGTGTGCGGCGTCGCGGCCGGCGGGCGGCTCGCCCGGCGAGTCGGAGCCGGCGCTGTCCTCGATGAGGAAGTCCACGACGCGCAGGAACACCTCGCGCGGCGGCTTCTTCTCGCCGAGGATCCACTTCTCGACGTCGGCGAGCGTGACCTGCAGCGTGCGCGCGAGCTCCTCGCGTCCGCCCGCCATCTCGGCTGCCTTGCGAACGGCGCGGCTGTAGACGCTGGCGCGCATCAGTTCTTCCGCGGCGTGAGCGCTTCGAGCAGGCGCTCCAGCGTCACCGGCTTGGCGAAGTGATGATCGAAGCCCGCCTGCATGGCGCGCGCCACATCCTCCGGATGCGAGCGGCCGGTGACGGCGATCAGCGTCATCGACTCACCCCAGGGCGCGGCGCGGATCTTCTCGGCCAGCGTGTAGCCCGACATGCCGGCGAGGCCGATGTCGAGCACCGCGGCGTGCGGCTTCGCGTCGGCGCCGAGCCGGAGGGCTTCCTCGCCGCTCGTCGCCTTGTAGGGCTCGTGCCCCGCGATGCGCAGCAGGGCGGTGAGCGTATGCGCGGCGTCGGGGTTGTCGTCCACCACCAGGATGCGCAACGTCTGCGGCACGGTCTTCAGGCGCACCGCGCCGCGCACCGCGTCGCGGAACTCGACCGCCGCGCGCTCCGCGCCGGCGTCGCGCTCGAGCTCCGGCAGGTCGATGTAGGCCACCGCCGAGCGCCTCGCACGCCTCGCGCATGGCGGCGAGCGCCGTGGTGCGCAAGGAGGTCGGCGTGGCACGGCAGCAGATGAAGGGAATGCCGGCCGCCGCGGGCTGCGCCTTCACCGCTTGCAGGAAGGCGAGCATCTGCGAGCCCTCGAAGTGCTGGCCGCAGACGATCGCATCCACGGCGTGGCTGCGGACGAGGTCCACGCCTTCGGCGAGCGTGTGCACCGGAACCAGCGTGAACTCGTCGCCGAGGATGGCGGCGACGGTGCGGAATCCCTCGCGGCTTTCGGCAACCAGCACGCGCTTGCGCTCCGGCCCGCGCGCGGGCGCGCTCGGCTCTCGCTCATCGAGGATGAGGTCCAGCACTTTCTCGAACACGGCCTCCGGCGGGAACGCGCGCGCCGCGAGCCACAGCGCGAGGTCGTGTGGATGTACGCCGAGCGCCTCGGCGAGCTTCTCCCTCGTTCCCTTGATGGTCAGCGCGCGCTTGAGCAGCCGCGCCGATGTCTGTGCGTCAAGCTTGTCGTCCCCCACGGCGCGCAATGATAAGCAACCTCGGCGGGAACTCAAACGTCGGGAATAACCCGACAGGGAAAAAGTCGTTGCGTCATGTGCGTGACGTTAGAATCGGGCCCGATTCATGAGCGTCGCCATCGGATCCGCGCTCTCCGAAAGCGAGCGCGACCTCGCCGATTTCTTTGAGAACGCCGCGATTCCGCTCCACTGGGTGGACGGGAACGGCACCATCCTGCGCGCCAACCGCGCGGAGCTCGAGTTCCTCGGCTACTCGGCGGACGAATACGTCGGCCATAACATCGCCGAGTTCCACGCCGACAGCGACGTCGTCTGCGGCATCCTCGATCGCCTGACGCGCGGCGACACCCTGCGCGACGAGCCGGCGCGCATGCGCGCCAAGGACGGCTCGGTCAAGCCGGTGCGCATCACCTCCAACGTGCAGTGGAAGGACGGCCAGTTCGTCCACACGCGCTGCGTCACGCGCGACGTGAGCCGCGAGCAGGAGGCCGCCGATTACCTCGAGGGCATGCTGGAAGGCTTCGTCGCCTACGACGCCGACTGGCGCATGACGTACATGAACCGCATGGCCGAGGTGATCCTCGGCCGGGATCGGCGCGAAGTCCTCGGCAAGACCTGGCACCAGGCGTTCCCGCACGCGGTCGGCAACGCCGTGGACCACCTGTACCAGGGGGTGATGAAGACGCGGCGCGCCGCGCGCATGGAGTACTGCTACGCGCACTACGACCACCGCTGGCTCGAGATCAGCGCCTCGCCGGTGGCGACCGGCGGCGTGGCGGTCTACTTCCGGGACATCACCGAGCTCAAGCGCCGCGAGCAGGCGCAGGCGCGCCTCGCCGCGATCGTCGAGTCCTCCGAAGACGCGATCATCTCCAAGTCGCTCGACGGCGTGATCGAGTCGTGGAACGAAGCCGCCGCGCGCATGTACGGCTATACCGCCGAAGAGGCGATCGGCCGCTCGATCCTGATGGTCATTCCGCCGGAGCGGCACGGCGAGGAAGCCGACAGCCTCGCGCGCCTGCGCCGCGGCGAGCGCATCGAGCACTACGACACCGTGCGGCGCCGCAAGAGCGGCGAGCTGTTCGACGTGTCGCTCACCGTCTCGCCGATCCGCGACGCGAGCGGCACGGTGGTCGGCGCCTCGAAGATCGCGCGCGACATCAGCGAGAGGAAGCGCGCCGAGCAGGCGCTCGAGGACGCGAACCGCTACAAGGACGAGTTCCTCGCCATGCTCGCGCACGAGCTGAGGAACCCGCTCGCGCCGATCTCGAACGCGCTGCAGCTCCTGCGCGTGGTGGACCCGTCGAGCACGCAGGCGACACACGCGCGCGCCGTCATGGAGCGCCAGCTCGCGCACCTCGTGCGCCTGGTCGACGACCTGATGGAGGTGTCGCGCATCACGCGCGGCAAGATCGAGCTGCGGCGCGAGCCCGTGCTCCTCTCCTCCGTCATGCTGTCCGCGGTCGAGACCGCGCGGCCCGCGCTCGAGGCGGCGCAGCACAGCTTCCGCATCGACATGCCGGCCGAGGCGCTCGAGATCGAAGGCGATTTCGTGCGCCTGGCGCAGGTGATCTCGAACCTCCTGGGCAACGCCGCCAAGTACACCGACCCGGGGGGTGAGATCTCGCTCGAGGCCGAGCGGCGCGGCGAGGAGGCGCTGATCCGCGTGCGCGACAACGGCATCGGCATCGATGCGGAAATGCTGCCGCGCATCTTCGACATGTTCGCGCAGGTGCCGGCGAGCCAGCGCCGCTCGCAGGGCGGGCTCGGCATCGGCCTTGCGCTCGCGCGCGCGCTCGTCGAGCTGCACGGCGGGCGCATCGAGGCGGCGAGCCCCGGGCGTGGCAAGGGCTCGCAGTTCACCGTGCACCTCCCCGTGGCGCGCATCGTGCGTGCCAGCGGCCCCAGCACCGCGCAGCCGAGAGCGGGCACCGTGGCCGCGAACCGCCGGCGCGTGCTCATCGTCGACGACAACGTCGACGCCGCCGAGACGCTGCAGATGGTGGTGAGCACGATGGGCCACGACGCCGAGACCGTGCACGACGGCCGCGCCGCCATCGAGGCGGCATGCAGCCGGCGTCCGGACGTGGTCCTCCTCGACATCTCGATGCCCGGCATGGACGGCTTCAGCGTCGCGCGGCGCCTGCGCAGCGAGCCCGGCCTGCGCAAGATCCGGGTCGTCGCCCTCACCGGCTTCGGCCAGCAGGACGACCGCCGGCGCACGCGCGAGGCGGGCTTCGACGACCACCTGGTGAAGCCGGTCTCGCCGGAAGATCTACGGCGCTTGCTCGCCTAGGCGGGCCCTATTTCAGGTTCTTCAGGTTCAGCGCGACCATCTCGAGGTCGCGCGCGAGGTCGTCGTACTTCTCGCGAACCTCGTGCGGCTGGTTGGCGAGCCAGGTGAGCGTGGTGACGACGCTGGAGGCAATCTGCGCGGCGGAGGCCGTCGCCACGCCGGAAAAGCGCTGGGCGATGTCCGGCAGGCCGGCCTGCGCCGCCTTGGCTGCCACGGTGCCCAGCCGCTTCTCGATGGCCGCGCGATCGAGGTTCGTCGGCCAGCGTATCGTTTCGCTATCTCGGCTCAAACTTCCCAAGTCCTGCCGGCTATCTTATCTTCGGGTCCAATCCCATGCCTGCCGCCGGCAAAATTCTGGTCGTCGACGACGAGCCGTCGATGCGCGACCTCCTGCGCCTGCACCTCACCAATCACGGCTACGAGGTGCTGGCGGCCGAAGACGCGGTGGTGGCCGGCCATCTCGTCCTCAAGGAAAAACCCGACCTCCTGATCGTCGATGTCCACATGCCGTACATGGACGGCTACGAGTTCGTCGCCGCGCTGAAGAAGGACCCTGAGACGCGCGACATACCGGTGGTGTTCCTCAGCACCGACGACAACGTCGCGGCGCAGGCCAGCCGGCTGGGCGCCGCGGCCTACCTGCCGAAGCCGGTGATGGCCGATCGGCTGCTCGAGGTGGTGCGGCTGTACGTCGCGTAGCACCGCGCGCCCTACGGCTTGATCAGCCCGTGGCGCACCGCGAAGCGCACGAGGGACGGCAGCTCCTCGACGCCGAGCTTCGCCATGATGCGGCTGCGGTAGGTATCGATGGTGCTCGGCTGCACGCCGATGGCCTGGGCAATCTCCTTGCTCGTGCGGCCTTCGACGACGAGGATCAGGACCTCGCGCTCCCGGGGACTCAGTCCGCGCAGCAGAGCGGTTTCGTGTTCTTGTGATTTCGACACGTTGACGCCATAAAAAAGAACGGCCCCGCTTGGTCTGGGGAGAGTGCGCGGGGCCTAGGGAAATCGGCCGGCTGCGGCGAGGTTCGAACCCGGCGCGCGCGGCGGGCACACAATAGCCGGACGCCTGGCCAGCGTCTGTCGTGAAATCTGTACAGCACTGTTTTCCTTAGGTTCCTAAGCATTTTCCCGACACCGTGTCCCGCGGCCGGGACCGGCTATTGCAACAGTTGGCTGATATGAAGCTGCCCGCCCTCGGAAGCCTCAACCCGGATCTTTCGCCGCTCGCGGAGGACGTGACTGCCCGCATGCGCACCATCTTCGACAACTGCCCGCAGCTGAGCGGCTTCACGGTGCAGGACGTGAGCGCGCTGCCCGAAGCGCTGCGGCCGCAGGGCATCGAGGAAGGCCTCGTCGTCACCGACATGGCCATCCACCCGCTCGTCAGCCGCGAGCAATGCCAGGCGATCTACGAATCGCTCAGCCTGGCGCTCCTCGAGCTGATCTCCGACCGGCCGGGCGCAAAAGACTACCTGCCCGGGCGCACCTTCGCCCGGTCGGTGCACTAGGACGGTGGCTTACTGCCGGGTGGGACGCGGCGCGCCGATCTCGGGCGCGCTCTGCTCTACGGTGGCGTCGATGTCGATCTGGTGACGCACGAACTTCGCCAGCGCCAGGACGAACTTCAGACGGTCGAGCGCGATCCGCTCGGGGTAGTCCTGCATCGCGAGCTGCAACTGCTCCTCGATCTGCAGGAGCTTCGCCTTGATTTCGGGCGACGGCGGTGGATACAACGGCATTTCTTCCTTCCCAATGACGCAGGCTGAACGGTAGTCCATCGGCCGGCCGCGCGCAGTCGCGGTGCGTACCGCATTTCTGTAGTAGGCGCACTACATCCCCTCCGATGACAGGCGCGACCGGCTTCGAATCTACTCGCGGTGTGAGGGAGCGCACCGCTCGCAGCGTCCTCGTCGTCGGACAACGCCGACCAGGCGGAGACCCTCATGGTGCTCCTCAGTCTCCAGCCTCGAGGCGGGCTGCGAGGTGCATCTCGTCAAGCCTGCCGACCCCGGCGTCATCGAGAGCCTGCTCGGCTAGGTTTTGGGTCGAAGCGACGCGATGCGCCGGAGCAGCGCCTGCGGGTCGTATGGCTTGGCGACGAAGTCATGGAAGCCCGCCACTTTCGCCAGGCGCCGGTCCGAGTCGCTCGAATACGCGGTGATCGCGACGAGCACCGGGCCGTCCTCGCCGTAGCGCCCCCGGATCTGTTCCGCCAGCTCGAGGCCGCTCGCGTCCGGCATCACGAGATCCAGCACGATGACGTGCGGCCCGAAAGTGCCGACCACTTCCAATACCTGCGCGCCCTGACGCAGGAGATGCACGTACATACCCGCCTCCCGGCAGAGAAGGCCCAGGGTGAGCAGCGTGTCCCGGTCGTCATCGACGATCAGGACTCGCAAGGGCTCGGGTGATGGCTCCACGTTGTCTCGCGGCGACGAGCCAGCAAGAAACGGTCCGTTACCACGCCGGGTGGGAACTGCCTAGAGCAAATCCTTCCACTTGGCGCGGATCTTCGCCTGCAGCTCCTTCGTGGCCTCCGCCACGGCGGGAAACTCGGCGATGTGGTCCCACGGCCGGCAGGCGTCGATCACCGCCTTCGAGGCGAACGCTGCGTCGTAGCGGTAGGCGACGAACATCGGATCGTTCTTCGACCCGTAGCCGCGCTGGATGATGTCGATGTCGATCGCCGGGTCGGTGCGCGTGGCGACGGCCCACATCACCTCCTGCAGGTTCGACGGATCGATATCGTCGTCCACCACCACGGAGTAGCGCGACATGTAGGCGCCGACGCCGCACTGGCTGAGGATGTGCCCGGCCTGGCGGGCGTGGCCGGCGTAGCGCTGCCGGATCGCCACTACGTTGAACATGCGCGCGCCGCCGATCTCGTGCGCCCACACCGCCTTCACGTCGGGCACCCCGGCCGCGACCAGCGCGTCGTGCAGCAGCGCGGAGCGCATCACCGCCTTCGAGTACGAATAGTCGTTCGGCGGCTTGGCCGGCGGACTGCCGACCATGATCGGGTTGTTGCGGTAGTAGACCCGCTCGATCGTCACCGCGGGCGCCTTGCCTTCCTTGCCCGGGTAATAGCCGTGGAATTCGCCGAACGGTCCTTCGGTGCGCTCGTCGTTCGGCTCGACGTGGCCTTCGAGCACGATCTCCGCAGCGGCCGGAAATGGCAGTGCCGTGATCTCGCCGGGAATGACCGCCACCGGCTGGCCGACGATCGCGCCGATGTAGTTGTACTCGCACATCCCGAAGGGCACCTCGATGCCGGAGATGAGGTAGCCGAGCGGATCGGCGCCGATCACGATCACCACCGGGAAGCGCTTGCCCGCGGCCTTGTGCTTCTCGTACTGGATGCGGCCGTGCTTGCCGGCCACCATGTCGAGCGCGACGTGGTTGCGGTCCAGGAGCTGCACGCGGTAGGTGCCGACGTTGACCCAGTCGCTGTCCAGGTCCCGCGTGACGACCGAGCAGCCGGTGCCGATGTACGGCCCGCCGTCCATCTCGTGCCACAGGGGCGACGGAAACTTGCGCAGATCGGGCTCCCGGTCCACGTTCTCGAGCGCCGGCCCGGTCTTGACCGTGGTGTAGGGAAACTTCGCCGCCGCCTCCTTCCACTGCGCGGGCTTGCCGCGCAGCGCCTCGACCAGTCCGCCGTGCGTCTTCTCGACCGGCAGGCGCAGGATCGACGACAGCCTGGCCGGGCTGGAGGTGCTGCAGGTCAGCACGCGGAAGCCCTTCGGGAAATCCTTGATCTCGTCGAAGAGCAGCGCCGGCGGCACGTCCTTCTTGACGTTGAGCTCGCTGATCGCGCCGAGCTCGAGGTTCCAGTCGGCGCCGCGCACATGGCGCAGCTCGCCGAGCTTCTCCACTTCGGCAAGCCAGGCGCGCAGGTCGAGCGGATCTCCGGTCACAGGCGGCGATTATAGGAACCAATTCGGGGTCAGGGCGCTAATACCCCGAATCGCTACACCATCTTCGCGATGACGGGGAAGTACTCGGTGGTGTGGCCGGCGGCGGCCGCCTTCTCGAGCAGCGCCTTGGCGTTCTTCAGCCCGGGAAGCTCGATGCGCGTCATCTTGGAAAGCTCGAGCGCGTAGGCGGTGTCCTTGAGCGCGTACTCGACGGAGAACGCCCGCTCCGGGAACTGGTTCGGCACCATCGCCTTCATGCCGTGGTTGCGCAGCGCGAAGCTGTCGGCCGAGCCCTTCGCCAGCACCTCGAACGCCTTCTCCGGGTCGAGGCCGAGCCGGCGGATCACGGCCAGCGCCTCCGCGATCGCCGCCACGTTCTGGAAGAGGATCATGTTGTTGATGATCTTCATCGCCTGGCCGGCGCCCGCGACGCCGCAGCGCACGACATCCGAGGCGAAGTGCTCGAGGAGCGGCCGGATGCGCGCGAAGAGCGCCTCGCTGCAGCCGACCATGACCAGCAGCGTCCCCGCCTCCGCCGCGTGCCGCGTGCGCGCCACCGGCGCGTCGATGTAGCTCACGCCCTTCGCCTGGAAACGCTGTGCGACATCGCGCGCCACGGCGAGCGGCGTGGTGCTGAGGTCGATCACGTAGGTCGCGGGCTTCATGTGGATGAGGAGGCTCGCCTGGCCGACGCAGACTTCCTTCACCTGCTTCGCGCCCGGCAGCGAGAGGAACACGGTATCGCAGCGCTCGGCGACCTCGCGCACGCTCGCGGCGACCTTGACGCCGTGCGCCCTCAGCCGCTCGAGCGGCTCGGGTGATACGTCGAATGCCATTACCTCCCGGCCGCTTTTCCTGGCCAGGTGGCGGCAAATGGGCTCCCCCATCACGCCCACACCGATGAAACCGATCATGTTGTTCGCCCTCCGGGGCGAACTATACCTAGACCGCGCGCGGGACCCGGTCGATCAGGACCTGCAGGACCTTCGGGTCGGCGGGCTTCACCAGGTAGTAGTCGAACCCGTTCATCGCCGCCACGATCTTGTCCGGCGCGCGCGTGTACTGCCCGGTGACGGCGATCAGCATCGGGCGGGCGCCGTCGTGCTTCTCGCGGATCTTCTTCGCCGCTTCCCAGCCGGTCATTTCCGGCATGGAAATGTCCATGATGAGGACATCGGGGTCGAACTCGTCCACGCACTCGACCGCCTGCTTGCCCGTATGGCAGCCGTGGCACTGGTGTCCCATCAGGCGCACCAGCTCCATCGTGGTGGTCACCAGTTCCTTGTTGTCGTCGACGACCAGAACGCGCAATGCTTGTCTTGTCATGCCGGATCGATTCTAACCAGCACTCCATGGCACGATGTCACGCCGGCCAAATGCCGGATCGGGGTCACCGCTTCCGCTACGCGTGTAGCGCGGGCACGGCAGCGCCGCACGGGTTTCATGGCGCGCGTCTACACTCCCGCGTGGTTCCACATGAATCGTCTATCCGTCACGCCGCTCGTCACGCGCGGGCGCGATGGACACGCCATCATCGACATCCTCACTGACCTCGATCCGAACTGTTGCAACGATCCCGATAACTGAGCCGCTCGAGACGGCGATCCCGGCGCGCCTCGACCGCCTGCCGTGGTCGGCGTGGCACTGGCGCGTGGTCATCGCGCTGGGCGTCTCGTGGCTGCTCGACGGACTGGAAGTGACGGTCGTCGGCTCGCTCGGTCCCGCGCTGCAGCGGCCCGACACGCTCGGGCTCAGCGCCGGCGAGATCGGCTGGG
>DATMIG010000418.1:0-2301 GCA_035554335.1 Burkholderiales bacterium
GCGACTTCGTGCCGGTGACGCAGACCACCTCGATCGTGTTCGTGATGGTGGTGCCCGCCGGCTCGCCGTACACGAGCCTGGGTGACGTGATCGCCGCCGCGCGCGCGAAGCCCGACGGCGTGAAATACGGATCCGCCGGCCCGGGCAACCAGAGCCACCTCGCCGCGGAGCTCCTCGCCGCCGCCACGGGCGTGCACTTCCTGCACGTGCCCTACAAGGGCGAGACGCCGGCGATCACCGATCTCATGTCCGGCCAGGTCGACATGATGGTCAGCATGGGCCCCGCGCTCGTGCCGCATGTGCGCAACGGCAAGCTGCGCGCCCTCGCCGTGGCGCAGCCGACGCGCTTCGCTACGCTGCCCGAAGTCCCGACCACGACCGAGGCCGGCCTGCCGGGCGTCGTCGTCACCGGCTGGACCGGCATCGTCGCGCCCACCGGCACGCCGCCGGACATCGTGCACAAGCTGTACGCCGAGGTCGTCAAGGTCCTCGGCATGCCGGACGTGCGCGAAATCCTCTCCAAGGCCGGCGGCGAGCCCGTCGGCAGCACGCCCGAGGCGTTCGGCGCCTTCATCCGCTCCGAAACGCAGAAGTGGGGCGCGGCGGTGAAGCAGGCGGGGCTCAAACCGGAATGAAGCACTGGGTGGATGAAGTCCTCTCGCGCCAGGGCATCGAGCTCGCCGCCGGCCGCGCCGAGCGCATCGCCCCCGGCCTGGATGCCCAGAACGTCGACGATCCGCTGCGCGCCAAGCTGCCGTTCGAAGTCGATCCGACCACCTACGTACTCAGGCTGAACGGCAAGTGAGCGACCCGGCAACGCTTTCGCTCGCCGAGGCGAGAGTTCAGCTCAATCGCGGCGCGATCTCGCCACAGGAGCTCGAGGCGGCGTGCCGCGCGCGCATCGAGCGCTGGCAGCCGCGCATCAATGCATTTGTTTCTACGGAAAAGCGGGGCGGAGGTGGTGAAGGCGCGTTGAGCGGTGTGCCGCTCGCGCACAAGGACATGTTCTACCGCGCCGGCCAGGTGTCGAACTGCGGCTCGAAGATCCGCAAAGGCTGGGTGGCAAGCGAAACGTCGGCCGCGCTGGAGCGGCTCGACGCCGCGGGCGCCCTCGACATCGGCGCGCTCAACATGTCGGAGTTCGCCTACGGACCGACCGGGCACAACGACCATTGGGGCGACTGCTGCAATCCGTGGAACCCGGCGTACATCACGGGCGGCTCGTCGAGCGGCTCGGGTGCGGCGGTCGCGGCGCGCCTGGTGTTCGGGGCGCTAGGATCGGACACCGGCGGCTCGGTACGCCTGCCGGCCTCGGCGTGTGGCGTGACCGGGCTGAAAACGACGTGGGGGCGCGTCTCGCGCCACGGCGCGATGCCGCTTTCGCATTCGCTCGACACGATCGGCCCGCTGGCCCGCAGCGCCGAGGATTGCGCGCTCCTCTTTTCGGCGATCGCCGGGCACGACGAGCGCGATCCCGTCACCTCGCGTGCGCCGGTGGCGGTGAACCTCGGCCAGCCGATCCGCGCCGTCGCGCTGTCGAGCGAATGGATCGAGCGCAACGCAGACGCGGAAGTTGCCCGGGCGGTGCTCGCGGCGGCGAAAGCGATCGGCGTGAAGCTGGTCGAGGCGCAGCCGCCGCCGTTCGACCTGCTCGGCGCGCATTGCCTCACGGTGATGGGACCGGAGGCGTCGGCACAGCACGCGCAATGGATGCGCGAGCGGCCGCGCGACTATTCATCCGCGGTGCGCGCGCGCCTGGAGACGGGATTTGCCGTGCCGGCGGCGCAGTACCTCGAGGTGCTCAGGCTGCGCGCGCTTTGGCTCGAGCGCTTCGTCGGCGAGACGCTCGCCGAGGCCGATGCCTATCTTGTGCCCACGATCGCGGTGCCGATTCCCACGCGCGAAGCGACCGGAGCGAAGGGCGGCGCCGAGATGCCGCGCTTGCTCGGCGAGGTGACGAGGCTGACGCGTTGGGTGAATTATCTCGGCGTACCGGCGCTCAGCGTGCCGTGCGGCTTCGATTCGCGCGGGCTGCCGATGGGGCTGCAGCTCGTCGGGCGCCCGTTCTCCGAAGCAACCCTGCTCGCCATCGGCCACGCCTACCAGCGCGCCACCGATTGGCACCGTCGCGCCCCGCAGTGAATTAGTTCCGTCGTCGCGATATCGCGGCCTATCCGGGGGCGCTATATTGGCCGCGGTGTCATGGCGATCCGCGTCGCGATTGCAGAGGACCAACGCATCGTGCGCGAGATGCTGGGCGCGCTGCTGGAGCGAGAGGCGGACCTGAGCCTCGTCGGCGCC
>DATMIG010000419.1:0-3221 GCA_035554335.1 Burkholderiales bacterium
GATCGCGCTGCAGAAGAAGGCCGGCATCCCGCAGGCGAGCGCGGAGAGCTCGCTCGCCTTCGCGCAGCGCGTGACGAACGGCTGGAAGGCGTCCGCGGCGGAGGTGGTGTTCTCGCATCCGACGAAGGAAGAGGATCGGGCTCTCGCCCCCAGTCCGCTGATCGCCGGCGTCGGCGAAGCGGCCATCGCGCTGCCGGACTACCCGCGCTACCGCGATGTGCTGTTCGCTTCGCGGAAGCTGGAATCGTTCGAAGACTGGCGCGCACCCCGCTTCTCGCCCGGCAAGGTGCGCGGCGGCACGCGGGTGCTCGCCGACCAGGCCGCGTGTCCGTTCCGCGCCTTTGCGAAGTGGCGCCTCGGCGCGGAGGAAATGGAAGAGCCCTCGCCGGGCCTCGACCCGCGCGATCGCGGCAAGCTGCTGCATGCGCTGATGCGCGAGATCTGGACGCGCGTCCGGTCTCATTCCAATTTATCCAAGGATTTGGGAACCGTCATCGCGCAATCGGCGCAGAAGGCCGTCGAGGAGATGGGAATCGAAGGCCGCTTCGCCGAGCTCGAGCGCGAGCGCCTCGCGCGCCTCGCCGGCGAATGGCTCGACCTGGAAAAGCGTCGCGCGCCGTTCGAGGTGATGTTCGTCGAGCAGCAGCGCGACCTGAAGGTCGCCGGCCTCGAGATGCAGTCGCGCATCGACCGCATGGATCGCGTGCAGGACCTCGGCCACGTCCTTATCGACTACAAGACCGGCGGCTTCCCCTCGGCGCGGCTCTGGGAAGGCCCGCGCCCCGACGATCCGCAGCTTCCGCTGTATGCCGTCGCCGCGCCGGAGGAGCTCGCCGCCGTGACGTTTGCGAAGGTGAAGCCCGGCGACATGAAGTTCATGGGCTACGCGCGCGCGCCGCACATGCTGCCCAACGTGCAGCACTACCACGAGTGGCAGCGGCTCCTCGCCACGTGGAAGAAGGACGCCGAGGCGCTCGGCAAGGCCTTCGCCGAAGGCGACGCGCACGTCGACCCGAAGGACTTCGACAAGACCTGCCGCCGCTGCGAGCTGCACACGCTCTGCCGCGTGTACGAGAAAAAATAAATGGGGTCAGACCCCAATTACACGAATTCTTCTGCCGCCCCCCTGTCAAGGGGGGAAGCGAGCCGCAGGCGAGCGGGGGGTTGGGTTTTTTTTACGCCTTCAAACCCACACCGGATACCCCTTCGCCTTCCACGCATAGCCGTCGAAGAGCTTGAGCAGGCGCTCGCGCCACGCATAGAGCGGGTCGTCCGGCTCGAGGAGCCGCGTCGGCGACACGCAGCGCGCCCACTGGAACGTGCCGAAGAGAATGTAGTCGGCGAAGCCGGGTCCGTTGCCGCAGAGGAAATTGTTCTGCACCACCACCGGCCGCACGGGGTCGAGCGCGCCGCGGAACTCCACCAGCGCGCCCTTCGGATCCGCGCCGAATTTCTCGAGCGGCATGCCGTAGCGCTTCTCGCGCGATTCGCGGAAGTACGCCTTGTCCTTGTCGTGCACCTTGGCGTAGAGGTCGAGCACGATGACGCGCATCAGGATCGGGTGCAGCGCCTTCACCGTCCACTGCTGGAAGAAATCGCTGAGCGCGCGCGCCTCCGTGCTGCCGAAGAGCCGCGGCCGCGATGGATACACCTCGTCGAGATAGAGCGCGATCGCCCACGAGTCGTACACCGAGTTCGAGCCGTCCACCAGCACCGGCACGGTCGTCGACTTGTACGGCGCGATGGCGTCCTTCTCCGTGAAGCGCCACGGGATCGTCTCGAAGTCGAGCCCCTTGTGCAGCAGCGCCATCTTCACGCGCCAGCAGTAGGGCGAGAAGCGCCGGTCGTCTTCCTGCGCGGCGAGGTCGTAGAGCTTGATGGCCATGTCGTCCGTATTTCCCGTCAGCCGTTAGATGGTAATGCCGGGGAGGCGGGCGACATGGAGCCGCTGATCTTCAGGATTCGCGGTCACCGGGTTGTCCTGGATGCCGAACTTGCGCGTCTCTATGGCGTTAATACGAGCCGCTTCAACGAGGCCTTCAAGCGCAACCGGTACCGCTTTCCAGCTGACTTTGCGTTCCAGCTCAGCGGCTTAACTCCATATTTCTCAAGGGATAACTCATCGCAATTTGCGATGAGTTCCCACCGCGGCCGACGCTGCTTGCCTTGGGCTTTTACAGAGCACGGGGCGCTAATGGCCGCAAACATCCTGCGCACCGAGCGTGCCGTCCAGATGAGCGTCTTCGTCGTCCGCGCCTTCGTCCGGCTGCGCGAGCATGACTCGGCACTGCGCGACGTTTATCAAAAGCTCCTGCCGCTGCTGCAACCGCCCGCCGATCCGCCCAAGCGCCGCATCGGTTTCCATACGGACGGAAACTAGTGGCGCCCGCTCGCATCGCCGACCAGGAAGCCCGCGACGACGCCCTCGACGTCCGCCGCTCCTTCATCGTCCAGGCGCCGGCCGGCTCGGGGAAGACCGAGCTCCTCGTGCAGCGCTACATCCGCCTGCTCGGCGCGGTGGACAAGCCCGAAGAGATCGTCGCCATCACGTTCACGATCAAGGCGGCGGCGGAGATGCGTGCGCGCGTGCTCGCCAACCTGCCCAACGCCGGCGACATCGCGCACCGCCTGCGCATCCAGACCATCGATGCCTTCTGCGCCTCGCTCACCCGCCAGATGCCGGTGACCTCCGGCTTCGGCGCGCAGCCCGGCATCGTCGAGGACGCGCACGAGCATTACGCCGAAGCCGCCCTTCGCGCGGTCAATGAGCTCACGCCGGCCGCGGCGACGCTGCTCATGCATCTCGACAACAACGTCGACACGGCGACCAATCTCGTCGCGACGATGCTCGCGAAGCGCGACCAGTGGCTGCGCCGGACGGGCCAGGCGCCGACCCGCGCCGAGCTGGAGTCGGCGCTGCAGGCCGAGCGCGCGCGCCTGCTGGCGCGGGCAAAGGCGCTGCATCCAAAGGCATCGCCCGAGTTCGCCGCGACTGCGCTCACGCAGAACCACACTTGGCGCCAGCGCGGTAATCCCGTCCCCCTCGCGCAGCAAACCGAGGAGCTGCGCCGCGCGCTCGAGATGCTGCTGCGCGCGCCCGCCGAGCGCTACACCGACGAGCAGTGGGAAACGCTCGGCGCGATCCTCGAGCTGCTGCCGCGCGCCGCCGCGCATCTCAAGCTCGTGTTCGCCGAGCACGGCGAGACGGACTTCACCGAGGT
>DATMIG010000420.1:0-3869 GCA_035554335.1 Burkholderiales bacterium
GATGGGCAAGCTCATGCACGGCGATCGCGCCGCGGTGCGCGTCGCCGGCCAGGACCCGCGCGGCCGGCCGGTCGGCGCGATCGTCGACGTGCTCGAGCGCGCGAAGCGCCGCATCGTCGGCCGCCTGCACGACGAGCGCGGCGTGATGGTCCTCGTGCCCGAGGACCGCCGCATCGCGCGCGACATCCTCGTGCCGCCGGACGCGGCGGGCAAGGCGAAGGCCGGCGAGATCGTCACGGTGGATCTGATCGAGCCGCCGGCGCCGCACGCGCAGCCGATCGGCCGCATCGCCGAGGTGCTCGGCCACCACGCCGATCCCGGCATGGAGATCGAGATCGCGCTGCGCAAGTTCGACCTGCCGCACCGCTTCTCCAAGCAGGCGATGGCGCTCGCCAGGTCCATCCCGGACGAAGTGCGCGACGACGACGCGCGCGGCCGGCGCGACCTGCGCGAGCTCGACTTCGTCACCATCGACGGCGAGACGGCGAAAGATTTCGACGACGCCGTCTTCTGCAAGCGCGAAGGCAAAGGCTTCCGCCTGTGGGTCGCCATCGCCGACGTGAGCCACTACGTCCGTGACGGCGATGCGCTCGACCGCGATGCGCTGGAGCGCGGCACCTCGGTGTACTTCCCGCGCCGCGTGATCCCGATGCTGCCGGAGAAGCTCTCGAACGGCATCTGCTCGCTCAATCCGAACGTCGACCGCCTGGCGATGGTGTGCGAGGTGGCGATCTCGGCGGCGGGCGAGCTCGGGCGCTACGAGTTCTATCCCGCGGTGTTCCGCTCCAAGGCGCGCCTCACGTACACCAAGGTCTGGGCCGACATCGAAAGCGCCCGCCCGCCGGAGCCCATCGCGCGCCTCTACGAGCTGTTCAAGGTCCTGTACACCAGCCGGGAAAAGCGCGGCGCCATCGACTTCGAGACCGTCGAGACGAAGATGGTGTTCGACCCGAAGGGCAAGATCGAGAAGATCGTCCCGGAGGCGCGCAACGACGCGCATCGCATCATCGAGGAATGCATGCTGGCGGCCAACGTCTGCGCCGGCAACTTCATTGCCTCGCGCAAGCAGCCGGTGCTCTACCGCGTGCACGACGTGCCGTCGGAGGAAAAGGTGGCGGCGCTGCGCGCGTTCCTCGCCGAGCTCGGCCTCGCGCTGCCCGGCGGCGAGATCCCGAAGCCGAAGGACTACGCGCAGCTCATCGAGCGCATCAAGGGCCGCCCGGACTTCAACCTGCTGCAGACGGTGCTCCTGCGCTCGCTCAAGCAGGCGATGTACACGCCGGACAACGTCGGCCACTTCGGCCTCGCCTATGAAGCGTACGTGCACTTCACCTCGCCGATCCGGCGCTACCCGGACCTGCTGGTCCACCGCGCGATCAAGGCCCTGCTCGCGAACAAGAAGTACGGCACCGAGCTCGACTGGGAAGCCCTCGGCCGCCATTGCTCGGAGACCGAGCGCCGCGCCGACGACGCGAGCCGCGACGTCGAGAGCTGGCTGAAGTGCTACTACATGCGCGATCACGTCGGCGAGAGCTTTGCCGGCACCATCACCGGCGTGGTGCCGTTCGGCCTCTTCGTCACGCTCGACGACTACTTCGTCGACGGCCTGGTGCACATCTCCGAGCTCGGCCGCGACTACTTCCAGTACGACGGCGCGCGCCACATGCTGCTCGGCGAGCGCACGAAGAAGCGCTTCCGCCTCGCCGACCGCATGAAGGTCAAGCTGGTGCGCGTCGACGTCGACCAGCGCAAGATCGACCTGATCCCGGCCGACGATGACGCGCGAAAAAGAACCTAGAGTCGTGCTCGGTTTCCACGCGGTGTTCGCGCGCCTGCGCGCGGACCCGGCGTCGGTGCTCGAGATCTTCCTGGACGAAGCGCGCAACGACGCCCGCGGACGCGACCTGGTTGCGCTCGCCGAGCGCCACCACGTGCGCCTGATGCGGGTGCCCACCCAGCGGCTCGACGGCTTCGATGCCGGCGGTCGGCACCAGGGGGTCGTGGCGCGCGTGACGGTCAAGACGCTCGGCGACGACCTCGACGACGTGCTGCGCGGAGTGGAGCACGCGCTGCTCCTCGTGCTCGACGGCGTCACCGATCCGCATAACCTCGGCGCCTGCCTGCGCGTGGCGAACGCGGCCGGCGCGCACGCGGTGATCGCGCCGAAGGATCGCTCGGCCGGCATCACGCCGACGGTGTCGAAGGTGGCGAGCGGGGCGGCGGAGGCGACGCCCTACCTGATGGTGACCAACCTCGCGCGCACGCTCGGCGAGCTGAAGGAACGCAACATCTGGATCGTCGGCGCCGACGAGCGGGCCGAGAAGACGCTCTTCGAGGCGGACCTGCCGAAGTCGATCGCCTGGGTGCTGGGCGCGGAAGGCGAGGGCATGCGGCGCCTCACGCGAGAGAACTGCGACCTGCTGGTACGGATACCAATGGCGGGCGAGGTGGAGAGCCTCAACGTCTCGGTATCGGCGGGCGTGTGCCTGTTCGAATCGGTCCGCCGCCGGAAAAAATCTAGCGCCTGAGGGCGGAGATGCCCATCGCCGGCGAATCCGGCGACGGCGACGACGACCCGCTTCCGCCGGAGATGGAGCTCTTCAGGTTGGCGACGTCGTCGAGCTTCAGCTTGCTCGCGAGCGCCTGCAGCGGGCCGAGGGGATCGTGGGTTTCCTGCACCTGCTGGATGCGCGGCTGGCCCGCGGTCAGCGTGTAGACCACCACGCCCTCCTTCATGAGGATGAGGCCGTTGAACCGCCAGCCGGCGGTCTGCGTCTCGCGGTGGACCTTGATCACGTCGAGCGCCGCGTTGCCGATGCGCTTGCTTTGGGTGGAAAGGTAATTCACCTCGTACGCCGTGCAGGCCGGGCCGGCCTCCACGCAGGTGCGCACGCCCGCGTCGAGGTCGTCGAGCGTGACGAGCTTGTTCGGGATGAAGCGCTCGCGCACCTGCCAGGTCTGCAACCGCGCGACGCTCGGATTGGTCGACGGGTCGAGGTTGAGCGCCTTCAGCTCCGCCGCCGTGGTCTTGCCGGGGATGATCTGCTCGAAGGTGGCTTCGGCGTCGGCGTACTTCTGCCAGCCGCTGTGGGTCGCGCTCACCTCCCGGCTCGACGGCAGCATGGCCGAGCACCCGGCCATGACCGTCGAGAAAAGGGCAATAGTCCAAGCGCGTACCACGGGGGCCACACTACCCCGTGCCGCCCGGAAGGGGCATCCTCCTGCCGGAGTACTTACTCGTCGCCAAGCGATGACATCTACAGGGCGAATGCGAGCAATCGCTACACGCTTGTAGGTGGTCCGTCCGGCCTTTCGGCTGCCCAGCGAACGCCCGCCGGGGCCCGCGGTCCTATCCGCGTGAGCTCATACACCCCCCCCGATCCCACGCTGGTCGAAGTGAAGCCCGAGGCGCTCGACTTCTGGTCGCGAACGCTGGAGCAGCCGCCGGAGAAGATCAAGAAGGCCGTGCAGAAGGTCGGTCCCGTGCTCGAGACCGTCAAGAAAGAGCTCGGCATCGGCGGGGCCGATTAAGCGCCCGATCTTGCTGTAGAATTCGCCCCCTTTCCGGGTCGCGCCCGCTACGCATGGCGGTGCCGGCCAAACCCATAGGAAACCGGAGGTCAACCCGAGCATGCGACATTACGAGATCGTTTTCATCGTCCATCCCGACCAGAGCGAGCAGGTGCCGCAGATGGTCGAGCGCTACAAGGGCGTCATCGCCGGCAAGAACGGCACGGTGCACCGCCTGGAGGACTGGGGCCGGCGCCAGCTGACCTACCCGATCGCCAAGGTGCACAAGGCGCACTACGTCCTCATGAACATCGAGTGCGACAACGAGACGCTCGCCGAGCTCGAGCACTCGTTCAAGT
>DATMIG010000421.1:0-2184 GCA_035554335.1 Burkholderiales bacterium
AAATCAACAAGCGCGGCGGCGTGCTCGGCAAGAAGATCGAGCTCCTCGTCGAGGACGACCAGTCGCGGCCCGACATTTCCGCCGCGCTCGCGCGCAAGCTGATCGACCAGGGCGTGGTCTTCATCCTCAGCATGTCGCTCACGCCGGCCACCCAGCAGCAGCAGACGGTGACCATGGAAGCGAAGACGCCGCAGATGACGCCGATGAACTCGGGCGACACGCTGACGACGCAGCTTCCCAACCCGTACTTCTGGCAGACCGGGCCGCTCGGCTCGATCCAGATCGCGACGCTCCTCGCGCACGCACGCTCGAAGAACCTGAAGCGCGTGGCGCTCATCTCCGACAACTCCGACCTCGGCCAGCTGCTCGCGCGGTTCTTCCGCAGCGGGCTGGAGAAGTCGGGCATCCAGGTGGTGTCGGAGGAAGTCGTGCCGCGCGGCGCCACGACCGCCGAGCCGCAGATGCAGAAGATCCGCGCCGCGAGCCCCGACGCGCTCTTCATGGCGGGGGTGCTCACGGCCGAGAACGTGCTCATCCTGCGCGCGTATCGGCAGTACGGCCTCAAGTTCCCGATCCATTCCTCGTACAACCTCTCGGTGCCGGTCTACATGAGCGTCGCCAAGGGCCTCGTCAACGGCGTCACGTTCGTCGACGCCTACGACCCGGACAAGCCGGAGGTGAAGGAATTCGTCGCCGCCTACAAGAAGGCGACCGGCAAGGAGCCCTTCAACCTGCACGGCTACGGCTACGACGGCATCCATATCGTCGCCGAGGCGATCAAGAAGGCCGGCTCGACCGACAGGGAGAAGATCCGCGAGGCGATGCAGACGGTCACGTACAAGGGCGTGATGGGCGCGAAGGGGATGGAGTACCGCTTCCCGGACGGCAAGCGCGTCGGCTTCGACCCGAACGGCATGGTGGTGCGCGTCTACGAGGGCGACAAGCAGGGCCGCGTCATCTATACCGGCCAGAAGTAGTTGCAGGACTTTCTCGAGCTCGCCGTAAGCGCGGCCGCGTCCGGCTGCGTCTACGGCCTGCTCGCGCTGTCGTACCTCCTGATGATCCGGCCCACCGGGATCATCAACTTCGCCGTCGGCGAGTGGGCGATGATCGCCTCGTTCGGCGGCTATCTCCTCCTCAGCAAGTACGAGTGGCCCTATCCGCTCGGCATGGCGGTGGTCCTCGCCTTCATGCTGGTGCTCGGCTGGGCGACCGAGCGCGTCGCGGTGCGGCCGCTGGTGGAGAAGGGCGCGCCGATCCTCGCGCCGATCCTCGCGCTCCTCGGCATGCTGGTCGTGTTTCGCGAGTCGATCTCGGTCAGCTTTCCGCCCGATCCGCACCCGGTGCCGTTTCCGTTCGGCCTCGGCCGCCTGGAGTGGGGCCCGATCGGCGGCTCGTACCAGAGCTTCTTCATCATCGCCACGACGATCGTCGTCTTCGTCGCGGTGTGGCTCTTCTTCGAGCGCACCGTCGCCGGCAAGAGCTTCGAGGCCGTCGCGCTCCACCGCCGCGCCGCGGCGCTGATGGGAATCAACCTGTCGCGCGTGACGGCGCTGTCCTTCGCCGCCGGCGCGGCCATCGCCGGCCTCGCGGGGCTGCTCGTCTCGCCGAACATCTCCGCGCACTACCTGATGGGCATCCCGCTCGCCATCCAGGGATTCACTGCGCTCGTCATCGGCGGCGTGGGGCGCGTCGAAGGCGCGCTGCTCGGCGGCCTGTTGCTCGCCTTCGCGGAGCAGCTCACCGTGCGCTATGCGCCCATCGCGGCCGGATTCGCGCAGGGCGTGCCGCTTCTGCTGCTCATGGTCTTCCTGCTCGTGCGGCCGACGGGGCTGCTGAAGGCTCGCGCATGACCGCATTTGCTTCTTGCCCCCTTAACAGGGGGGCGGAATGGTGAGCACACTGAAGTGGCTTGGCGCGATCGTCGTCCTGTCCGCGGCGGCGTTCTTCATGTCGGACTATCACAACGACGTCTATCGCAAGCTCATGCTGTGGGTGACGCTCGCGCTCGGCTACAACTTCCTGTTCGGCATCTGCGGCCAAGTGTCCTTCTCGCATTTCGCCTTCTACGGCATCGGCGCCTATTCGGTGGTGATTCTTCTTTTCCAGGCGCAGCTGCCTTTGCCGGTGGCGGTGCTTGCCGGCATCGCGCTATGCGTGCTGTTCGCGCTTGCGGTGGCGATC
>DATMIG010000422.1:0-3839 GCA_035554335.1 Burkholderiales bacterium
TAGACCTTCACCAGGCGCCCGTTGTCGAGGATCCAGCCCTTCAGCTGTTTCAACAGGTCGCGCGCCTGTCCATCGGTATAGGGCGCGACGCCACCCTCGCAGGGTTTGCATTTCCGGGAAGCGAGGTCGTTCATGTGGCGCCTTTCAGCCGGGCGATACGAAGGGCCGCCGGCGGGTGCGAGTCGTAGAACGCGGAGTGCATCGGATCCGGCGTCAGCGTAGCAGCGTTGTCCTGGTAGAGCTTGACCAGCGCTCTGACCAGCTCCCCGGCGTTCGCGTGCTGCGTCGCGTAGGCGTCCGCCTCGTATTCGCGCCGGCGGGAATACACCGCCATCAGGGGTTGGAGGAAGAAGGTGAATTCCGAGACCACCAGCATGAAGAGCGCGAGCGCCGCCGCGGTGCTCGGCGTGCGCACGCCCAGGCCCGCGTAGAACCAGGGCTTGTCGATCAGCTGGCCGAGGATCCAGAGACCGGCGAAGGTCATCGCCGTGCTGAGGACCACCATCTTCACCACGTGGTGCAGCTTGTAGTGACCGAGCTCGTGCGCGAGGACGGCTTCCACCTCCGAAGGATCGAGCCGCTCGACCAGCGTGTCGAAGAGGACGATGCGCTTCGTCGCGCCGAAGCCGGTGAAGAAGGCGTTGCCATGGCTCGAGCGCTTGGAGCCGTCCATCTTGTAGAGGCCGCTTGACTTGAACCCGCAGCGCGCAAGGAGCGCGGCGATGCGCTGGGCGAGCTCGCCCTCGGTGATGGGCGTGAACTTGTTGAAGAGCGGCAGGATGAGCGCCGGGAAGATGAGCTGCAGCACCAGGCTGAAGAGCGTGATGACGATCCAGGCGTAGAGCCACCAGAGGTGGCCCATCTGGCCCATGAGCCAGAGCACGGCGAGGAGGAGCGGCACGCCGAGGAGAAGCGCTATCACCACCTGCTTCGCGAGGTCCGTGATGAACAGGCCAATCGTCATGCGATTGAAGCCGAAGCGCGCCTCGACCACGAACGTGCGGTAGAGCGCGAGCGGCAGCGACAGTACGCCCTGGATGAAGAACACGGAGAGCAGGAGCGCTGTGCCGTGCGCCAGCCCGCCGGCGGTGAAGACGCGCGCCCACGCATCGGCGAGCCACTGCAAGGCGCCGCCCAGCGTGAAGGCGAGCACGATCACCGCGCCGACCACCAGGTCGATGGCGCCGAGCCGCGTCTTGGCCGCCGTGTAGTCGGCGGCCTTCTGGTGCGCTGAAAGCGGAATGGAGTCGGCGAAGGAGGCAGGCACCGCATCGCGGTGCGCGAGCACGTGGCGAATCTGGCGCAGGCCGAGCCATAGGCGCGTGGCAGTGGCAAAGAAAAGAGCGGCCAGGAATAGCCAAGTGAACCCATTGGGCCAAGTCAGTGCATCGGGCATGCAAAGTAGAATAAGCCATGGCCGCCGACCAGAACAACCTCATCTGGATCGACATGGAGATGACCGGACTGCAGCCGGACTCCGATCGCATCATCGAGATCGCGCTGCTCGTCACCGATGCGCAGCTCGTCACGGTGGCCGAAGGCCCGGTGCTCGTCCTGCACCAGCCCGACGAGGTGCTGGAAGCGATGGACAGCTGGAACAAGAGCACGCACAAGAAGAGCGGCCTCATCGACCGCGTGCGCGCCTCGAAGATGGTGGAGGCAGAAGCGGAACGCGCCGCGCTCGCGTTCCTCGAGCAGCACGTGCCCGCCAACGCCTCGCCGATGTGCGGCAACTCGATCTGCCAGGACCGGCGTTTCCTCGCGCGCTGGATGCCGCGGCTGGAGTCGCACTTCCACTATCGCAACCTCGACGTCTCCACGCTGAAGGAGCTGGTGCGGCGCTGGAAGCCCGAGCTGCTCAAGGGCTTCACCAAGGAAGGCCGGCACGAGGCGATGGCCGACATCCTCGAGTCGATCGAGGAGCTGAAGTTCTACCGCAAGAGCTTCATGACGATCTAAGGCTTGATGGCCGCTGCGATGTCTTTGCTGATGGCGGCCAACGCAGCGCTGTGCGCGGCGGCGAGCGAGGAGTAATCGTTGGCGGCGATCGGCTGGCGCGCGACGGAGCGTCCGCTCTGTCGTCCGTCCTTCGACGTCACCGTCCATAGCGCTTCGATCAGCACCGCATCCGCCGGCGATTCGAAGCGCTGAATGTCGAGCGCAACGCGATAGTCGGCGCCGGCGTTGCGGCCGGCCGCGAGGCGCGCACCGAGCGTAATGGCGAGGTTGGCGGCGACCACGCGGGCGATGCCGGCCTTGAGCGGCTCGGCCCAGCGCGCCTGCTCCATGATCTGTACCTGGTTGGGGCCGAGGCGCACGACGATCTGCGGGCGGTCCACGATCTCCGGAATCACCACCGGCCCGACGGCGATCGACGGCGCATCCGCGGCTGCCGCCGGCGGCTCGGGGGCGTTCAGCGTATAGAAGCTCTCGCGCGGCGGCGTGGCGCACGCCGTCAATACCAAAACCAGCAGAAGCCGTCTCATGGCGCGTCCGCGTTCTTGCCGCGCAGGAGCGCCTGCGGGTTGCGTTCCAGGTAGTCGGCCAGCGCGCGCAGGCTCTGCGCCGTGCGCGAGAACTCGCGCGCCGCATCCTGCAGGTCGCCGAAGAACGCCGAGTCGGGCGAGAAGGTGCGCTCGGCCGCGGCGAAGGTCCGGCTCGCATCGGTCATCGTCTTCGTCGCGCCGTCCATCGCCTTGCGCATATCCGTAAGCGTCTGGCGGCTCTCGCTGAGCAGCGCCTGCGCTTCCGGCGCGAGCTGGCCGTCGAGGCGCTGGGCAAGAGCGTTGACCGTGTTCAGCGTCTGGCTCAAGTCGGTGACCATCTGCTCGAGCGGCACGCGCTCGAGCTTGTTGGCGAGGCCGACGATGGTGGCGTGCAGGTCCTCGAGCGTGCTCGGCGTGGTCGGCAGCTGCGGCGGGGATTGGGCGACGTCGAGCTTCGCCTTCGGCGCGTCGGGGAAGAAGTCGAGCGCGACGTAGAGCTGGCCGGTGAGCAGGCTGCCGGTGCGAAGCTGCGCGCGCAAGCCGCGCTCGACGAGCCGCGCCACGAATTGCCCGTTGCGCGGCAGGCGGCTCTTGTCCGGGCCGCGCAGGCGCGAGGTGAAGCGCTCGGGATAGACCTTGATCTCGACCGGGATCGAGATGCGGTCGCTCGCCGGGTCGTACTCGGTGTGGATCGCCGCCACCTCGCCCACCACGATGCCGCGGAAGTCGACCGGCGCGCCGGGCTGCAGGCCGCGCACCGACTGGTTGAAGACCAGGACATAGCTGTCCGCAAGGCGGTCCGGATTGCGGAAGGCGCGCGCCTGGTTGCGATGCAGCTCGAACACCCTGTCGGCGGGCAGCGGCCCGGGCTCGTCCTCCTCGAGCGGGGTGGCGAAGGCGACGCCGCCGATGGCGAGCGAGACGAGCGACTCGGTTTTCACGCGCACGCCTTCCGCGTCGAGCGCCAGGTCGATGCCGCTCGCGTGCCAGAAGCGGCTGTTGGTGGTGACGAAGCGGTCGTACGGCGCCTGGATGAAGAGCGTGATGCGCACCGCCTTCCCATCCCGCTCGAGCTGGTAGGAGGCCACCTGGCCGACCTGCAGCCGCCGGTAGTAGACCGGCGAGCCGACGTCGAGCGAGCCGATGTCCTCGGCGCGCAGCGTCACCTGGCGGCCGGGCGCGTCGGTGGTGAAGGCGGGCGGCTGCTCCAGGCCGGTGAAGACGCGCGCGCGCTGCGTCGACTTGCCGACGTCCATCGCCACGTACGAGCCCGACAGCAGCGTCTGCAGGCACGACACCGTGCTTCCCGAGATGCGCGGCCGCACCACCCAGAAGCGCGTGTCGTCGACCACG
>DATMIG010000423.1:0-6911 GCA_035554335.1 Burkholderiales bacterium
TGCGGTCGCGCGAGCCGTCGTCGATGCAGATCAGCTCGAAGGTCTTGCCCGAGCGCTGCAGGGCCGCGCCGACGCGCTCGACCAGCTCGGCGACGTTCGCCTCCTCGTTGTACACGGGGATGACGACCGAAACCTGCAGGGGCTCGTTATGCGGCAGCACGCTTCAGTCTAGCCGCCGCAGCCGCGAGGCAGCAAATGCCGATCGCGCGCTGGAAGAGATCCGCCTGCGGATAGCCGCTGCGCGGATGGCCGATCACCAGCCAGGCCGCGCAAAAGGCCAGGAAGAGGCCGAGCGCCCATTGCACCCATGCCTTGCTCCCGAGGTTGAACGTCCGCCGGCCGAGCTCGATGGCCAGCACCGCCGACAGCCAGCCGCCGAACGCGCCGGCGAGGATGTCGAGCGGCCAGTGCACGCCGACCACCGAGCGGGAGATCGCCGCGATCAGCGCGGCGGTCACGAAAATGACGTACCCGGTACGCAATCCGATCGTCAACAGGCCGCCGATGGCGAAGACGGTGGTCGCATGGCCCGATGGGAAGCTGCCCGCCTTGTAGCCGGGGCCGATGATGTGCACATCGGGAATGACGGCCGGCGGGCGCGCGACGTCGAAGACGTGCTTCAGGCCGTGCACCCACAGCGTGCCGAGGAGCGCGAGGAAGAGAAAGGCCCAGAGGAGGTCGGGGCGGCGGCGCCAGAGCGGCAGGCAGAGCGCGAAGGCGACGACCGTGTCGCCCAGCACGGTGATATTGGCCCACAGCCCATCGCTGGTGACGGGTCCGAGCGCATTCAGCGCGACGAAGATCGTCCGGTTGGCGTCGAACGCCCAGACGAGGACGAAGGCGGCGCCCGCCACGGCGGGCACGAGCCAGCGTCTCAAGGGCGGATTCTCACCAGCACGATGCCGCGCTGCGAGTACAGGAGGTCATAGGGCAGGCTCGCCGGCAGGTCGCGCAGCCGCGCGCTTTTCGTGACGACGACGTCGCCCGGCCGCGGCTCGCGGCTCGGCGTCGGCGCGCCGCGATAGACGCTGAAGCTCGGCGCGTTCAGCCGCCACATCACCGCCGGCAGGTGGCGCTCGCGCACGAGGTACGCGGCTTCCTTGATCGCCGACTGCTGCGCGTAGCCGGCGATCGGCACGACGAGCGTCGAGAGCGACATGACCGACGCCAGGCCGAACACCATGAGCTTGCGCGGCAGCGGCGTGCGGTGCTCGATCATCGCGTAGGCGACGAGCGCGCACATGATGGCGAGGAAGCCGAAGTAGACGATGTCGAAGTGCTCGAGCGACGCGGCGAGCACCTCGGCGTAGAAGTCGTCGCGCACATGGTCCTTGGCGAAGGTGAAGAGGTACGGCAGCCCGATCAGGCCGAGGAAGAAGCCGAGCACGGGCACCAGCGGCCAGAAGGTGGCCTTCAGCTCCGCGCCGTGCACCGCCATGAGGATGGCGAGGCCGGTGTAGCCGTAGAGGATGTAATGCGGCAGCTTGGTGCCCGACAGCGAAAAGAACAGAAAGACGAAGCCGAACCAGATGAGGAGATAGCACTGCAGATCGTCGCGCCAGGCGCTGCGGATCCGCAGCGCCACCGGCACGATCAGGGCGGTAAACGGCAGCGTGATGAGAACCAGGACCGGGAAGTAGTAGAACAGGCTTCCGGCGTGCCCGGACACCGGCCCGCTGAAGCGGCCGACGTTGTGCTTCAGGATGAAGCCGTCGACGAACGCGCGGCCTTCCTTGGCGAGGATGGCGATGTACCAGGGCGCGGCGACGCCGACGAGCAACAGCAGCCCGCGCCAATCGAACGCCGCCCGCGCCCACGTGCGGATGTCTCGCCGCAGCGCGCAGAAGATGAACGTCACCGCCATCGGCACGAGGATGGCGATGGGGCCCTTGGCCAGCACGCCGAATCCGATCGCCGCGTGGGTGGCGTAGAGCCAGCCGCGGCGCCCGGTGGAGAGATGCAGATACGCCGCGAACATCGATGCGGCGATGAGCAGGTTGAGCAGCGCATCGGCGGTCGCGGCGCGGCCGATGATGAAGACGCCGAGCGAGGTGGCGAGCACCACGGCGGAGAGGACGCCGCGCTGCGCGCCGAAGAAGCGCCGCACGAAGAGGTAGGTGATGAGCGCCCACGCGCTCGCGCAGGCGGCCGACGGCAGGCGGAACGCGTATTCCGTCGGCCCGAAGACGATCACGCCTAGCGCCTGCAGCCAGTAGACGAGGATCGGCTTGTCGTAGCGCGGCTCGCCGTTGAGATAGGTCGCGAGGAAGTCGCCGCGCTGGAACATCTCCATCGTGGCCTGGCTGAACGCCCCCTCGTCGACGTCGAACAGCGGCGCCGCGCCCAGCATCCAGAAGAAGCTCGCGCCGACCGTGATGGCCGCGAGCCAGTATGAGGTGCGGTGTCCCGCTTCTTCGGCCATCCGGGCGCGGATTCTACGCGCCCCTTGAATTCGGGGTCAGGGCGCTAATGCCCCGATCCGCGCAAAGCGGAAATAGTTCGGGGAATTAGCGCCCTGACCCCGAACTCGATCAGGCCGGCACGGCGTGGTGTGGCCGCAGCCGGCACTCCACCTTGCGCACGCCGGGCATCGCCCGAAGGGCACGCACCACGCTGCGCAACTCGGTGTCCGCCGCCGGACCGGTGAGGATCACATGGCCGTCATGGACCTCGATGTTCACGGAGCCGGGATGCTCCATCAGGTCGTCGAGGGCGATGCGTACCTTGGTGATCAGCGTGTCGTCGTCCAGCGCCGCGCCGCGCACCGGCTTGCGAAACACGTACGCCATCGCCCCGATCGCCGCGCCCAGAAGCAGAAGTCTCATGGCCATCTCCTTTCGTTTGTACGAGCCGCAGGCAAGCAGCGTTCCCACGGTGTTTGGTAACATCGCCGTACCAAGGAGCCGCTCATGTTCGGACGCCTGCACCACGTTGCCTATCGCTGCCGGGATGCCCAGCGCACGGTCGATTTCTACACGAAGGTCGTCGGCCTGAAGTACGTCGCCGGCCTGATGCCGCCGGAGAACAGCAAGCCGAGCTGGCCGCTCAACGAGCCGGGCCAGCCGCCGCGCAAAGTGGTCGGCGCGGAAGCGGACTCGATCCACATCTTCTTCGAGCTGGGCGACGGCAGCTATCTCGCCTTCTTCGACGTACCGGGCGGCGGCGACGACAGCGCCGATCCGACGCCGTGGTGGGTGAAGCACATCGCCTTCGAGGTCGAGGACATGAAGGCGCTGCAGGAAGGCAAGAAGCGCCTCGAAGCGCACGGCGTGCAGGTGCTCGGTCCCAAGGACCACGGCATGTGCCAGTCCATCTACTTCATGGACCCCGACGGCCACCGCCTCGAGATGACGATCCGCACGGAGAAGCCCGACGCCTGGCAGAAGCTCGAGAACGAGGCGCAAAGGGAGCTCCAGCGCTGGAACGAGCTCAAGCGCCGCAAGTACGGCCAGCTCCCCAAGGCGAAGGACAAGATTCCGGCGATGCCGGAAGACAGCACCATCGTTCCCAGCTGAGGCTCACCGCCGCCGCTGTCGCGTTAGCCTTCGCTGCGTCGGCGTACGCGCAATATCCCGCGAAGCCGATCCGCCTGCTGCTGACGTTCTCGTCGGGCGGCCAGGCCGATATCCTGGCGCGCACGGTGGCGGACCGGATGCGCACGACGCTCGGCCAGCCGATCATCATCGAGCCGAAGCCGGGCGCCGGCGGCAACCTCGCGATGGAAGCGGCGGCGAAGGCCGCGCCGGACGGCTACACGATGGTCTTCGGCACGCCCGCGGTGGCCATCAACGGCGCGCTCTACAGGCAGCTGTCCTACGATCCGCTACGGGACCTGGCGCCCATCTCGCTCGCCGCGTGGGGCTCCTACGTCGTCTATGCGAGCGCGGCGCTGCCGGTGAAATCGATCCAGGAGCTGCTCGCCTATGCCCGCGCGCATCCCGGCCAGCTGAATTACGCCTCGGTCGGCGTCGGCAGCGGGACCCACCTCGCCGCGGTGTTGTTCACGCAGGCAGCCGGCGTGCAGATGACGCATGTGCCGTACAAGGGCATCCAGCAGATCGCGCCCGACCTCGCCTCGGGTGCCGTTCATCTCACCTTCAACGCGTTCGGACCGCTCGCGCCGTTTGTGCAGGGTGGACGCGTGAAGATGATCGCGACCAGCGGCGCGCGCCGCACGGCGCAGCTCCCGGACGTGCCGACGATCGCCGAGTCGGGCGTGCCGGGCTTCGAGGTGGGCGGCTGGTACGGCTTCTTCACCACCGCCGGCACGCCGCGCGACGTGCTGCAGAAGCTGAATGCCGCCGTCGTCGCCGCCGTGAGTGATCCGGAGGTGGCCGATCGCATCGAGAAAATGGCGCTCGTGCCGGCGCCGCAGTCGCTCGAGGAAGCGGCCCGCTTCATGGCGGTCGAGGCCGGGAAATGGGGGAGCGCGGTGAGAGCGTCCGGCGCTACGGCCGAATAATCATCCGGCTTTCGGAGCGGCAGTCGCCGCGAACGACGGCCGTGCCGCCATGCGCTCGAACCAGGCGGTCAGCTCCGGATGCCGGCCGCGCCATCGGAAATCCGGATTGCGCGCCTCCATGCCGAGGCCGCAGGCGAGCGTGATCTGCGCGATGTTGAGCGGCCCGTTCATTACCGGGTGCGAGATCTCGCGCTCCCACAAGTCCACCATGCGCGCCGCGCGATCGGTCTCGTGCTCGATCACGGTCGGTGAGCGCTCGTTCTGCGGCCGGTAGAGCTCGCGCCCCCATACCGAGACGCCGTCGGTCAGGCTCCGTGCTGCCGCTTCCAGGCGCATCGCTTCCCAGCCGGGCGGCAGCCCCAGCATGGGTTTTCCATCGAGCTGGTCGAGGTAGGCGCAGATCAGCGCCGACTCTTCCATGCCGACGCCGTCGTCGCGCACGAGATAGGGGACGCGCCCGGATGGATTGATGCTGTAGTACTCGCTTCCCTTCGTCCGCGTCTTCGCGAAGATCACTTCGACCCGGCGGCCCAGCTGCTTCTCCAGCACCACGATGCGCGCCATGCGCGCGTACGGCGAGCCCGGCGTGCAGTAGAGCTTCATTCGAACTTGAGCTTCGCTTCGCTCGCCACCTTGCGCGTATTCGCGAGCGCGTCGGAAACGATCCTTCGGAAGGCCTGCGGCGAGTTGCCGACCGGATGGGCGGCGGCCGCTTCGAGCCGCTTCTGCACTTCCGGCTGCCTGAGCGCGGCGACCAGGGCGGCGTGGACGCGCGACAGGATCTCCGGCGGCAGGTGCGCGGGGGCGATCAGGCCGAACCATGACGGATCGTTGACCAGCGGGTAGCCGGCCTCCGCAAAGGTGGGGACGTCGGGAAGCGCCGGGACGCGCTTCTCGCTCGAGACCGCGAGCGCGCGCAGCTTGCCGCTCTGGATGTGCGGAAGCGAGGAAGGCAGGTTGTCGAAGAACACCTGGACCTGGCCGGCGAGCGTATCGTTGAGCGCCGGTCCCGCGCCGCGATAGGGCACGTGCGTGATGTCTACTTTCGCCGAGTACTTGAAGGTCTCGCCGAGGAGATGCGCGAGGCTGCCGATCCCAGGCGTGCCGTAGTTCAGCTTGCCGGGATTGCGGCGCGCGTAGTCGACCAGTTGCGCCAGCGTCTTCGCCGGCACCGACGGATGCACCGAGACCACGTTCGGCACGGCGGCGATCTGGCTGATCAGCGTGAAGCTCGCGAGCGGGTCGTAGCGCAGGTCCTTCTGCACCACCGGATTGACGACGTGCGTCGAGACGGTCGCCACGCCGAGCGTATAGCCGTCCGGTGCCGCGTCGGCGATCGCCTTGGCGCCGATCGCGCCGCCCGCGCCGCCGCGGTTGTCGACCACGATCGGCTGGCCGAGCTCGCGCGCCATGCCGTCCGCGGCGATGCGTCCGACGATGTCGGTCGAGCCGCCGGGCGGGAAGGGGATGATCAGCGTGAGCGGCTTCGACGGATAGACCTGGGCCCACGCCGGCGAGCAGCACAAGGCGAGGAGTGCGAGCAGTCGTGTCATGGTTTCAGCGATTGACCGGTGGCGGGGAGGGTGGAAAATTTTGCGGCATGTTCCTCATCCACGTCGAGTGGCAGGACGAAGCGAAATCGCGCGCGCGCTTCAGCCTGCCCGGTCGCGAAGAATGGCGCGCCGAGCACATCGACGCGCTGATGAACGCGCTGGCGCAGATCCGCGAGGAAATGACCCCGGCGGTGGCCGAGGACCCGCCGCCGGCGGCGCAGGTGCTGCACGATCCGGTCTTCCGCACCGCGCTGCACGAGTTCTCCGGCGGCACGCTGATCTCCTTCCGCCACCCTTCGCTCGGCTGGCTGCCGTTTCTTCTTCCGAGCCAGCAGCGCGTGCGCATCGCCCAATCGTTCCAGCAGCAGGAAGCGGCCTGGAACGAGATACATCCAGGCAAGCGCTAGGCGTTTTTCGCCGGGCATCGGGTTTGGGTGTATTAGCGCCCTGACCCCGAATTCAGAAACTGCGGCCTCGATACCGATGCGGGCGCTGCGACGCCGAGCGCTTTCAGCCGGTCGAGGGCCGCGGCCTGCAGGCGCCAGCACGGCGAGTCGAGCACGCTCCGCGCTTCGTCTGCGCTTGCCCACGTGCCGGCCCACAAAGCACGAGCAACGCAGCGTGGATGCGACTTGAGGATCGCGGCCAGCTTCTGCATGAGAGGCTCGGGCCCGGCGCGTTCTTTCAGGGCGTAGGCGATCGATTGCAGGAACGGCGCGTTCGGCTGGCTGAGCGCGGCATCGAACGCGGTCCAGATGACCGCTAGCTCCTCCGGCGTCGCGGCCGCGACCGCGCAGGGCAGCTCGTCGGCACCGAGGTGCTGCGCCGGGTCCGCAATGATCGCTCGCACCGCCTCGGCGTTCGCCGCCTTGCAGTCGGGGCCCGGCTCCACCTCG